>NZ_JAHPPD010000021.1 GCF_019061365.1 Lentilactobacillus dabitei
AAAAAGGCATTCGATTGTGTTATCTGAAGAATAACATGCTCGAATGCCTTTTTGAATACGTCCAATTATTTAGTGCTTACACAATAATTCACATATACTAAGAATGAATATGGTTGATTACGTTATCATTATCATAAATTGGAGGGGAAAGTAATGATAAAGAATCAAACAATAAAGGGAATCATGATGGCGTGCTTTGTGTGTTTAGCCACTGTCCTTATATGTATAGTTGGGGGTCAGTCTCATAGTGCTCAGGCTGATGACACACCAACCGAGATTACAACAAAGGTTTATGTGGTCGATACCAAGGGCAATCAGCTAAAAGCACCGGAACAATTTACGATTGCAGTTGCTAATCCTAAGGCAAATTGTGTTAATGTGAGTGTACCAGGGTATGATCCAGCGAAGACGCTTCACTCTGTTAAGTTTATAACAGATCCGGCTTTTCAAGCTTATACAAATACTTCGAGTAAGACTTTTTTGTTAGATACTCCAAATAATCGAGTAATTGGAATAATTCAACCGGCTAACCCTAATGATCCACCCCAAATATCGTATCAGGACATGGATGGATTTCAATTACTGGTGGATAAAGGGTTCATGAAATCATTCAGCACAATTTCTGAAGCACTTGTTAATTTTTTAGAAGCCATAAAAGCGGGAATCGCCTTTGATGGTACGCCATCATTAGATATAAATATGTATGGTCAAATGACTCCGACATCTATCACCGTTACCTATCAATACCAGCCTGCCTCAGCAACCGTTAACTATGTGAATGATAATGCTAAAGGGGCGATCGTAAGATCCTATCCGATCACTGGTTTTGTTGGCAAAACTGGTGAGTACACACCAGTGGCGCCTGCCGGCTATCAGTTAGTTGACCCGAAGCCAATTGCTTATACATTAACCAAGGATACGGGCAACTTGACGGTCCACGTGGTGCCTAAGACAGCGCCGGTTGTGCCATCGGGTCCAAGTGATAATTCGGTACCAGCAAAGCAAGAATCAAGTACAACGCCAACGGTTCCAACCCCTAGCAAACAGCCAACTGTGACTGAACAGCCAAGTGTTCCCAATTATGCTGCTGTGAAGGGCGCCGCCGTGTACGCAACCAAGGGAATCTATCTATATAAGACTTCTAATTTCAAGAACAGCCAACGAATCGCCAAATATCCCAAAGTTAAACGAGTTAACCGACCGATGTTTGTCGTTGTGGATTATGCTCGTTCAACGAACGGTGTGCTTTGTTACAAGGTTCGGGATGTGAACCACGGCAGCAAGACTGCCGGTAAAGTGGGTTATATCACCTCCAACCAAAAGTACGTGGTGCCAGTTTACTACCAGACAATGCCTAAAAATAACAAGATTACTGTTATTAACAAAAAGGGCGTTAATGCCTACAAGCGGGTGAACTTGACCAACAAGGTTATCAATTATAAGAAGGGCACCCATCTGACCATCAAAAAGATTGTTAAGCACAATTTGACAACCCGTTACCAACTGGCAAATGGCAATTACATTACAGGTAACAAGAAATTAGTGATTCAAGGAAATTATTAGATAAGTATAGGGCGTTCGGGTCAAACCGGACGTTTTTTTGCTATTTAAATTAAGTCTAGTTGGCAGCCTGAATTTTTCCATGAAAGGGGATATCAGCGGTCGCCAATGAGCAGGACGCCAAGAGCAGTGGCCTTAATGTATACTACTGATGGAAATGCTGATTCGAAACTGGTAATATTAATTAAGCATCAGGATTGGTACCCAAATCAATCTATTCAAATCAGCAGCCGGTGCTTTTTCCCTAAATACTGGGGGCAAATGGCATTTTATCGTTATCCTTGGATACCACAAATTAGATTTTCCACACCATTCCCTAATCAGAAATTATTTTTTTGTAATGTTGATTCCTTTCTTACTGTTGCTTGCTTCACAATTGACCTTATTTGACCTTGCTGGAATGGCGGTTTAACTCGATATACAGGTTCTTGATCATTTTATACAAATTGATTAGATTTGCTTACTGTGAATTTGGCGAGATATTTTAATAATTAATGCATGAATCCTCAAGGCTTTTTGACATGATTTTAATCAAGTCATGCTAAAGTTAACCTTGATTTTTGTGGCAAGATTATTCATTTTATCAAATAAATTATTTTGGGGTATGTCATTATTATGAAAAAGAAAAAAATCACACTTATCAGTTTGATCCTGATGATCATGTCGACCATTTATGGCTTTGCCAACACAACGGTGGCCTACGATCAGATGGGCTATGCCAGTATTATCTGGTACGTCTTTGCGGCCCTGTTATTCTTACTACCAAGTACATTAATGTTTGCCGAATATGGGTCAACCTTTAAGGATGCTCATGGCGGGATTTACTCGTGGCTGGCCGGTTCAATCGGCGACCGGTGGGCATTTATCGGCACATTCATCTGGTTGTCCTCTTGGATCATTTGGCTGATGTCGACCGCATCAAAAGTTTGGATCCCATTTTCAACGACTATCTTTGGTCACGACCAGACCCAGAGTTGGGCGTTTCTCGGCTTAAATTCGAATCAAGTGATTGGGGTCATGGCAATCTTCTGGATTCTAGTGGTTACTTCATTTGCGGTTAGAGGGGTGGATTCAATCTCAAAGATTACGTCACTGGGGGGGATCTTTGTGTCACTGCTGACGGTTATCTTTGCCATTGCCAGTTTGATTATCCTGATCATGAATGGCGGCCAATTGGCTGAACCGGTGAATGGCTTGCACAGTTTCGTTCAATCCCCGAACCCCGATTTTCAATCATCACTAGCCCTGTTGTCATTCATGATCTACGCGGTATTTGCCTACGCCGGAACTGAAACGATGGGTGGGGTGACCGACAGTATGGATAATCCCGAAAAAGATTTTCCCAAGGGTCTGGTGATCTCAACCATGGTCATTATGGTTGCTTATTCACTATCAATCTTCCTATGGGGGATTAGTGCCAACTGGCATTCGGTCATTGGCCAAGGCCAGGTTAACCTTGGTAATATTACCTACGTGCTCATGAATAACCTGGGCGTTGTCTTAGGCCAAAGCATGCATTTATCTAACGCTGCCTGCCTGATTCTCGGAACGTCATTTGCCCGTTTTGCCGGTTTGAGCATGTTCATGGCCTATATGGGATCGTTCTTTATTCTGATTTATTCACCATTGAAGTCCTTTATTATGGGATCAAACCCCGACTTTTGGCCGGCTCGAATGACAAAGCTCAACGATAAGAGGATGCCATCATTTGCGATGTGGACCCAAGCGGTTGTCGTCGCAGTTTTGATCTTCTTTGTGACCTTTGGTGGTTCCAGTGCCAAGAAATTCTATATGATTTTGACCAATATGGGAAATATTTCCACCTCATTTCCCTACCTCTTCTTGATCGGCGCCTTCCCATTCTTTAAGCGGCGCAAGGACTTAAATCGACCGTTTGAAATTTTTACCAATCGTTGGCTGACGGATATGATTGTTGCCATTGTCATGATCGTTTTAATTGTCGGCATTGGCTTCACGGCAGTCGCCCCAATTATGAGTCACGATTACGTTACGGCGTTCTGGACCATTATCGGACCGATCTTCTTTGGCTTGGTCGCTTGGGCATTCTTGTGGTATCAGTCAAGAAAGCTAAAGGAGCCGATTGACAAGCTTTAGCCACTTGAAAATTAGCTTTGATTATTAACAAATTAAAATGCCGCGTGACTTGTAAAAGTTGCCAGCAACATTAAAGCGATTAATCGGTCATTTCCGGACGGGATTGGGTGATTAATCGCTTTAAATTTTGGGAGCAACCCACTTTTTTTCGCAATCTTATTTGGATTATAATGAAAGTATCGACGGGAGGTGACTACGTTCGTGATTGATCCGATGCCACTCTATCATTACATGCTTAAAGAAATGGGACCCCAGCACTGGTGGCCGGCCGATAGCAAGATGGAAATTGTGATTGGCGCCATTTTGGTTCAAAATACCAACTGGAATAACGTTGACTTGGCGCTTGATAATCTCAGAGCCAAAACGGATCTCAACGTTGAGAAAATTCTGCAGTTAAGTCAACCTGAGCTGGAAGAATTGATTCGGCCAAGCGGTTTCTATAAGAATAAAAGTAAGAGTTTGCTGGCGGTTTTGAAGTGGTTCAATCAGGCAGACTGTGATTTTGACAAATTGAGCGCCCAGACAGGGTCTCACTTACGCCAAACGCTGTTAGCGTTACCCGGCATTGGTGAAGAAACGGCAGATTCCTTAATCGTTTACGTTTTTGACCAGCCGACCTTCATTGCTGACAAGTATGCCCGCACGCTTTTTAGTTGCTTGGGGGATCCAACCACTAACTACCGACAATTAAAGCAGCAGGTGGCATTGCCGGCCAGCTTTACTTACCAAGATGCCCAGGAGTTTCATGGTCTGATTGATGAGTTTGGCAAGGTATATCTCAAAAATTCCGAAAAATTTAACGGGAGCTTTTTAAGCCAATTTCAGTTAACAACAATTGTAAGGAGTGAGAATATTGACAATCAAAGATAAAGTTGTCGTGATTACCGGTGCCTCTAGCGGTATCGGTAAGGCAACGGCGGAAGTATTGGCAAAGGCCGGTGCCCACGTTGTGATTGGGGCCCGGCGAACGGATCGACTGGCAGAAATCGCCAACGAATTTGATGATGATCAGGTCAGCTACCAAGCAACCGACGTAACCAATCGAGCCGATGTCAAAGCGTTGGTTGATTTAGCAGTATCCAAATTTGGTAAAGTTGATGTTTTATACAATAATGCTGGCCTAATGCCAGTTTCTCCATTAGCTGATTTAAAAGTTGATGAGTGGGAACAAATGATTGACGTGAACATTAAGGGCGTCTTGTATGGGATTGCCGCCGTGCTACCGGTTATGATCAAGCAAAAACATGGCCACATTATCACGACCGATTCAGTTGCCGGGCATGTGGTTCATCCAGGAACCGCCGTCTACGCTGGTACTAAATACGCTATCCAGGCCATTATGGATGGACTTAGACAAGAACAGGTTGATAATCACATTAGAACCACGATGATTTCGCCAGGAGCCGTTACGACAGAATTATATCGAACAATTTCTGACGACACCACCCGTGAACAGATTAAAAAGCGGGAAGAAACGACTGGGCTGGCGGCCGAAGATGTCGCCCACGCGGTTGCTTATGCAATCGATCAACCTGAAAAAGTTGCAATTAATGAAATTCTATTGCGACCGGTTAGCCAACGAACTTAAGGTGAACTTAGCGATTCACCTCAAACCTGAGCCAAATCATTGGAACACTATGCAAGGTGTGCCCCAATGGACTGGCTCTTTTTGTTTAGAAAAATAATTTCAAAAAATGATTAGAGAATTGGAAAAGTTTTCCAGAATCCGTTTACATTTTAACTTTGTAATTATATGATATAGTGCTTGATTATTATTCTAAGGAATATGGAGGTTGATCGTTTGAACACACTGTTATTGTTATTACCAGCACTGGGTTGGGGGCTTTTGCCGCCAGTGGTTGCGAAGTTAGGTGGCAAGCCAGCTAATGAAATTTTGGGGACGGCTTTGGGGACGCTGATTGCTAGTGTGGGTGTCTTTATTGTTTTGAAACCACAAATAACGGTCCAAAGTTTCTTGTTGGCTGCGTTTGCCGGCGCCTTTTGGATTGTCGGCCAATTAGGACAGTATCATGGATATCAAAAGATTGGCGTTTCGCAAACCATGCCGATTTCCACTGGCCTGCAGTTGGTAGGGACTTCCTTGATTGGTGTGTTCATTTTTGGTGAATGGTCAACCGGTATCGAAAAGGCGTTTGGGGCGTTAGGCGTCTTAATGTTAATCATTGGGATCTGGCTGACTTCGATTACAGATCACAAAAGTCAAGAAGAAGCCAATCATCAACGAATCAATACCATTGTGATGCTGGTTCTGACTTCTGCTGGTTATTGGGTTTATAATTCAATTCCCCGCGGGCTAAGTGATTCAGGATTGGCAATCTTTTTACCAGAATCCATTGGCATGGTGATTGCCGTCTTAGTTTATCTAGCGGTCACTAAGCAGGGGATTGTTTTCAAAGAAAAGACCAGCTGGTTGAACATTATTGGTGGCTTGGTTTTCTCGTTTGCGGCCGTCACCTATATTCTGTCGGTCAAAGCCAATGGCGTTAATACGGCATTTGTGGTTTCTCAAGTTTCAGTGGTCATTTCAACGTTGCTGGGGATGGTCTGGATGCATGAAACTAAGAGCCGCCGCGAGTTGAGCTATACGTTGTTAGGGCTTTTGATGATTGTCGCTGGAGCGGTAATTACAACGCTGTTTTGATAGCTAAACGGTTAGCCCCCTCTTAATTGTCAGAATTGACATCATTAGTCGTGGAATTAAAGCAAACGGTTGCACTTGGCAATCAATTGCGATTAAACCAATATCGGCGCCAGCTTCCCTTATAAGAGGCTGGCGCCGGTACTGGTTTATTTTACAAGCATAAAAGAGAGCTTATTGGGCCTCCGAAACCTGGCGTTCTTCCAAAACCTTTTGCCAAGTCTGCCAATAATGGTCGATGGTTAATTGAGTTCGAACG
The DNA here is from genome assembly GCF_019061365.1 of Lentilactobacillus dabitei. Classification (GTDB taxonomy): domain Bacteria; phylum Bacillota; class Bacilli; order Lactobacillales; family Lactobacillaceae; genus Lentilactobacillus; species Lentilactobacillus dabitei. The sequence continues at coordinate 6,594 of NZ_JAHPPD010000021.1, forward strand.
GTTTCAATTGCTTGAACGGCAGCTTGTTGCTCGGGTTCATTTTGCAACAGTCCAACCACGGACTTGGCAATTCCCTCTGCGTTACTGGGAATGGTTTTGCCGATCCCTAGATCAGAAATGATTGGGGCCAATTCACTGCTTAAAGTTGCCCTAACTGGAATCCGGTCCTTGAAGTTATACAGCAGCGTGGTGGGTGTTGCTGCAAATTTCGATAAATACAAGATGAGTTTGGATGTCGACACTGCCTGATCAATGCCATTTTGATCAATCACAACGTTGACAATCTTCTGGAATTGTTCAGCGTTAATCTTCTTGAACACACCAACCAAGTCCACTCGAGAATCGGGTTTGCTGCACAGGGTTAATTTGGCATCTGGAATGACAGTTCTAACCTGGTGCCAAGCTTTCAAAATATTGGCAAACGACAACTCATCGGTAAAATCGGTGAAAGCAACGACATCATTGTGCTTGCGCTTGGCAATGGGGGTGTATTCGGCGTGAAGCTCCGCATCTGAGAGACTCATGTCAGCAATCACTGCTGGCATTCCTTGATCGGACTGTTCTCGCAAGTGAGCCGCCTGGCTGCTGGTATTAACGATTGTATCTGTGACCTGGGAATTGCTTGAATCTGCAATGACTCGCTGGGGATCGAAGAGATGCTGATAACGCAAAAAGACGCGAGGATGGCCGGCCAAATGCTGAACCGAGGCCGCCAAATCTTCTGGATTGTTGACGACCAGGGTTGCCTGGTCGTCATTTTTGATGAGTTCATCCAAGAAGAAACTGAATAGTTCATCGAGGTTACCAAATAAATAATCGTTATGTTGGTAGTTCTCCAGATGGTAGCTGGTTGGCACGACTTGTTTATCGGCATTATACATATGGGCTAGCTGTAAGACACGTTGGCCAACTTGGTTGAACCAAAAGGTATAAGCAAAGTTGCCGTCCGGGTGGAGATAATCTTCCGAAGATTTAAAGCCCCGCCAATCGTAATTTTGGGTTACCGAAATATTGCCGAACTCATCGAAGTATTGAATGTAATTCACTTGACCAACGGTGGTTGGCATGATTTGAACGTGGGCGATAAGTCGACCGCCGTCCCGTAGCTCCTGGTAGTTTGGACCGTGGGGCTGAATTTCATAAGCTCGCTTGGAAATTTGTGGTAAGTCGTGGATGGTTGGCTTTTGGTGGGCAGCTTTAACCGTTCCTTGAAAATAGTCGAACAAATTAATCACATCGGCTTCGTCAATTCCCAACTGCTCACAGCGTTGCGACTGAAAGCGGTCGTAATCGCGGGTCACAATTTTAACTGGTTTGCCATAAGTTTTAAAAACTCGGAGTTGCTGTTTGATATTATTATTAATTTCAATATTGTCTTCGCCTAAACTAGCGGTTAATAGATAATTCATATTTGCACCTTCTTATTGATTTGTAACAGTTGCGATTTTTTGATTGGCGTCTTGAATCAGGTTGATCCAGGTCGCCCAAATATTATCAGGGGAATATTCTTCTGCGGACTGATAGGCCCCGTCACTCAATTTTTGCAATAAATCAGGATTCTTAAATAATTTGACAAAGTTATTTGCCATTTGATGCCAATTCCCCAAAGTGACGATGTGGCCGTTAATACCATCTTTGACAATACTATTTGGACCGTAATTAACGTCGTAGGTTTCGCCAACCACACCATGAGAAATTGCTTCTAGCAATGACAAGTTGAAGCCTTCCATTCGACTAGTGAGGCCGAAAACTTGGGCATTTTGGTAAACCGGCAGCAGGTTATTCGTATAGCCTTTGAGCTTAACCACGTCGGTTAACCCAAGGTCCTTGATGATTTTGCGGACCTTCTTGGGTTCGGCATAATCGTTTTCACTATTTTCGTAGCCGTAAATATCTAAAGTGATGTTTGGTACCGATTCCCGAGCTTGCCCAACAGCCCGAACCAGGTCATCAAGCCGTTTTTCGTTAGAAATTCTAGCAACTGCGATGACTTTGCCAGCAGTGCGTTGACTCATTGGGATGCGCTTTTCAGTTAGGACTTCAGTTGGCACCACGCCAACTGGAATGACAAAGATTGGAATGTGTGGCTTAAACCTCGCGGCCACGTTATCAGCCTGCTTTTTAGTTGCGGTAATGATAGCATTCCACTTGTCGAGGTTATTTAAACCAAGCTCATAGTTGTAGTTAAGCCCGGAATGCATGGGATCGTTGGCATCGTTGGTTTGAGAGTTATGAAGATGCAACACCTTGTAGGCCTTTTCTTGCATATGCATGATTGACCAGTCGTCAACCAGTGAACGGTCGGATACAAAAATGCTGACTTGAGGATCTTGTCGGGCAAGCTCATCCAGACAAAAACGCAATAGTTCGGAAATGGTATTGAATTCGTAGTCCTTACCATTATAGTCTACGACTCGGAATTGAGAGGTTGATCGCTTCATTGAACGGTCAAACCGGTAAAATTGTTGGACTGCCACCGAGCCGTCTGGGCGCAGTAACTGTTCCATGTTGACTTTGTTATCTGGGGTATAATATTGCTCCTTTGACACAAAGCCGCGCCGATCATAATAATCAACCCGGTATAAGTTTTGCAGGGTATCAAAGTAGTGGACCGCTGCGACTTGTTGGGTATTTGGAAAGACCGCAATTCGCATGAAGATCGCTTGGTTGTGATAATATTCATAGTAATTTTGATCAGCAACCCATTTTTTTACGAGGTTATCTCGGATGTTTGCAGGGATTTTGATATCGTCGGGGCTGACTTCTTTGACGGGGACGTGAGTGGCGTCTTGGAAATAATCGAATTCGTTTAAAATATCGTCATCAGTCAAATCTGTGTATTTGAGATTATAGTGAAGCTGCGGATCATAATCGCGGGTGACAATTTTTGCTGGCACTTGATGGGCTTTGAACAGGGCAATTCGCTTGAGCTGGGCGTGTTCAATTCCGGATTTGTTTACTGGCATGTTAAAATTAACAAAATATAACATAGCAAGGCCTCCAGTTATTTTTATTCATTTTAATTAATAAAAATACACTTTCAAAAAATAAGCAATTTAAAGATAAAAATGTGAACCCATTATGTGATTTTGTGGTAAACTTCCCGGTGATGAAGTTGTTAACGGCATTTATTGTATAACGGTTTTAACATTAAAATATTACACAATTATAACACGAACCCCGATATATCAGTATCACAAGGTGCTTACTTATGTAGTGTAGTTGTTATTGAGTTAATAATCAACTAGAAACAAGTGTTTTTGACCACATATAATTTGTATCTAATGATATTAAAATTGTTAGGCTGCAACCGCTTGACTTTTTAATATATTTGGTTAAAAGCATGCCGTTAATAATTCCACACTAAATAATATACTTGTCAATTGTATAAAGGGGGAGTGCAAAACAAATATTCTAGTATTTTGATTTGGAGGATAGAATAGCTTGTTTTTGGGAGGTAAGGTATATTGTCAAAACACAATAAAATGGTTAAAGACAGTATTATCAGTCAAAAGCAGCATTACAAGATGTACAAAAGTGGTAAACGGTGGTTATTTGCCGCGATCACTGTTGTCACATTTTCACTGGGAGGAACCTTTGCGGATTCAACGCCAACTTCTGCCAGTGCGACTACTGCTGCGACTGAGAATGTTGAATCTTCGACCAATCAATCAATAAGTACAGGGGGATCGACTGGTAATCAGGCTTCTGTGATTGAACCATCAACTGATAGTTCCTCAAATGAAGCAATCTCACTTGGCAATTCGACTACTGATGCGACGGCCAGTTCCACTACTAGTGATTCAACAGGTACAGCCACGACCTCAAGTAGTGATAAAACCACTAGCTCGCAGACAACTCAATCGGATCAGGCAACTAGCCAACCAAGTGATGTATCGACCAGTGACGCTCAGTCAAGCGCCTCAAATGTAACGACTACCAGCTCTGCCAAGCAAACTGCTGCCACAACGACTAGCACTTCTGCTGATCAAAAGGTGACCGCGACAAGTTCGAGTGCGACGTCTGGAACTACTAGCTCAGCGGCTAATTCAACCGCTACATCGGCTAGTTCAACTTCTCAAAGTACCCAATCTCAGACGACTAATGAAACCAGCGGTGCATCGAGTAGTGAGGCATCGACACAATCTACAACTACTAAGTCAGCTTCAACCGAAACTACTGCAGAAAGTTCTTCCAGCACAACGGCATCTCCAGCTTCTGCGGCTAAAATGAAAACTACAGCCAAAGCGACCGCTTTAACCGCTGGTTCTACGTCGATTAAGGCAGCTAGTGAATCGGGAACCGATATTTTATCAGCAGCGGTTTCAGGAAGTGCGACCGATGCAAAAGCTGCCGCAGCTGGTAGCATTGCTGCATCCGCGGCAGCTGCTGCCAGCGCAGCCTTATCGACGGCAACAAATGCGATTACTAGTGCCAGCGAGGGGGCAGTTTCAGCTTCTGCAGCGGTACCAACAGGTGATGTTGGCAAGGCGAGTGCTGGCTTGTCAGCAGCTAAGGCCGCTTCAACCCTGGCATCCGATCAGGCCCTTTCGGCAGCCAGTTCAGCTAGATTAACCAACGCTGCCGCTAGTGCTGCTAGCAGCCTCGCTTCAGCTTTAAATAGTTGTGACGGCTGCCACCCTTGCTAGTGCGCAAGCAATTCTTGCCCAAACTTATGCGGACTCTGCGGCCAAAGTGGTGCCAAGTGCTGCTGCTTATGTCTTTGCAGCCACGGCTGCATTAAGTGAAGCAACGACAAAATCAGCTGCTTATCAAGCATACTCGGAGGCATTAACGAGTGTGCCATCAACGGCAAGTAATTACACTGGCCAGTCCTATGCGGAAATGAGCGATACCATCAGTGATTTGAATCAGCTAACAGCTAGTTCAAGCTTAACGGCCCTTAATGCCGCAACTAAACTAATTAATAGTGCAGTTAAAAGTTTGATTCCAACGGCTACCAGTGATGGTAAGCAAATTACGACTGCAGTTTTGAGCAGCGCGGTTACGTCAGCTAATGCGGCATTTCCAACTTCGACTTCGGCTGGCTATACTTCTGAAGCTTGGAAGGCATACACAGCAGCTCTTTCTGCTGCGACAAGTACGGCTGCAAACTCTGCTGCTACTGGTGATCGAGCCGCTGCGATCTATAAAGCGTTGCAAGATACCATCACAACGCTGGATCAATCAACGACCAAGGCCGTTACGAGCGATTACAGTTCGTTAGCCGCTTCTGCAAGTGCAGCGATTGCGAGTGCTGGTTCGTATACATCAGCTTCAATTACCACATTAAAGTCCGCCTTAAGTGCCGCCAGCGCAGTGACTGACTCGACGGCTGCGGATACGGCTAAGACCGCAATGAGTGATTTATCGGCAGCGGTTAGTGGATTGGTTAAGGCAACCAGCTTAACCGATTTATCGACGGCAATTAACACCGCTAAGTCGACCTATCAAACAACCAATGCTTCAACCAATTACGCTTCAAGTACCTGGGATGATTTTTCAAGCGCTTATGTTTAGGCTACATCCGTTTTGAATAACGCTGCGGCAACTGCTGATCAAATTAGCAATGCAACGGCCTCATTGAACACTGCTTATCAGGCATTATTTGGTAATGGTAAGGATACCTACACCAGTGGGTTGAGTGATGCTATTTCTGGTGGAGCAACCTTACTCAATGCCGGTTCAGGGTCTGCATTTGATGATTCAACAACCAGTGCCTTAAGTGAAGCCATTACGTCTGCTCAAGCAGTATTGAAGAATAGCGCAAGTACACCCGACGAATTAGCTTCGGCCTCTGCGGCGATTAATACCGCCATTAGTGATTTGAAGACGACTTTCCAAGTTACCATTGATAGCTTGGATGAGTTCATCAGCACCGCAGCTGGCATTAGCGGCGCCGGCAGTAGTGGCGTGACTACGACTTCTTATAATGTCCTTTCAAGTGCTTTAGCTAACGCAGAATACGCACGTTACAACGATTCCAATGCGTCAACGCTGGCCAGCGATACGGCTAAGCTGACCAGTGCCATCTGGGCAACGGTGCCAACTGAAGCATCTGCGGCTGCTTATAAGGATCAATTAAAGGCGGCCTTATCCGCTGCGCAGTCAACCGCGTCGGATTCCAAAGCGATGTCTGGCGTTTCTTCAGATTCGGTTACGAATTTAAAGAATGCCATTCAAACAGCAATTGCAACCTTGAACACTGGAACGACTGATGCAGATGCCCTGCAAATCGCGTATAATACCGTGAACTTTTATACTGCCAATTTGTCTAAGACAGGTGGCGGGTCGATTAGTTTGGGAACTGGTGTTTACTTCTATGTCTATGGGACGAATAACGATCTCAAAGATGATAGTTTGGAAAGCCAGGCAACTAATACGATTAATGCGAGTGCCGGGACGATTACGTTTGGAGATGCTTCCTCAATCTCTAACCTGCTTTCACTAGGAAACGGTTATACAACAACATTTACTTTGCCAACTGCTTTGACGACGTTCTTTAATAGTAGCGATTGGCAAAAGTATGTCACCGTTTCTTACTATGAATCAGGGGCTGGTAATGCCGCTGTTGGTACAGGTATGAAAGAAGTTACCTCGGGTGGTATCAATTTCACGGGAAGTACTGTGGCCGTTTTGGATACCACGAAGACGACTACCTTAGCGAATGCCATTAACACTGGTGCTTTCCAAATTACAACTTCTGTCAATAGCGGGGGCCAAACTGTCTTCACCGTTAACAGCAAGGTGCTCGGTAGTGGAACCACGGCTGCCGGTTATGTCTTTACTCTGAATTTAAAGACATGGTCCGCTGATACTGGTACTTATTTGCAACGGGTAACCCTTGCGAGTGATGCTAGTTCAGCTGCTGTAACGGCTGCCAACACGATTACAGTTACTGCCGGAGCCACCGGATTTGCAACAACTCAAGGGAAGACGCTTAGTGATGCCACCACCTTTGCTAACACGTATGGCGCCACTTCCGGCAGTTCCCAGACCGGGACTGATTGGAGTTCTGAAGCTACTGGTGGCTTAGCAACCTTGTCCGCGGCCATTCAAAGTGCCGTTCCGGCTGTTACTAGCGCTAGTTTAACTCGAGTGATTGCTGAAGGCACCAACACTGTTAGCGGTAAACTGGATTCAGCTGCCTTTTCTGCCGCGGCTGCTTCTAATAATAGTGGTGACGCTATCCAAGTGGTTGTGACTGATAAGACTACTGGTCAAGCGGTGACCACGACGGTTAACTCGGATGGCACTTTCTCAGCGTCATTTGGTAACAAGAATGGTAACATCATTTCTGGAACCACCTTGAATGCCGGGGACATCATTACCGCTCAAGTTCAGCGGGTTAGTGCATCTGGTACGGTTACGTATGGCACGGTTACGTATGGCACGCTGGGGTATTTGTCAAATGGCCTGCAAGAAGGTCAAACCCCTTATGTCAACGTTGATTTCAATTCAATGAGTCAAGGGTCGCAAACGCTTGATGGAACGATTACGACGATCACGCCAAGTGGTACTAGTTTTAGTGATGCTATTAGCAATACTAAAACTAGTTTACTGGCTTCAGGGGATCTCAATGTTTATACTGTTCAAGTTTCAATTTACAATTCGGATGGTTCTCGAGCATATCAGTCAACCATTCAAGCAGGTGCTGATGGCAAGTGGTCAATTTCGATTCCTGCTTTGAAAGCCGGCCAATACGTTGATGCAACGACCCGGGTTCAAACTGGAATTTCAACTGGTACCAATGATATTCAACCGAGCGGAACGACAGTAAGTGGTCTTGACAATACTGTTACTGGGCATTTCTACGTCCCAACTGATACCAGTGCCTTGAGCGCTGCCGTTTCAGCTGCCAGTGCCGCAGTTGTTGCTGGCTCAGGTTCTACTCAGGCAACTTCAGCTGAATGGGATGCCTTGGTATCATCGCTTTCGGATGCCCAAAGCATTTTGACTTCCGCGCAAGCAGCTGAAAATCAAATGACAACTTCGGCTGCTGTGACCCAGAGTAGCGCCGATTCGGCTGCAGCTGCGTTGAATAAGGCATTAACCGAAGCTACTAAAAGTACGTCGGGGTTGGATCAGGCAATTAGTGCTGCGAGTGCGATCGATTCGACCAAGTACACGACGATCAGTTATAATGCTGTCAAAACCGCATTAGCTGCCGCTGAAGCGTTGTCTGCAAGTGCTCAAGCCGATTTAAGCAAAGTGAGTGCTTCAGATATTTTGACGGCAACCACTAACTTAAATGATGCTGTAAAAGCACTGGTTTCCCAGACAAATACGCAAGCGATTACTTCGGCTGCAGCAAATGCTGATGCGCAAGCGATTAATGCAAGTAATGCTGCGAGTGCTGCTCAAAGTGCTTCTGTTGCCGCCAGTGCTGCGAGTGATTCAATTACCACAGCTGTTAAAAACGGTGATTTAACTTCAGCAGCCGTAGCCAGTGCGGCTGCCAGTGCTGCTGGGAGTAATGCTACTAGTGCTGCTTTGGCTGCTTCAACTGCTGCCAATGCTGCTTCAGCTGCCGCTGCCAGTGCGGCTGATCTTGCTAATATAATCTCGACCAGTGATGCTTCGTATGCGGACGCCCAAGATCAAGCTAACTCGGCTGCCAGTGCTGCTACTAGTGCAGCCAGTGCTTATCAATCCGCAAGTGTCGCCGCTTCTAACGCGGTTGCCAGTGCGGCTGCTGCCAGTGAAGCTTATACCAATGCCGTATCGGCTTCGACTGCAGCCAGTGCTCAAGCTAAAACTAAAGCTGAATCAGATGCTGTGTCAGCTGCTAGCGATGCCCAGAGCGTGGCCACGATTGCCAGTGATCAGGCGGCTTCCGCATCGGCTGCTTATCAAAGCGCCAGTCAGGCTGCTGCTAATGCGGCTTCGGCTGCTAAGACTGGCAACTTCAGCTCGGCAACCTCAGCTAGGAGTGCTGCAACGAGTGCGGCGGCCATTGCTTCAGCTGCTGCCAGCACAGCAGCTAGTGCAGCTAATCGGGCAGCCAGTGAGCTTGTGGTTGCTCAAAGTGCTGCGAGTGCGGCGGGGAATACCTCGGCTGCTTCGGCAAATCTTAGTTCCGCTAGTGCAGCCGCCAGTGCCGCTGCGAGTGCTGCCAAGATTGCTTCTGCCAGTGCAGCTTCAGCTTCCGAATTTGCGAGTGCGGCCACTGATTCATTAATTGCCGCGCTTAACCAGAGTGCAGCAAATCAAACTTCTGCCGCTGCATCTGCCAGTACTGCCGCTTCAGAGGCAATTGCTTCTGCTAGTGCAGCTGGGAAGAATGCTTCTGAACAAGCTAGTGCGGCTATTGTTGCCGCTACTTCAGCTGCTCAAAAGGCTGCTAGTGATGCCATTACTTCAGCGGCTACCTCAGCCAGTGCTGCCATTCAATCAGCTGCTGATACTGCCGGAAGTTCGGCTCAGAGTGCGGTTGCTAGTGCTGCTAAAGCTGCTTCTGATGCAGTTGCTGCTGCTACTAGTTCAGCCAGTGCGGCCGTTAAATCGGCTGCCACTTCTGCCGCAGCTTCAGCTAGTTCGGCAGGTCAAAGTGCATCAGCTGCTGTTAGCGATGCCGTATCTGCGGCTGCCAGTGCTGCAAATAGTGCAGCCGTTTCTGCTCAAAATGCAATAACGAGTGCGGCTGCCAGTGCTTCAGCAGCTATTAAGACTGCAAGCGACTTAGCATCCGCTGCCACGAGTGCCGCAATTTCAACAGTCACTAGTGGTGCAAATGCGGCGTCAAGTGCAAGTGTGGCTGCAAGCAATGCCGCTAGTGTCGCTGCAGCAAATGAAGCCACAGCCGTGAGTGCTGCTTCTGCCGGCAAAATGGCTGCTACTGTTAGCGATGCCAAATCAGCTTCGATTGCCGCCAGTGCGGCTGCCAGTGCTGCCAATAGTGCGGCGACAAGTGCTAGCGTTGCTGCTGATAATGCCAGTGCAGCTGCTTCCGCTGCTGCCAGTGCTGCAGTTGTTGCAGGAACATCGGCTGCTAGTGTTGCAGCTGCCAGTGCCGCCAAATCAGCTAGTGCAGCTTTGGATAATGCTAAATCGGCTGCTAGTGCTGCTACGAGTGCATCTGTGGCTGCTAGTGCTGCCGGGGATGCTTATACCAGTGCGGCAATCTCTGATGCGACAACGTCTGCGAGCGCATCGGCTGCTGTTAACTCCGCTGCTGCTAACGCCAAGTCGGCTAGTGAAACCGCTACAAGTGCTGCCAGTGTGGCTGCCTCTGCTGCGAGTGCGGCTTCTGCTGCTGCCGCAGCTTCTGATAATGCGGCTGCGAGTGCGGCTGCCAGTGCTGCTCGAAGCGCGGCTGCTGCTGCCAGTGAAGCTGCTGCGAGTGCAGCTAGTGCAGCGAAGAGCGCAGCTAGTGCGGCCAGTCAAGTGGGAACCAGTGCAGCTAGTGAAGCGGCTCAAAGTGCGAGTGCTGCTGCCTCTGCTGCAGCGAGTGCCGCAGCCAGCGCGGCTTCTGCAGCTAATTCTGCTAGCGCTGCCGCATCGGCTGCTGCTTCGGCTGCTTCGGCATCAGCGAGTGCTGCTATTAGCGATGCCGCCAGTCAAGCTGCTCAAAAAGGTAGTGCTGCTGCAAGTGCTGCCGCATCGGCTGCTGCTTCAGCAAGTGCCGCGGTAGCAAGTGCTGCTGCAAGTGCTGCAACATCAGCTGCCACTTCAGCGAGTGCTGCTGCTTCCGCTGCTGCCAGTGAAGCCGCAGCCAGTGCGAGTGCTGCGGGTCAAGATGCTTCAGCGCAAGCGAGTGCTGCTGCCTCTGCTGCTGCTTCCGCTGCCAAATCAGCGAGTGCTGCAGCGAGTGCCACAATTTCTGATGCAACCGCCAGTGCAGCTAAGGCAGTTAGTGCTGCTGCCAGTGCCGCTCAAAGTGCTGCGAATGCTACTTCTGCTGCCACATCTGCTGTTGCCGCCGCTTCTGCCAGTGCTGCAGCGAGTGCCGCTGCCGCCGGTAAGGACGCTTCGGCACAGGCTAGTGCCGCTGCCTCTGCTGCCGCTAGTGCTGCTGCCTCTGCTGCTAGTGCCGCTGCTTCTGCCAGCGTTGCAGCAAGTGCCGCTGCTTCTGCTGCTTCAGCATCAGCGAGTGCTGCTATTAGCGATGCTGCTAGTCAAGCAGCTCAAAAGGGTAGTGCCGCTGCAAGTGCTGCCGCTTCAGCAGCTAAGTCTGCAAGTACTGCAGTAGCGAGTGCTGCTACGAGTGCTGCAACATCAGCCGCCACTTCAGCGAGTGCTGCTGCTTCCGCTGCTGCCAGTGAAGCTGCAGCGAGTGCTTCTGCTGCAGGCCAAGATGCTTCAGCGCAAGCGAGTGCTGCTGCCTCTGCTGCTGCTTCCGCTGCCAAATCAGCGAGTGCTGCAGTGAGTGCCGCAATTTCTGATGCAACCGCCAGTGCAGCTAAGGAAGTTAGTGCTGCTGCCAGTGCCGCTCAAAGTGCTGCAGACTCAGCGAGTGCAGCTATCAATTCCGCTAATGCAACAATAACAAGTGGTGCTTCAGCTGCAAATGCTGCGAGTGAGGCTGCTGCCTCTGCTGCAACTATTGCTTCGGCAAATACCTCATCAGCAATTAGTGCCGCCGCAGTTGCCAAAAGTGCCGCAACCGTTTCTGATGCTAAATCGGCTTCAATTGTTGCAAGTAATGCAGCGAGTGTTGCCGCTTCTGCTGCTACAAGCGCAAGCATTGCCGCTGCTTCTGCTAGTGTCGCTGCTTCTGCTGCCTCAGCTGCTGCATCGATTGCTAAGACGTCTGCCGCTGTTGCCAGCGCGTCGGCTGCGATTGCATCAGCAAGTGCGGCTTCTGCAAACGCTAAGAGTGCTGCATCGAATGCCGCTTCAGCTGCAACAGCTGCCAGCGAAGCGGGTGAATCCTATACTAGTGCAGAAGTTTCCAACGCAGTTGCGAGTGCGAGTGCTTCGGCAGCTATTAATGCTGGTTCTGTAGCAGCAAGTGATGCTTCTAAACAAGCTAGTGTGGCTGCAAGTGCTGCCATTAGTGCTGCTAACATTGCTGCCAATGCGGCAAGCGATGGTGACAACGCAACGGCAGCCAATGCCGCTTCGACGGCTGCTACCGCTGCTAAGTCAGCCAGTGCAGCTGCTGCCAGTGCTGCATCTGCTGCTGCGAGCGCGAGTGTTGCTGCTGATCAGATTGGCACGAGTGCTGCAAAAGACGCTGCTGCCAGCGTCGCCGCATCCGCCGCTAGTGCTTCTGCTGCCGCTTCAACGGCTGCCAGTGCTGCATCTGCTGCTCAGACTAATGCTCAAAAGGCGAGTGCCGCCGCAAGTGCTGCCGCCAGTGCCGCTGCCTCTGCTTCAAAGAGTGCTGCTGATTCAGCTTCGACTGCTGGTAAGAATGCTTCTGAACAAGCGAGTGCAGCAGCGAGTGCTGCTGCCGCTGCTGCATCTGAGTCAGCTAGTGCGGCCATTAGTAACGCTGCATCTGCTGCCGCCTCAGCTGCTAATGCAGCGAGTGCTGCCGCCTCAGCTGCTGCCGCTTCCGCTGCTGCGAGTGCCGCTGCTGCTGGCCAAGATGCTTCTGAACAAGCGAGTGCGGCTACCTCAGCTGCAGCGAGTGCTGCCACTTCAGCTGCTAAATCGGCTTCAGCCGCTGAAAGTGCTGCAATTGCCAGTGCGGCTGCCAGTGCTGCCAAAGTAATTAGTGACGCTGCCAGTGCGGCTCAAAGTGCAGCCACTAGTGCTGCTGCTGCTGCAGCGAGTGCTGCTGCTAGCGCTGCTACCTCGGCGAGTGCTGCTGGTAAAAACGCCTCAGAGCAAGCCAGTGCTGCAGCGAGTGCTCAAGCTAGCGCCGCTGCTTCCGCTGCCTCTGCTGCGAGTGCAGCATTGACTGCTGCTTCAGCTGCTATTTCTGCAGCATCTGGATCAGCTAGCGCCGCAATTAGTGCCGCTGCCAGTGCGGCTGCTGAAAAAGGGAGTGCGGCTAGTGCTGCCGCTGCGAGTGCTGCTACCTCGGCGAGTGCAGCGGTAGCCAGTGCGGCAGTGAGCGCTGAAACCAGTGCAGCAAATTCAGCGAGTGCGGCTGCGTCTATGGCCGCTAGTGAAGCTGCGGCCTCGGCAAGTGCTGCTGGTAAGAACGTTTCAGAGCAAGCCAGTGCTGCTGCTTCCGCGGCAGCGAGTGCTGCAACTTCTGCGGCGAGTGCCGCTTCAACCGCTACAAGTGAAGCAATTGCCAGTGCGGCAGCGAGTGCTGCCAAAGCAATCAGTGCGGCGGCGAGTGCCGCTCAAAGTGCCGCAGATTCAGCTAGTGCCGCTACTGCTTCCGCTGCTAGTGCCGCAAAGAGTGCGGCGGATTTAGCTAGTGCGGCTGGCAAGAACGCGTCAGAACAAGCCAGTGCCGCAGCCTCTGCTGCCGCAGTGATTGCCAACTCAGCTGCTAGTGCTGCTCAAAGTGCCGCTACCACAAGCACTGCTGCTTCTGCTTCAGCTGCAATCAGTGCGGCTGCCAGTGAAGCGGCTGAAAAGGGTAGCGCGGCTGCCAGTGCGGCTGCGAGTGCTGCAAAGAATGCTTCAACTGCTGCTAGTGAGGCAATTGCCAGTACCGCTGCTAGTGGGTCTGCCAGTGCCAGTGCGGCAATCGCGAGTGCCGCTGCATCCGCCGCTGCTAGTGCTTCTGCAGCTGGTAAGAATGCTTCAGAGCAAGCCAGTGCTGCCGCCTCTGCGGCTACCAGTGCGGCTCAAAGTACCGCTTCAGCTGCGAGTGCCGCCACTTCATCTGTCGCCGCTAGTGCTGCCAAAGCAGTCAGTGATGCTGCCAGTGCTGCTCAAAGTGCTGCTGACGCTGCCTCTGCCGCTGCTAGCGCTGCTGCATCCGCTGCAAAGAGTGCTGCGGATTCGGCCAGTGCAGCTGGCAAGACTACGTCAGAGCAAGTCAGTGCTGCTATTTCTGCTGCGACATCCACGGCTACTGCTTCTGCATCCGCTGCGACATCCACGGCAGCTACCAGTGCTGCTGACTCGGCCAGTGCTGCTATTAGTTCGGCTGCCAGTGCGGCTGTTGAAAGTAATAGTGCGGCAAGTGCTGCAGTAGCGAGTGCTTCTGCTCAAGCGAGTGCCTCAGCTAGTGCGGCTGCCTCAGCTGCTGCCAGTGCTTCCGCAGCCGGCAAGGATGCGGAAGCCCAAGCTAGTGCCGCCGTTAATAGTACGGCTGCGAGTGCTGCTACAAGTGCTGCAAAAGTAATCAGTGATGCTGCGACGACATCTACAAACGGCGGTGGTTCAATAAGTGGTGGCATTGCCGGTGGTTCTGGAACATCGACCAACACCGATTCTTCAACCACTTCGTCATCAATAACGTCAGCAACTAGTGCTTCTACTAACACGTCAAGTACTTCAGCCGCTGCTAAAGCTACTAATAAGTACTGGACAACACTTTCTGGAAAGTCAACGATCACTCAAAAGGGGTTGTATCGTTACACGGCAAGCGGTAAGCGAATCGGTTACGTTCCAGTTGGTACCGTTCTGCATGTGGTACGAGTTGAAAAAGTCGGTAACAAAACACAATTAGTTCTGACGGATGGCTCTCACGTAACTGGATTGAAGGACTTCATCGGCTTTACAACGGTCAGTGCTAAGTACAATGACGATCTATACAAGGATTCGGTTCTCTACGTGGCTAATTCGAAAGGCTTACGTGAATATTCAGGTAAGACATTCAAAAAGGCTAAGAAGGGACGTCATGTAAAGGCTGGTACGATTTTGCATGTTGCTCGAATTGTACGTTCTGGTAAGAAGACCAGGTATCTTTTGACAAACGGTCAATATGTCACGGCAAAACGAAATGCTGTAAAGGGCGTTAAAGTTAATAAGACATATTACACCGGGAAATTGACTGGCTATAAAGTAACTGTCAAGAGTGCTAAGGGCATCTTTAAGTATAAGAACAGCCGGTTAACTTCTAAACAAGGTAAGCGACTAAAGAAGGGCACATCGCTTAAGATCAAGCGAATTGTCGTAAAGGGCAAGACCACTAGGTTCCAGTTAACTAACGGCGACTACGTCAGTGCAAATCAGAAATATGTATCAGTTACCAAAATGTAAACAAATTTGATAACCACAAAAAACGGGTTGCACCTCAAATGGGGCGCAACCCGTTTTTTATGCCTGAAAATTAGGCAAAATAAAAAGCCCCTCACAGGAGACTTTTTATTTACTAAATTTAATTAGTCGTTTACAACAGAAACGTTAGCAGCTTGTGGGCCACGGTCGCTGTCTTCAACGTCAAGGGTAACATGTTGGCCTTCTTCAAGGGTCTTGTAACCGTCAGCATTGATAGCTGAGAAGTGAACAAATACGTCCTTGCCGTCTTCCAAAGTGATAAATCCGTAACCTTTGTCGCCATTAAACCATTTAACTGTACCTTGTTCCATAAGAATGAAACCTCCATGCGCTTTGCGCCGTTATATTTGCATTTGAAACTTGAAAATAGGAATCATTCTTAATAGAACGGTGTACCTTGTTTCGAAGTATAAATACATTATCTATACTTTAACAGCCATCCTCTAAAATAGCAATGATTTGCATCGAATAAGTCAAAATATTGCCATTTAGCGAACAACTATCAAGCGAGGAGTGGATATTGACAGATTATACAGACAAATTGTTTATTAAGAAGGGTTGAATACTTCTTCTGCGGCTTCTTTTCTTTTAAGGTAAAATAGGGTTAATTGAAAATAAGGGGATTATCAAATGATTAAACCTGAAAAGATCATTGATGGCACCAAATGGATTGAGACAATCAAGCTCACACCCGATGAAGAAATTCAATTACAAAAAGATTATGGAATTGATGAAGATATTATTGACTACGTAACCGACCGGGATGAAAGTACTAATTATGTATATGATGTCAACGAAAACGACCAATTATTTATTATGCTGGCACCATATGCCTTAAATAAGGAAGATATTCGCTACATTACCCAGCCATTTGGGATTTTGATCCATAAAGGAATCCTGTTTACTTTTAATCAAAGCCATATGACAAAGGTCAACGATGCGTTCCATTCGGCTTTCGAAAATCCGGAGGTGACAACTAGAGATTCATTTATTCTGGAATCGTTATTCTTACTAATTGACAGCTATATTCCAATTGCCCGTTCGGTGACGAAAAAGCGGAACCAGCTGGATAAAATGTTGAACCGAAAAACAAAGAATGCCGATTTGATTGCTTTATCACATTTGCAACAGACGTTGACCTTTCTAACGAGTGCAGTTCAGCTTAATCTGAGCTTACTGAAACGAATGCCAAGTACTCATTTCGGCAAGGGTGCCGATCAAGAAAAACGATATTTATTCGAAGATGTCACAATTGAAGCCGAACAGGTCCAACGAATGGTTGAAATTGAAACCCAAGTGGTCGACCGAATTGATCATACGTTCAATAGCATCGCCAATAATAACTTAAATGACACAATGAAATTTTTGACGATTTGGTCACTGACGATGGCGGTGCCGACGATCATCACAGGCTTTTATGGCATGAACGTGAAGCTCCCAATGGCAACAATTAGTTCAGCGTGGTTGATTGTGATTGGTATCTCCATGGTTGCGATTGCCGCGTTGCTGGTATTGCTGAGAATGAGACACAAAATGTGAATATGTATAACTGGATGGATATGGTCTTATCAACCCGCTTGATCTGAAAGCCCTATCGCTGTTAAACGACATTTACCAAACCTTTACGCTTCCAACGCCAAGCAAATACATTCACTCACTATAATAAAAGTGTTAAAACAATAGATGTGAGATCTTTTTTAGGGAGTGAGTGAATTGAAGGAAAATAGAACAGAATATTCAACTTCGCCTGTTCAAGAGCAGGGCATTCCAACCATGCAGTCAATTGCTGCGGAGGCTAGGCCAACAGTTTTAAGCCCCGTTAAATCAATTCAGGCGCATGAAATTAAACTTCAAGGGGCTTTTAATGTGCGTGATCTGGGTGGTTACCGAACGAAATCAGGGATGATGGTCAAAAGTCATCTTTTATTACGATCAGCTCGATTAAATCATCTCACCCGCAGTGACGTCGCTGTTCTGACACAGCAGTATCATGTAGGGGTTGATTTTGATTTGCGTCGGCCCGAAGAAATTCAACAGATGCCGGATAAACCAATACCTGGCGTTAGGTATGTCAATGATCCGGTGGATACTGACCGCAGTTTTCACTATCAAATTTCTGTTAAAAATAATCGAAAGCATTACCGAAGCTATATCGCCAACGATCAAGCCCGAAAAGCTTATCACCACTTGTTTATGACGTTACTTGATAAACCAGTTGGTAAGTCCATTTTGTGGCATTGTGCATCTGGTAAAGATCGAACGGGGCTGGGGGCAGCATTGATTCTTTATGTCCTCGGTGTTGACGGCAAGACGATCTTAAAGGATTATGTTGCGTCTAACGATTCCCTACGAGCCCATAATCAAAAGCGGCTTGCCATTTTACGTGAAAACGGCGCTTCAGCCGGGGAAATCCGCCACGCCAAGATCGATGGTGGGGTGGATCCAACTTACTTAGAGTCTGCTTTTGATGAAATTAATCACGAATTTGGTTCAGTCGAAGCATACATTGAAAATGGCCTGCATGTCACTCCTGAACAGCAAGCGATACTTAGAAAATGTTACTTAGAATAACGTTTAGATCCTGTGATTACCGGAATGGAATTGCAGGATTTTTTAGTCTCGAATTTCAAAGTTTTACTAAAAAACGGGCGAAATAGACTGTTTTTACTTTAACAACCAATTGTCCTGGTTTGGAATAAGCCATTTTATTGAATCAATTGGCACTATCAACTTTGCAATCTTGAGGAGAAACGTTATATATTTGGAAATGGAGAGGGAATTGCCCCAAACACATATTTTAGTAAAAAACAGGAAAAAGTCATTGACAGCGCTTTCATATAAAGCTATATTGAAGTTGTTGACATGCAAGTAAAAGAATTTTGATGAACAGCCCGTTTTACTAATAATCGGTATGACTGCAATCTATTTTATTTGATATCTTGGTAAAGCTGAAGTTCAAGGCTTGTATGGTTGGAGATAAATGTAAGCGGTTCACAAAGCGTCTTGCCGCTTCTTTATCAGTTGTGGTTTAAGCAAATCCAAAGGACGGTGCTTGGAGATGTTGGAAAGTAAGGATACGAGTTAGTCATTTTGCTTCAATTAGTCTTTATACGATAATCGATCTTATAATAGGAGTGAAAATAATGGCAGATAAAAATACAAAAAAACCAAGGGTAGTTGAAACGGCGGTTGGTGAAATTTCGAATGCCAAAGTTAAAGATTCTGAACAACCGAAATTGCCTTGGCTTATTTCATCAGCGATGTTCTTAGCGCCGCTGTGCTGGTATGGCCCAATCGGATCAACCCGAAACGTCTTAATTCCTCAGTTGTTTGCGCAAATTGACCCAGTACATAAAGTTTGGGCCGTTGGGATTTTGGCAACGATCGCATCAATTACCGGTGCGGTTGCCAACTTGATGTTTGGGGCTTTTCAGATGTCACTCGGACCCGCTTTGGTAAACGAAAACCTTACATTGTTCTTGGAACCATTGCAATTGCGATTTCACTGTGTGTGATTGCCAATATGAAGTCAGTTGTCGGGATCATCCTAGTCTGGATCGTTGCGGCGGCGGCCGAAAACGCGATTGCCGCGGCGATATATCCGCAGATTTCTGACCGGGTTGCCCCGAAATGGCGGGGGACCGTCTCGACTTTCTATGGGGTTGGCTTTACGATTGCGCAACAAGGATTTGCACTGTTAGCAGCTCAATTCCTGGGCAACGTTAAGTTCGGTATTTATGTCATGGCTGCAACAACCGTTGTTTTGGCAATTATTCACGTGGTCTTGATTAACGAAAAGAGTAACTTAGCCGAACCAAAAGTTAAATTTAACAAAGATACTTTGAAGAAGTATTTCTTCTTCCCAACCCACGGGGCGCGCAACTTCTACCTGGCTTTAGGCGGTAAGTTCTTCATGGTTGTTGGTTCAACCATTGTCACCACTTTCCAGCTGTTTATCTTTACTGATTACATTGGTCAAAATACCAAATCAGCTGGTCAATCAATTTCAATCTTCTCGATGATCATGCTCTTTATTGGTGTGTTCTTCGCCTTAGTTGGTGGCCCATTAGCTGATAAACTCAAGCGGGTTAAGGGACCGGTTGTTATCGCAACCTTTGCCCTTGGGTTAGCTGCCATCTTCCCAATGTTCTACAAGGAAGCCTGGGCAATGTTCGTATACGCTGTTATCGCTGCTTTTGGTAATGGCTTGTACAACTCTGTCGATGGTGCCTTGAACATGGATGTTTTGCCTTCATCAGATACTGCCGGCAAAGACCTTGGCTTAATTAACTTGGCCAACACGTTAGGTCAGATGCTAGGGGCCATGGTTGCCTCAGCAATCGTTGAAGCATTTGGTTACGGCGCCATCTTCATGTTTGCCTTGGGGATGGAGATTATCGGTGGCCTGTTAATTTGGTCAATTAAAGGAATCAGATAATGTTGATGAGGCTGCAAATGAAAGAAGAATATCGAATGTCATCAAACGAAAGTGAATGGAAAGCTGCATTACAGTCAAAAGAGAAGTTTGCGAATTTTATCAATAACTATTTTCAAGAACACAAGGAATTAACTGGGAATTATGAAACCCCAAGTTATTATGAATACTATACGGTTACGCTGGACAGCAAAGAGGGCTTGGTCATCACGCTGAAGACTGGCTTGAACCAAACGACCAATGCCACGCCAGTACTACCGTTTAAGGATTTGGAACATATTTCGATTGAACAGTTCCGCCAACTGATTTTGAATAAGAAGTTCGAGGATCAAAGCGAAACTTTAACTGATGTCTTTTCCAAGATGTTGGCGAGTCAGCCGAGTGCGCATATTAAACGAGATGAATAAAATTAGTGAAGCATTAGCTAAACAAACAGAGCAGAGACTGGGTCAATAGGCGATTTGATTCCAGAACTTAAGTGAAAGCGGCAGTGTATTCCAAAATCAGAATGCACTGCCGCTTTTGCTTAAAAATTCTAAAATCAGTCGTTTCTCGCAAGTCTTAGCGATGTAAAATGGTGAGCTTGAGTTGCATTTATAAATACTTTGCTCCATTAACATTATAAAATTCGCTATTCACATCTATTGATTGATAGTTCCACCCAGGACGCTTTCATGGCGAAAAATTTAGGATTCTCAAACCAATACTGACGGCGGTCTTAGGCGGTGGTAAATTGAGTCAATTTGATATATTGAAATTCCGATTCAAAAAGGAGTTTGTGATAATCAATGGTAACTGTCATACTAAACTTAATTAATCAATTTTAGGAGGAAAAATATGTCGCAACTTAAGATGGGCTTTCGCTGGTTTGGGTCAAAGGATGACGATATCTCCTTATCCCAAATCCGCCAAATTCCAGGAACAAAACAAGTCGTCGGTGCATTGTTTGATGTGCCGGTGGGAGCGGTTTGGCCGCAAGCTGAAATTGATGCGTTGAAGAAGAAAGTCACAGATGCAGGCCTCAAGCTTGAAGTGATTGAATCCGTGAACATTCATGATGATATCAAGATTGGTTTGCCTAGTCGGGATCAATACATCGCTAACTACATCCAAACCATCAAGAATTTATCGAAGGCCGGCATCAAAGTGATCTGCTATAACTTTATGCCCGTGTTTGACTGGCTCAGGACAGATTTACATCACCAATTAGCTGATGGCTCGAATGCCATGATGTATGAACAGTCAAAGCTGCCTCATGATCCGGAAGCGTTAATGGCTCAAATGAAGATGGGGTCGCGAGGCTTTTCACTACCTGGCTGGGAGCCGGAACGATTGGCTGCACTCAAGGATCTGTTTGCAGCTTATAAGGATGTTGACGAAGAGAAATTAGTCGCTAACTGCAAATACTTCTTGGATGCCATTATGCCAACCTGTGAGAAGTATGATGTTCGAATGGCGATGCACCCGGATGATCCGCCGAAGCCATTATTTGGTTTGCCGCGAATTTATAAGAACGTCGCGGATATGCGGCGGATTGAAGAACTGCATGAATCTCGCTACAACGGCTTCACCATTTGTACAGGTAGCCTAGGTGAAAATCCAGCCAATGATTTGCCAGCAATTATTCGCGAGTTCGTCCCTAAAGACCGGGTACCGTTCATGCACGTTCGTAATATCAAGTTTGTTAACAAGCAGGGTGATTTTCACGAATCAGCTCATCCATCGTCTGAAGGCTCACTTGATATGTTTGAGATCATGAAAGCTTTGCACGATACGAATTACGATGGCTACATTCGCCCTGACCATGGCAGAAACATCTGGAATGAAGATGGCCGCCCAGGATACGGATTGTATGATCGAGCCCTTGGAATCACGTATTTAACAGGACTTTGGGAAGCTTTGGAAAAGATGTAACAAGCATGCGGTGTGAATTGCAGACGAAAGGATGGTTATAATTTGAGTACACAATAACGGTCGCTAAGAACTAAAGGAGACCTGGGTTGTATCAACAAATTAAATGATGGGTTTAGAGCAATATTTCTCAAATTTAGGGATGCATTTAACCGAGAGTTTATTATAATTAAGCTAAATTGATTATCATAAAAAGGAGTGGTTCGAATTGTGCACAAGTGTCACGTTCTTATCTGAAACTGGTGATAACTTTTTAGCTCGAACAATGGATTTTGCATTTGAATTAAATGGTCGGCCAGTTGTGATTCCCCGCAAACAACATTTTCCAAGTGATGCTGGCGGTGCTGGATACGATACCCGGTATGGATTTGTTGGTGCCGGCCGAAATATGGGCAATTACGTCTGAGTAGACGGCGTTAATGAGAAAGGGTTAAGCGCTGCGGCACTCTACTTTAGTGGCGAAGCGGTGTATGCCGATCAGTTAACCGACCAAGTTAATCTGGCGCCTCATGAAGTGTTGAATTGGATATTGGGCAACGCGGTTGATTGTGGCGATTTAGCCAACCAACTCAAAGACATTAACATTGTCGACGCTCCGATCAAAGCATTGGGAAAGACCACGCCGCTTCACTGGATTATTTCTGATCGTTCTGGGGAATGCTATGTATTGGAAGTCCAAAAAGACGGTGTGAAGTATATTAAAAATCCAGTGGGTGTCATGACGAACAGCCCAGACTTTGACTGGCACATGAAGAACCTTAGCAATTACACTGAATTGAAGCCGTCGCCCCATCCAGCCCGTTCGTATAATGGCTACACCATCACTTCATTTGGTCCGGGGAGCGGGGCGCTTGGCATGCCGGGAGATTATACCTCCGTTTCCAGGTTTATTCGAACAGTCTTCATGAGAGAATACTCGGATCAAGTTTCAACTGACCAAACGGTTAACGAGTTGAGCCATATTCTTAATTCCGTTGAGATCCCCAAAGGAGTTAAATTGAAGCAGGATGGGAGTGAAGACTATACACAGTATCGTGGTTACATGGATACCCAAAACACGACGTATTACATGCAGCCTTATGGGAATCAGACAATCTATCGGGTGGCGTTGTCGGAAGACTTATTAAATAAACCCCAACCAACCGAATTCCCGATTCACAATGAGCAGCAGTATGAATCATTAGATTAACGCTTAAGTTAGCAATTAAATAGTCAACAAAAAGCCCAGTTCAAGCTGATTAACAACTTAAAATGGGCTTTTTAGGGCTTAATAAATTTGTTCAATGTTATTTCGAACGAATTTCCTTTAATTTTTGAATATATTCCTTGGCATTTTCGGTTACCTGATCATAGTCACCCGTTTCACCAGGGCAAACTAAATTACCGCCAGCACCGACACAAACGGTCCGGCTGTGAACCATTTGTCCAAGTTGTCTAAGTTAACGCCACCAGTTGGAATAATGTTGAGTTGTGGGAAGAGTGCCTTAACCGCACTGATCATTTTTGAGCTGGTAACACTGGCAGTCCGCATATCGGGAGATAACGATGAACAACGCGTATAAAACCAAAAAAGGTCACTTTAGTTGACCCACAAATTTTCTGGGTGGATACTTCAGGTGTGAATTATCTAATAGCATCGGGGAGGAATCTATTGTGACAAACTATGTAATTAAAACGGATATTGACTATGATCCGGTAAACCATCAACTGACCGACATTTACTATGACGGTGACCTGAAACAAAGTCGTGGAGCTATCATTGATATTCACGGTGGTGGGTGGTTCCGAGGGAATAAAACCAAGGACGCTGATTCATCGAAACGCTTTGTGGATGAAGGTTACTTGGTCGTCACCCCGGCTTATCGAATCACCCCAAAGGCCTTTTATCCGGCTCCCTTGGAGGACATGGATCACCTTTATGAATGGTTGGTTAAGTCGGACTTACCATTTGATCACGCACACATTGGCGCCTTTGGTTCGTCTGCCGGTGGCAACATGACCGTTGAATTGGCAATTAAATATGGTATTCCAATTGTCTCATTATCCGGTATTTTAGATATCGATAAATGGCTTGGCGAACATGTTGCGGTTGTTGCCAAAGAAGGCGACACTAGTGGCTTCAATTCCACCGCCAGTGCGAAAATTAACCAGGATGGGGCCAATGATCCATTCTACAAATGGTTTGTGACCAACTACTTTGGTGGCCGCACGGATCAATATGAAGCCGCAACTCCGGTCCATCGCGTAAACAATAAGACTGGTCAAATGTATCTAGGTAATTCCCTCAATGAATTTGTGCCCACCAGCGGGGTCCTTGACATGGCCAAAGCCCTCACGGATCACCAAATTCCGTATCAAACCAGAATGATTCCGGGAAGCCGCCACGCCAAAGGGTACTTGGACGACGTGTGGGATGATTTGGTCCTATTCTTTGATCGAACGATGAAGTAGAAAAATGCTCCAAAACAATTTGACATCATGATAAAAGGCGGTGGTCCTCAAAATCCAAACTAGGATTCTGGGGGCCACCGCCTTTTTATTGATCGTTAATTTCTCGAACCAAGTTTTACCAATAACCAATTGATTTGGTGAGTTTAGCCCGGTTAATATCGCGAGTCGATAATTTACCAGTTAAAATCGCAAATGAATTGTCGACAACTTTATAGTCTGTCCAGGTATACTTGAAATCCGAACCGGCAGATTCGAATTCCGAGGCCATGATGTCGTTTGAGTAGGGGGTATGATCCAATCCCAAGCTGTGACCCAATTTGTGAGTGATGACCGCTGTCCAATAGCGCTTGTATTGATGTTGGTAAGCGGCCGAGTTAGGTGAGGAGGCTCCGGCCATTTTGTCGCCAGTTAAATCGGTATAAACCGTTGGCAGGTAGTTGGCGTTATTGTAAAAATTGGCGTTGACGTAGACTTTATTTGTTTGATAGTAGCCATCCCAGGAACCATCCGGGGAGGTTGGCCCGTCTTTCATATTGACGGTGATGGTATGGTTGGTAGCCGTGCCAATTCGAAAGACCTTGGTGCCCAAAGCCACATTCCAATTCTTGATTGCAGCAGTGACATAGCCAGTCTCTCGAAGCTCAGCAGAAGGAACGTAAACGGTTGCCTGATGATGTTTAAAGACAGTCGGTTTACTCATCCGTTGGACGTTATAATTCTTATTAAAGAGGGTAAAGTAGCTGTAGTAAGTGCGAAAAGAAAAATGCCGGACGCTACTGGTTGGATTAAGATCCGGGGTTCGTTTGATTGCTTTAGCGAGTGTTTGCCGATTGACTGATTTGGTAGTCTTTGCAGCTGCCGTGACCGCAGACGTTGGATTTGTTGATGTTGAAACAAATGGTGCTGCCAAAACGGCCGTCAAGCCAATTAATAGTAAGGATCGTTTAATCTGGTGCATGGTCTCATCCCCTAATGTAAGCGTTTTAAGCTCTGCCTGAATCATATCATTTATCTGGAATCATATCAAAAAATACTGGAAAAAGAGTTCGGCGATCATGGTCGCAGTTCTCGTACCATGTTGTACCAAATTTCACCTGCATGATCAGATGCTGAGACGCCTTCATTCACATAACCGTGGCGTTCATAAAATGGAATCAACTCTTTTAAGCAGGTGAGCGTCACTGCTTTGCGGCCTTGGTCTTTGGCAACCATGGCCAATTCATCGAGCAATTTACCGCCAATGCCTAATCCTTGGAAAGCGGGATGGATGACTAGGCTCAAAACGGTTTGGTACTCGTCGGTCGAAATGTTGGGGTGGGAGGTTTCAAACAGGCCATCAGCTAAATACCGCTGATGATATGCTGGACCAACAATATAGCCGGCAACCTTGGCTTTGGCATTGGCCACGATGAACGTATCGGGATACTGCTTAATGCGGTCTTCCATGGCGGCTTCAGTCGCTGCCTCAGCAGGAGAAAAGCCGGTTTGCTCAATGACCATAATCTCTGGTAGTTGGCTGAGCTTAGCCGACTGGTAAGTAATTTTCAAAGTGACTAACTCCATTTCCGGTTTGGATATTTTGGCTGGGTGCTGGTTTTCACCCAACCGAGAATAGTATAATAGTAACATTGATTAGAAGTGAGATGGAATTTAATGAATGAAAAAGAATCTTTGCATCAGGATCATAACAAGCGGTGGGTAATCATGACGGCGGTATTTATCGCCACGTTCATGACCTCCGTTGAAGTCACAATTGTCACGACGGCATTACCGTCAATTATCAGTGAACTGCACGGCTTGGCATTTCAAAGCTGGATCATGAGTGCTTATTTATTGACGACAGCGATAACCACGCCGATATATGGCAAGTTGGCAGATACCCTCGGGCGGCGCAACGTCTTTCAATGGGGCGTGATTGTGTTCACGCTGGGGTCTTGTCTGAGTGGGCTGGCACCTTCTATTTTGATCTTAATCCTTGCCAGGGCGATTCAGGGAATTGGCGCTGGGGCAGTCATGCCATTGACGTTTACGATCATCGCCGACAATTTCAGCTTCAAGGAACGGGCCAATGTTTTGGCATTTAATAATACTGCTTGGGGATTGTCCGCGCTGGTTGGGCCGCTGATTGGTGGCTTTTTGGTTGACCAGCTCTCCTGGCATTGGGTGTTCTTTGTGAACGTCCCGCTGGGATTATTGGTTGCCTTACTGGTATGGCTCGGTTATCATGAAAAAGTTGAAGGGAAGCAAAAGCTCACGATTGATTGGCTGGGCATTACTTGGCTAACTGTCTTTTTAGTCGGCTTGTTGCTGGCAATCCAATTCATTGATACGAAACCACTGCCGGCGTTGGGATTATTTATCATTGCTTTCATCGGTTTAGGATTGCTGGTCAGGCAGGAACGCAGGGTTACTGATCCGTTGATGTCACCGAAGATGTTTCATTCAGCAACCTTTACGATTCAAATTGCCACCGCGATGATTTTGAGCGGTGCCCTGATCGGCTATCAAGTGTACTTTCCAATTTGGCTGCAATCCTTATACCACGTCTCAGCAACTGGGGCCGGCTTAGTGGTGACTTCCAGTTCGATTATGTGGTTGCTGGCCTCATTTGCAGTCGGGACGCTCATCGCTAAATACGTCCCAAAGTGGATCGCTGTGAGCTTGATTAGTGTGATGCTAATTGGCTACGTCTGCCTGATTTTTGCCGGGCACTCGTTTCCAGTCTGGGCATTCTATGTGATTGCGATGCTAAACGGAACCGGGATGGGGATCATTATCAGTATGAACACGATTTTGAGCCAGCATTTAGTGCCAACAAACATGGTTGGTTCGGCGACTTCGATATTGACACTTGGCCGGTCGCTGGGTCAGACAGTGATGGCCGGAATCTACGGGGCCATTTTAAATTTTGTCATTCGCCTGCAATTACATGGTGAATTGACGTTCGCGAAAGTAAATCGAGTGATCAGTTCCAAGCAACGGCTGCCAATTCCTAATCAAGCTGCCATAGATCCCATTGTCCTCACTGCGTTGCATATGGTGTTTGTCGCCGTGGTTGTCATGCTGATGGTGGCTGTGATGATCAATTGGTTGGATCCAAACAAAAAAATCGTGAAATAAGCTCGGCGATTGTCCACTTGATTAGTTGGTTCAATTGCGAGATTATAAGCTTAATAATGGTGTAAATGGAGGTAGCTATGGCTAAAAAAGTTGTGGTTCCAGAATCCTTGTCAGAGGATGGCAAGAAATATCTAACTGATCGGGGAATTGAACTGGTTGAAGTTCCAACGACCAGTAGCGAAAATATTTTGAAGTATGGTCAGGATGCTGATGGCATTATTTTGTTTGTCGATCCGATCGGCGAAGAAGTGGTTGCTCAAATGCCTAATCTAAAAATCATTGCCCGTCATGGGGTTGGTTACGACAATGTTGATCTCGATGCTAGTGCCAAACATGGTGTCTGGGTCACGATTACGCCCCATGCAAATGCGGCGACTGTGGCTGAAACGACGATCGCTGAGATGTTTGATTTATCTAAAAACCTCACCAATATCTCCAATGCTATGCGCCGGGGCGATAGTGGTTATGGGATGAAGCATCGTGGATTCGATCTATCAGGAAAAATCCTTGGGATCATTGGCTATGGTCGAATTGGTCATTGGGTTGCCAAGAAGGCCAGTGCGTTGGATATGAACATTTTAATTTATAACCGCACGCCAAAAGAGTCTGCTTATGGTAAATTCGTTGATTTTGACACGATCATTAAAGAAGCCGACGTGTTGACGCTGCATTTAGCCTCAACGCCGGAAACCAAACATATCATCGGCAAGCAACAGTTGGCTGCAATGAAAGCTTCCAGCGTGATTGTCAATTTGGGACGCGGTAGCTTAATTGATGAGGCTGCATTGATTGAAGCCTTACGTAACCGGACAATTGCCGGCGCTGCCCTGGATGTCTTCGAAAAAGAGCCACTACCAAAAGAGAGTCCACTCTTTACGTTGGATAATGTTTTATTGACCCCTCACATTGGGTCCAACACCGTTGAGGGTTTCTCACGGATGGCAACGGATGCAGCCAGCGAAGTGGTGAGGGTGCTGGATGGTGAGAAGCCTCAGTGGCCGGTGAACGAAGTTAAATAAAAAACGTCTTTAATGTGGTTCACATTGTGAAGTGCCCTACAATTGTTAGACAAGTAAGTCTAATGATTGTGGGGCTTTTCTTGTGACAAAATATAGTAGTCAATT
>NZ_JAHPPD010000210.1 GCF_019061365.1 Lentilactobacillus dabitei
AACATTCCAAAACTTGGTTCATAGGTATTTGACAAGTATTCCATTTAAAAATTAACGTTCCATGTGGTTTGAGAACTCGCATACATTCAGAGAATCCTTTGGATAAATCAGTCTGCCAATTATCCTGATCTAGCTTGCCGTACTTTTTGACCAACCAGGATGTTTTTCCAGCGTGAATTAAATGTGGCGGATCCCATACAACCATGTAGAAACTATTATCAGAAAATGGCATCTCCGTAAAATCAGCTA
>NZ_JAHPPD010000211.1 GCF_019061365.1 Lentilactobacillus dabitei
TAACCTATTCCGAACGAATTAAAATCGAAACCTTTTGTGAACTAGGGCTGTCCAATATCCAAATGGGCGTTCGGCTGAACCGATCACCGTCAACAATTTCTTATGAATTATCTCGATGTCAACCTTATCAGGCTGAATTAGCACAAACAGATGCCGAATACAAGCGATCACGATGTGGTCGGAAAACTAAGCTGAGCGATGAGTTAAAGCAAAAAATTCTCAACCATTTAC
>NZ_JAHPPD010000212.1 GCF_019061365.1 Lentilactobacillus dabitei
CAGCGTTTAGATGAAGCTATTTACGAACGCAACTATGTTTACAATTTTCATTTTCATTTAATCTGGGTAACTAAATATCGGCACCCCGCATTCACAACCTCACAATTAATTACCGACATGAAATCAATTTTGCAACGAATTGCCGATCTGAATGAGGTGACCATTGAACGAATGGAAGTTATGCCGGACCACGTTCACATGTTGATTAGTTTTAAGCCTAAATACGC
>NZ_JAHPPD010000213.1 GCF_019061365.1 Lentilactobacillus dabitei
TTAAAGCTGAACGTCCTTGGTAAGTTCGCCGAGCAATGACAATTTTTTTAAAACTTGTTCCAATAAAGAATCAGCCGTAGGTTCAGCTTTAGTTGACCAAATTTTGTAATAGTTGTAAACTGACCGCCATTCTGGGAAATCACCAGGGACTTGACGCCATTGGCAACCGGTTTTCAAGACATATAGGACCGCACAGAAGACCTCGTAGAGGTCATATTTTCGAGGC
>NZ_JAHPPD010000214.1 GCF_019061365.1 Lentilactobacillus dabitei
CCGATATTTAGTTACCCAGATTAAATGAAAATGAAAATTGTAAACATAGTTGCGTTCGTAAATAGCTTCATCTAAACGCTGATTTTTATTGCTCATGTGACAACCTTCTTCCTACCGATCTATCAGCAATGTTATCCCTAAACATTTTCTCATGTGTTATCATTAGAGTAACATGTTTAGGAGGTGAAATCTACATGAGTCAAACAATGGCGCAGTTGCCGTATC
>NZ_JAHPPD010000215.1 GCF_019061365.1 Lentilactobacillus dabitei
TCGCATCGGCGATTTTGAACTAGATACAGTCGTTGGTCCTCGTGGGCATAGTAAGGCAGTTTTATTAACTTTAATCGATCGAAAATCACGGTTCCTTTGGGCATACCGGTTAAAAGATCGGACGACAGCGACTGTTAATGAAGCACTAACTAAGTTCCTAACCACTTTTAATGGTCCGGTGCACAGCTTTACTGTGGACCGTGGCACTGAGTTTAGTGGGC
>NZ_JAHPPD010000216.1 GCF_019061365.1 Lentilactobacillus dabitei
TCGCATCGGCGATTTTGAACTAGATACAGTCGTTGGTCCTCGTGGGCATAGTAAGGCAGTTTTATTAACTTTAATCGATCGCAAATCACGGTTCCTTTGGGCATACCGGTTAAAAGATCGGACGACAGCGACTGTTAATTAAGCACTAACTAAGTTCCTAACCACTTTTAATGGTCCGGTGCACAGCTTTACTGTGGACCGTGGCACTGAGTTTAGTGGGC
>NZ_JAHPPD010000217.1 GCF_019061365.1 Lentilactobacillus dabitei
AAGCCATCACCACCAGGTAACTAAGATGTGCCGAATCCTCGGTGTTTCCAGAGCTCAGTATTATCGTTATCGATCCCCCAAGCCTTCAAAACGCCGGGCCGAAGATGCGGACTTAAAACAACGGATTCTGCGGATCTTCGCGGAATTCAAGCAGCGATACGGCGTTATGAAGATCCACCATGAATTGAATCTGGAACTTCAACCACTGCAGCGTCGGTGC
>NZ_JAHPPD010000218.1 GCF_019061365.1 Lentilactobacillus dabitei
AAGATGTGCCGAATCCTCGGTGTTTCCAGAGCTCAGTATTATCGTTATCGATCCCCCAAACCTTCAAAACGCCGGGCCGAAGATGCGGACTTGAAACAACGGATTCTGCGGATCTTTGCGGAATTTAAGCAGCGATACGGTGTTATGAAGATCCACCATGAATTGAATCTGGAACTTCAACCACTGCAGCGTCGGTGCAGCCCAAGACGGATTTCCCG
>NZ_JAHPPD010000219.1 GCF_019061365.1 Lentilactobacillus dabitei
AGTTGTTATACGGTATTAGCACCTGTTTCCAAGTGTTATCCCCTACTTCAAGGGCAGGTTACCCACGTGTTACTCACCAGTTCGCCACTCGTCTCAATGTTAAATCATTTAAATGCAAGCACCTAAAATCTTTAACCAAGACGCGTTCGACTTGCATGTATTAGGCACGCCGCCAGCGTTCGTCCTGAGCCAGGATCAAACTCTCATCTTAAAA
>NZ_JAHPPD010000022.1 GCF_019061365.1 Lentilactobacillus dabitei
AAACAAAAAGAGCCCTAATCACAAAGTGATTAGAACTCGAATTTAGTTTCACCAACAACAGTTGACGAAGAGCCTCTATTTTTTGAATGATTGCGCTATTTGCGTACATGGCAGTAATTCCACCACGGATAAGCACTTTTAGGCCATCCAATCAAACCATCGTAGCCAAATTCGGAATATCTGGACAACCTACTGAAATTTTGGACACTAACCGCTTAGTAACCCCTTTTTGTCGCCCAGCTCATCGTTAAAATACCATCAATTAATTTACCATTAAATCCTTCTAAAAAATTTCTAAGCATATTTATACCAAAAAACAAGTGATGGTTTTATACTTTTGTTGATTGAAAGCCCGTTGACTAGAAATCAAGTTCAGGTTGTTTTTACGTCACAATTTTGAAAGTTTCAAGGAATGCCGAGAACTGGAGGGATGGCCATGAATGATTTGCTCAAAATATCAGATTTTGCATTTATTTACATGCTAATCGGATTATGGTTCGGTGACTTCTTTGCCATGCGTAACATTGGTAAAACATCAAAGTACGTATCTCAACTGCTGAAAAAAGATGCTGCTGGACTTCAGGTTGCCCTATCTGGCGCGCCTAATTTGTCCCCAGAAACACGTCGACTGGCTATCAAAAAAGTCCGAGTCATCAAGCGTTGGTACTTTTTAGCCAGCAAAACTGGCTCAATGATCATTTTACTCGCTATTAAACAATGGTTGCTGTTCACTGCGAAACAAAACTGGGGATTAGTCACAATTGAGATTTCCATGTTGTTTCTTTGTGCGATTATTTTAGCTGCTGATTTGAGAATTAATGTTATTCGGACAAAACTGGAAGAGATTTTGAAGCCCTATGAAGATAAGTTGTGGTTCGAATATCGACTGAGGAGTTGAACCGACTGGGAC
Source organism: Lentilactobacillus dabitei (assembly GCF_019061365.1). Taxonomy (GTDB): domain Bacteria; phylum Bacillota; class Bacilli; order Lactobacillales; family Lactobacillaceae; genus Lentilactobacillus; species Lentilactobacillus dabitei. The sequence goes on from NZ_JAHPPD010000022.1 coordinate 911, forward strand.
AATAAGCGTTTTGATCTCAGAATTCAACGAAAAGAACCAATTATTCCTAATTTTGGAATAGTTGGTTCTTTTCGTTGAATGGCCGGGATTAGTCGTTTGGCACAATATTAATCCAAAGATTAGTCGCAATCCAAGTTAATGATGACCGATTGAAATTAACCCATATCCCGGTGCCTCACTTTCAGTTCTCAAATCATTAAACGATTTTCAGTTAATCTTCTTCTGGGTGAAACTGTATCGTTGCATTGACAGCTCGTTTCCAGCCTGAATACAGTTGCTTTCGCTTCTTGTCATCCATGTCTGGCTTAAATTCGTCTCGAGCCTTGATCGTTTCCTTAATTTCATCAACAGAACTCCAAAAACCAACGGCCAATCCGGCCAAATATGCTGCGCCAAGTGCTGTGGTTTCAGCAATTGATGCCCGTTGAATTGGCGTTCCCAAAATATCTGCCTGAAATTGCATGAGGTAGTTATTATTAGCCGCCCCACCATCAACGGCAAGTTCTTTCAAATCAATCCCAGTTTCGCTCACCATTGTATCAACAACATCCCGAGTCTGATAAGCCAAGGATTCAAGCGTGGCTCTAATGAATTGATTCTTCGTTGTTCCACGAGTTAAACCAAATACCACGCCCCGGGCATTCTGATCCCAATAGGGCGCCCCTAAGCCGGTAAAGGCAGGTACGACGTAAACGCCATCGCTCGTTTTAGCGTCAACTGCAAGTTGTTCTGATTCTGGGGAGGTTTTGATCATTTCCATCGCATCTCTTAACCACTGAATTGCAGAGCCAGCAACAAAGATACTACCTTCCAGAGCGTAATTGACTTTACCGTCAATCCCATAAGCAATGGTTGTTAATAAGCCGCGTTTAGAAAGGGTTGGTTCCTCACCAGTGTTCATCACAATAAAGGCACCGGTTCCATAAGTATTCTTGATCATTCCGCGTTGCAATGCCATCTGACCGAACAATGCAGCTTGCTGGTCCCCAGCAATTCCTGCAATTGGCACCTGAACGCCTGAGAAGGAGTAACCTGATGTATAGCCATAAATTTCTGATGATGAATGAACCTCAGGCAACATGCTTGCGGGAATATCAAGTAACTTAAGGATGTCTTGATCCCACTGAAGCGTGTGAATGTTAAACAACATTGTTCGACTGGCATTCGTATAGTCAGTCGCATGAACTTTACCCCCGGTCAATTTCCAAAGGACCCAAGTATCAATCGTGCCAAATAAAAGGTCACCATTTTCGGCCTTTTGGCGGGCACCATCAACATTGTCCAAGATCCACTTAATTTTAGTCGCAGAGAAATAAGAATCAATGATTAACCCAGTCTTGTCATGAATCATCTCATCATAACCATCATTCTTCAGCTGATCAGCTAAGTCGGCAGTTTGTTTTGACTGCCACACAATTGCATGATAGATTGGCTCACCAGTGTTTTTGTCCCAAATAACGGTCGTTTCACGCTGATTGGTCACCCCAATTCCCCGAACTTTGTATGGTGGCACATCTGCATTGATTAAGGCTTCAGAAATGACTGATTGAACCGCATTCCAAATTTCATTGGCGTCATGTTCAACCCAACCAGACTTTGGGAAATACTGATGAAATTCACGCTGCGATTTACCAACGATATCGCCATCATGATTAAAGAGAATCGCCCGGGTACTCGTGGTCCCCTCATCGATTGACATTATGTATTGTTGATCATTCATGTAAAGGTCTCCATTCTTATTATTCCTGCGTTTGTCGTAACTGTAACATCTTAAGTTAGTATACAATATTCTTGATCGACAAACCAACTCGTTTGTAAATTTTAGAAAAGTACAAGAATTACCCTGGACATTTGGGGGATTACCCGAAAAGTATTGAGATTGAGACTAACGGCCTTTTAATCACAAAATTTCAGCAAACGGTTTAGAGGTGCTTCGATCGGTCGAAATTAAAACTTAAGGACAGACAGCAAAAATCCCAAGGTCAAAAATTCCTGCCTTGGGGTCTCATATCTGGATTCTTAAACGCTTGGTTTGGCACCTTTTACTTTTGGTCGCTACTCAACACGCCACCCACACTATAACGATCTTTTTGCATTTCACTCAAAATAACGTGAACATGTTCAGCTGGCGCACCAGTATTTTTGACAACAGCGGCGGTAACATCTTCGACCAAACCCTTCAATTGAGCTTGAGAACGGCCGGCAATTAAATGAATATCAACAATTGGCATATCGATTCCTCCAAATTTTTAAATTGAAAAAAGTATACCCTATTTTATTTTTGACCGCAATCTAAATTTCATAAGCCAAACAGTCATTTCACCATCTTAACTTGAAAAATGATACAATATATCAGACAGAATTCAGTATTGATAGGAGACATAACTCATGATTCCAACTAAAAATTATTCCGCATGTACCAGTATGATTGTTGGCAAAAATGCCAGTATCGATGGGTCGATCATGATCGCCCGAAATGAAGACAGCAAATCTTCATGGCCGAAGAACTATGTCATTCATCCCCACCAAGAATTTGACACTGAACAGGAATTTTCCTCTAACGATAATGGTTTTAAACTCCCGCTTCCAAAAGTTCGGGCAAAATATTCGGCGACTCCGGAATGGACCGCTAAATTTGGGCTATTTGAAGAGGACGGGATTAATGAATACGGAGTTGCAATGAGCGCTACCGAAAGTACCTACACGAACGAGTACGTCCTGGGTGCCGATCCACTTGAGAAGGATGGAATTGGTGAAGAGGCCATGATTACCGTCGTGCTGCCCTACATCAAAACTGCCCGTGAAGGCGTCAAACGGCTTGGCCGCATCATTGAATACTATGGCACTTCCGAATCTAACGGTATTTTATTTGCTGACAAAAACGAAGCCTGGTACATGGAGACTGGCGGTGGCCATAATTGGGTGGCCGTCAAGATTCCTGACGATTCCTATGCCGTGATCGCAAATCAGACAGCTATTCAATACATTGACTTTCAGGATCCAGAAAATTATCTCTGGTCAACTCATATTCGGCAGTTTGTTGAAGACCATCAACTGAATCCAGATCCAACCGGCAGCACGTTCAACTTCCGTCAAATTTTCGGAACAGCCACTCTCTCTGATACTTACTACAATACTCCCAGAGTTTGGTATGGACTCAAGTTATTCTCACCTGACCAACAACATACTCCCGTTGATCAGGATATGCCATTCTTAAATCAAGCCAATCGGAAACTCAGTGTCTTTGATGTTCAAGACTTTTTAGCATCTCATTACCAAGGCACCCCCTACGATCCAATTGGTGAAGGATCTGAAGCCGATAAGCATCGTTTCCGACCAATTAGTCTAGCTAAGACCCAGGAAGCCCACATCCTCCAAATTCGGCCCTCTATGCCGACTCCAGTGGCCGGCATCCAATGGCTAGCCATGGGGGTTGCTGCCCAGAGTTCATTTGTGCCGTTTTATGCTGGTGCCACTGACACCCCTAAGCAATATCAGAATGCCACTGGTTCTTATTCCCCCGATCAAGCCTATTGGACGTACAAGCTCGCCGGAACACTCGTTGATCCACATTATGTGAAGTTTGGGCCAAAACTGAGTGAGACCCAAAAACAATTGCGAATTGCGTTTCAACAATCAATTCAGGCTGCCGACAAGGTTGTTCGCGGGTTATCCAATGTTGAACAAGCTGACTTTCTGACCAAGATTAACTTTGAAAACAGCCAGGAAGGACTGAATGCCTACAACAGCTTAATTTCGGATCTGGTGACCAATGCCACCGATTTATCGCCATTGAACTTTAAACAGGATGTCAATTTATAGACCTAACCTCACGCAAATTAAAAAACGGGATCATCAACTCACTGCCCCCAAGCAATGAATTGATGATCCCGTTTTAATTTTCTTAAGCTTCTTTAGTAATGTTCACGGGTAAAAGCGCCACGACTGTTATCACTTGCTCGGGTCACTAATTTGGTTAATAGCTCTTCTGTATCTTTCATGATTCGATCGGCAGTGCGTTCATTTGCCTGACTCAAAGCTTGCATGAGTTCGCCACCCTTTTTACCGCTCACTGCTTTATCCACCTTTGCGATCCGTTGATGCCCACATGCCAATGATTTAAGCTGGAAGTCCTCAACGTCTGCCATCAATTCCTGATAATGATCAGCAACGATTAGCGAAATCAATCGATTTGCCCAATAAGCATTGTGACTATCCAAAGTGGCTGTGGTATCGCGATAGCAATCCGGTGTGTCGAGAATATGGGTGTAAAATGGCACAATCGTATTAAACGGATTGCCAGCAAAAGCCAACCATTGAATTGCGGCATGATCTTCAGCAACATATGGCCGCAACTGTAAAATTGACAGTTCTTGATTCCGATTGAACCCAATTGGTCGGTAGGGATTGGTTTTGTAATCAGCTCCGGGTGCAAATGGATCGTATGGCGTATCTTGATAATGAGAACTCAATACAAACTTAAGGTCCTCAATGGTGATTTTTCGATCGGCATAATTGATAAATGGCAATTTGTTACTCATGGGTGACAGATCCTTAACCGATTCAGGATTAAAGTAACGCTGACCGTACCAGGCACGAGGGGTATTGTAATGATGATCAAGCTGGGTATCTGAACCAAAGATCTCCCGGAAGTTAAAGTTACTCGTTAAATTCAAGTGGTTTTTCTCAACAAACTTCAGTAAATCCTTAGAAAACATGAAGTTATCAGGGTCATCAAACTTAACTTCCTGGATTCCAGTTTGATTGGGGGCAATCACATAGGCATCATCTGGAATCCGTTGGGCAACCCAATGATGACCACCAGCCGTTTCCATATACCAAATTTCGTTGATATCTGAGAAAATGATCCCATTTGATTCATAAGTCCCATATTTCTTAAGTAGACCGCCAACGCGTTCGACGCCGTCTCTGGCTGAACTAATGTATGGTAACGTGATCGTTAATAGATCCTCCTCGCCTAGGCCATTCTTAACCAAGGGGTCAGCTCCTAGGACCCGAGAATTTGTGGTAATCGTTTCGGTGGCACTCATTGCGACATTATGGGCATTGACACCCGCTTCACCCCAAACACCTTCGTTAGTCACAGCATCTGGCACTGATGTATAGCGAACCGGATTATCAGGTAATTGAATCGAAAACTTGGATAATTTTGAATGATACTCACTTGGTTGGTCTTCGTGATGGATGACAACGAATTTTTTCGGATGGACCGCTTCGCCAGCGTCTTCATTCCTGGCAATTAACGTCGAACCATCATAGCTGGCATTTTTACCAACCAAGATGGTTGTACAACTACTATGTTTTGATGCAAACATGATGAAGCCTCCTTAATAGCTCTCTTGATAATCATCTTACACCTAATTGGATGTAAGCGTATTACTAAAAATGATCAAAAAAGAGGTTGTTATTTCGAACAACCTCATTGGACTTGGATGATATAGTTTGAAAATGCATTTTGTGACCAAACTGGGTCTCTTTAGATACTCGCTATTTTTGAGCAGGTTCTTCATAGTCACCATTTGGACAGACAACTTGAGTGCCGCCCTTGACCTTCTTCTCGACTAAGAAGTGCCCATCCTTTGGACAATCTCGGCCGACTGGCTTATCCCAAGAAACAAAATCACAATCTGGGAATCGAGAACAACCATAGAAAATTCGATGACGTTTAGATTTCCGCTCAATGACCTGACCTTCGTGACACTTTGGACAAATCACGCCGATTTCTTTAACAATTGCTTTCGTGTTTCGACAATCTGGGAATCGGGAACAGGCATAAAACTTACCGTAACGACCCATTTTAATCACCATTGGGGCGCCACAGATTTCACAGTTAAAACCGGCTGGTTCATCTTTAATCTGAACCTTTTCCATATTCTTAGTGGCTGATTCAACTTCGGTTGAAAATGGTCGATAGAATTTATCAACTAGCTTAATCCAGTTTTCCTTACCTTCTTCAACCTGGTCAAGCTTACCTTCTAAATTGGCAGTAAAGTCGATGTTAACAATGTCTGGGAAATATTCCACGATAATTTTGTTAACAATTTCGCCTAATTCCGTTGGTTCAAATCTTCTGCCAACTTCTTTAACATAATACCGTCGTTGAATCGTATCAATAGTTGGTGAGTAAGTGGATGGTCGACCAACACCCTTTTCTTCAAGAGCTTTGATCAAATTCGCTTCACTATACCTTGCAGGTGGCTGAGTAAAATGCTGATCAGGATTGCTGTTAACGAGTTTGACTTGATCACCCGTTTCCAAATCTGGTAAAAGATTATCCTTTTCTTTGCCATCGCCGTAGACCTTCAAGAAACCATCAAACTTCATCTTCGAACCATTGGCTTTAAAAGTAACCCCGTTTTGTTCAATGGTGACAGCCATTGTATCCATAATTGCAGGTGTCATTTGGCTAGCCATGAAGCGAGACCAGATAAGTTGGTACAATCTAAACTGATCTTTAGTTAGGTATTTTTTCAAGCTGGCAGGCGTTCTGAAAACTGAAGTGGGTCGAATTGCCTCATGGGCATCTTGAGCACCTTCAGGTAACTTGCCCTTGATTGGTTTGGTAGCAGCATATTCCGCTCCGTACTTCTCATGTAGGAAAGTAGAAGCTTCGTGCTTGGCAATGATCGAAATTCGAGTTGAATCCGTCCGCATATAGGTAATAAGGCCCTGGCTGCCTTCTTTACCAATATTAATACCTTCATACAACTGCTGAGCCGCCATCATCGTTTTACGAGTTCGGTAATTCAACTTCCGGTTAGCTTCTTGTTGCATTGTACTTGTGGTAAATGGAGGCTGCGGTTGACGCTTACGTTCACGACGGGTCACTTTGGTAATATCAAAGTCACCTTTTGGGTCAAGGCGCTTCATCACGTCTTGAACCGCATCGTTATTAGGCAAATCGTGTTTTTTTCCGTTCAAGCCATAGAAACTGGCCTTGAACTTTTTACTCCGCCCCTTTTTAAATTCAGAATCAATTGACCAGTACTCTTCAGGGGTGAAGTTTTTAATTTCGTTTTCCCGTTGAATGATTAACCAAAGCGCAATTGACTGAACCCGGCCGGCACTTAAGCCCTTCTTCACCTTTTGCCACAATAACGGTGAAATGGAATAGCCAACCAGTCGATCGAGTACTCGACGAGCCTGCTGGGCGTCCACTAAATTCATGTCAATATTGCGGGGATGCTTAAAGGATTCCTTCACAGCATCTTTGGTAATTTCATTAAACACAACCCGATTGTCTTCCTTCGGGTCCAAATCTAGGATGTGTGACAAATGCCACGCAATCGATTCACCTTCACGATCCGGATCGGCTGCCAGATAGACTTTTTTTGCCTTCTTTGCAGCAGAACGTAACTCTTTAATCGTGTCGCCTTTTCCTCGAATCGAAATATAATGAGGTTCATAGTCGTGATCAATATCGACACCCATTTTACTCTTGGGTAAATCACGAACGTGACCCTTACTGGCAACAACTTTGTAAGAACGGCCAAGATATTTTTCAATCGTCTTGGCTTTCGCAGGAGATTCAACAATCACCAAGGTCTTTTTAGGCGACCTTCGTTTTGCTTTACTCTTGGCTTTAGGTTTCGTTGTAGTAGCCATGTGTTCTCCTTTCAACATTACTTCTTATTTATTAGTTAAGCGTTTAAATTATCCGCACAAATCTACCATATCATATTGCAAGTGTTTTTGAGTGTCAACTAATGAATTCTTCCAAAATATCATCAGCACACAGAATTGGCTTGGCCCCAGCAGCAATTAATTCATTAGTTCCAACCGACAATCTACTATTGATCGGTCCGGGAACTGCGAGAACATTTCGATTATTTTGCAACGCTAAATTGGCTGTGATCAGACTGCCAGAATGATGCTTAGCCTCAGTCACGAGGACACTTTGCACCAGTCCGGCAATGATCCGATTGCGCTCGGGAAAATGGCTTCGAAAGCCACGGGTTTGATTAGGATATTCACTTAGCAGTAAATGGTCCCGGGCAATTTGTTCTTGTAAATATTTGTTTGCACCTGGATAAGCAATGTCCAATCCAGTTCCAATAACCGCAATCGTGCGGCCTTGGTTCGCAATTGCACATTGGTGAGCAAGTTTATCAACACCTTTTGCAAGGCCTGACACAATTGTCATTCTATTTGAAATTTTGCCAGGAATCAACTGTTTTAAGACTTCAGTCGAGTAACGAGTTGCCTCTCTGGCACCCACGATCCCTAACAACTCGCCGTTAATCAATTCAAGGTGACCACGATAAAATAGCACAATTGGTGCGCTGTAAGCTTCTCTGAGGATTTTAGGGTAACTCGGATCGCAAATTGCCAACCAGCTTTCGCCGTCAACTAACTGATCGACCAGTTGATCATCCGTCATCATTTGTTGATAGCTAGCGCAAAAAGTTGCAATGTTCCGACCTTGAATCCCTGCAATGGCCAGTAAATGGTCAGCAACTGGCAGATGCTGGTCATCCCATACTCCCTGAGAAAGCCACTCATAAATCTTTGTCTTACCCACAATTCCAATTCCCTTACACAAATGAAGTCGTAATAAATAATCCCTTAACAGCATCTAAATTCTCCCCTTTTAAGAATAAATACGTAAAAGGGAATCATTATTTCGAATTTTTTTCGACTGGTGAAAAAGTCATCCGGTGGATGGGGGTTGGGCCGAATTTCTTAAGGGCGGCCAAATGTTTCGCGGTTCCGTAACCAGCATTATGTTCGAAGTCATACTCAGGATACTGTTTGGCAAATTGTGCCATTAACTCATCCCGATAAACTTTAGCCACAATGCTTGCAGCAGAAACACTAATACTTTTTGCATCCCCCTTAATCAATCTGGTTTGATGAATCGGCACAGCAATCTGCATGGCATCAACGATAATTTCGTTGGGCTGTGGACTAAGTTGGTTAACCGCTTGCTTCATTGCCACTCGAGTTGCTTCATAAATATTCATCCGGTCGATTCCAATATTATCAACAACCCCAACCCCGATGCTTAATGCTTCTCGGCGAATCAATGGTGCCAATTTTTCTCGCATAACAGGAGAAAGCTGTTTGGAATCATTGACCGCAATGAGATCAAAATCATGCGGGAGAATGGCTGCGCAGGCGACCACTGGCCCAGCAAGCGGACCACGGCCGACTTCATCGACACCAGCTACATATTCAACCCCACGCTGCCAGAACTGGTGCTCATAGCGAAACCGTTGATGAAAAGCGGCCAAGTACTCCTGTTGGCGGGCCAGCCTTTTTTGGGTTCTTTGAACGGCTTGTTGAACGCCTTTTCTTGGGTCAGTCATGAATCGGGCAATTCGTTGATCATCAGGATTCGTGATCGCCGCCAATAATGTTTTAATTTCTGTGATCGTCATTGTTTTCTGCTGCCACCATTTCTGGAGTATCTAATGTATAAGGGCCAACTTTGCCGGACCGGATATCTTGAATGATCCGATTAGAAGCACGTTCATAATCATCGCGCATGCCAATTTTAGCTGTAATCTTCAATAGCAAATCAACATCAGACAACTGCAAGTCCTCATCATTTAAGTGATAACGTTGTCGGAGTTGGTCTGGTTGTGAGACCCGGAAAAGTTTTAAGGCGAACAACGCAACATCATCACTATGAAAAACGCTGTCTTTAATAGCACCAGTCAGCGCCAGTTTATTGGCAATTTCTTGACTGGAAAATTTTGGCCACAAAATCCCTGGCGTATCCAAGAGTTCTAACTTACTGCCGGATTTCAGCCATTGTTGCCCCTTAGTAACGCCAGGACGATTCCCAACTTGGGCTGCCCGGCGATTGACTAATCGATTTAAAACAGTTGATTTGCCGACATTTGGGACGCCGACACTGATCGCCCGGATTGGCCGCTTTTTCATGCCTTTATCCTGCTCTCGCTGTAATTTATCTCTTAAAATTGGTGAGATGACTGAAATGACATTATTAATCCCAAATTGCGTTTTAGCATCAATCGCAATTGCCGGTTGGTCGTTATCTTTGAAATACTTCAACCACCTGGCCGTCATTTCAGGCTCAGCAAGATCTCGCTTTGTCATAATGAACAAGTGAGGCTTATCAGCGCTGATCCGCTTAATTTCGGGATTTTGTGATGAATAAGGAATCCGGGCATCAAGAATTTCAAACACAATGTCGACTAATGAAAGATTCTCTTCAAACTGGCGAATTGCTTTTGCCATATGTCCAGGGAACCATTGAATTGTTATTGCCATATTTTCACTTCCTACATGCTTTCTTCATACATTTTCCAAACCTCATCAAATATTTCCATATTGGGTAAGTACGACGCATTTTCTTCCAAATATTTTGAAAGTGAATCAAATTCATCCAGTTGTTTGGGAAATGATTGATCGTAAAAGGCGTTATTGGCAAATTCCGCAATTGGATCTGTACTCCCTGGATTGCGTTGGGTCATTAAAAACTGGTAAAAGGTTTTGTTCAAAATTCAATACTCCTTACTGTTTTGGCAAAATGATTTTAAATACGAATTTTCCTTTGCCGTTCATATCAATTGTTTGGGCACTGTAGTTGAGACCGTGCTTGGTCATATGATTGATGTCCAGTCGAATAAGTTTCTTTTTTGGCACCAATTGAACCCATTTGGGTAATTCATAAGCATTTTTAACATACGTCAAAACAAAACTGATGGGAACCGGAAATCGGCCTAATGCTAATTTAGTGGCATGTAATTCAACGTTGCCGTTCGAGAGGACCTTTGGGGTAAAGAAAACCGTAAAGTCAACCGTACTACCTAAGAGCTTCATTGACCCATACACGATCCCTTGGTCAGCCACTTCAAAATGATACTTGGCATTATCACTGCCATCTTGAAGCTTGTCAAGATAATAATCTGATAAGGTGTTCAGCTGGTCCTTGTTGAGTTGCACCGAAATCGGCGTCGTTCCGGTATTTTTGGCTTCACTATTAAAGGTACTGTCAGCCTTAGAGGGCATATGAACAATCACCATCAGGGCAACAATCGCCAAAACAATAAGTCCTGCAAGTGATATAAAGGCAACTTTCCAAGGATTTCGCCGTTTATTCTTGGTTCTAGATTTCTGCATAAAAATTAATCATCCCTTCGCCCAGTCTGTGTGGTCAACCAGTTGTTTGTATAGCAAATTGGTCATGATTCGGTAGCCCTTCGTATTTGGATGGAAATGATCATCCGTTGACAAATAAGCGTTCGATTGTGCTGTTTGCCCGGTTAATAACGCCTCAATTTGTGTCGCGTTATAGTGGCCATTTCCAATCACATGAGCTCGTTTTCGTAATCGTTCACGGGATTGAACCGTTTTAAACTGCCCATCAGACATCCGCTTATTGATTGGAATGAAGTAAATCCGTGATTGATGATTAACAACAGCTTGGGTTGCGGAATTATTTTGGGCAACGGCTCGGCTGATGAAGGAAACTTGAGGAAAATAAACGTACACCGGATTATAGATTCCAAAAACAAAGATTGGTGAGTGCGGGTTAAGTTGGCGAATATGATTAAATAACCGGGTAACCCGCTTACTGTATGCGGTTCGGTAATTAGCGAGCTTTGAATCGAGTTTATGGTCACTGGGATCAGTCACATTCTGTTTTAAAAAGTGCAGCAGATCGTTCCCACCGGTTGTCACTGTGATCACATCTGCATGGCTTAAACTAGTTCGCAATTTTTTTGAAGTCATGACTCGATGATCAATTTGATCCGTTGTTTCCCCTGATATTCCAAAATTAGCGGTGGACATGTGAACGTGAGGATTATTTTGATTGACTTTGTTTGTGATCATGTACGTATACCCACCACGGTTATTAGGATCGCCAATCCCTTGGGTCAGTGAATCGCCAACTGCCGTTAATTTAACCTGTTTTGGCGGTCGATTCTGGTAATGATTGTATGTCACATAACCGACACCTGCCACAATGATGACCGCAATGATCATGAGCAAGTATTTCAGTTTATGGCTTCTTTTTTTCACTAACGGACACCCCCCCGCCGTCAAAGCACTGACAATATAAAAGAGAGCATCGACATCATATTCTCGTCTCAGCCCTTCTCGCATAACGAAGCTATTTTAATCTGGATCACTATAATAAATCAAGGCAAATCCACCTTGGCCAACATGGGTCGCAATAATTGGGGAAGTTGTTCGGTAAAACAACGGTACATTAGGAAAGAGTTCTTTTAATTGTTGAACCGTTTCTCGTAACACATCGGTTTCGGTTACATAAGAAATTCCGATCATTTGAAGCGCCTTGGTATTCTTCATTTCATCGAGAACTTTGCCGAAGAATCTTCGAAGTGACTTATCACCCCGTCCCTTAGAAATGACCTTCAACTTGCCATCAGCAACCTCTAGCCCCAATTTTAAATTTAAGAAATTGGTAATTGCCCCGGCAATCGGATGAAGCCGGCCGCCTTTGACAATATTGTCAAGCGTCATCACGCACAGATAAAGTTTGGTATTATCTCGAACTTTGTTAATCTGCTTTACGATTGTATCACGGTCGGCCCCTTCTTGGGCAAGCTTAGCAGCTTCAAGGACTTGAAAGCTCAAGCCCCGATCGGTAAAAGTACTGTCAATAACCGTTACATCACTCTTGCTCAACGTTGCCGCCTGTTCTGCAGCGTGAACAGTTCCGCTGATAGCTTCCAGCATATCAATACAAAGAACTTGGCTGCCGTCTTTACCAGCTTCGTCAAACGCTTCAATGAACTTACCAACAGGCGGTTGACTGGTCTTGGGAAGATCCTTGGCTACCATCATTTTAGGAACAAACTGTTCATTGTCGATTGTGTCACGTTCAACATAGACCGTGCCATCGATCATGACTGTTAAGGGAACGATTGTAATATCATATTGTTTAACTTCCTCATCGGATAATTGAGCAGATGAGTCCGTCACAATTTTTACTTTTGCCATTTACGCCACTCGTTTCTTTACAAAATTGATAATTGTTTTGTTACTCAAAGATAATTATATCAAAGTTTTTTGTTAACTTACATGATCATTTTTGTTCAATTAAGCTTTTCGATCATAAACTTCGAATGTGTGTGGAAACGGATTCTTTTTATCCACCATGCCATCAACTGACTTGGTTAACTTAAAATCCCCATAATTAATTTCAGGCATGTAGGTATCTCCCGTGAAGGCATGATCAATCTTAGTTCGATATAGTTGATCAACTTTGTCTAATAATTGAGAAAAAATATTGGCGCCACCGGTCACAAAATAATTCTCATTCGGATTTTGATCAATCATTTCACATAACTCAGAAATTGATGAAACCACCAAAACCCCCGCTGGAAAATCAGTTTTTCGAGAGACAACGATGTTTTGTCGTCCTGGCAGCGGTCGATTATAACTCCGAAACGTATTGGCACCTGAAATGATCGGATGCCCCATCGTTGTGTTCTTAAAATACTTCATATCGTCAGCTAAATGCCAAGGTAGCCCACCTTTGGCACCAATCAAACCGTTAGCATCTTCTGCCCAAATATAAGAAATCATTGATTGAGCCTCCTAAACGGCCACTGGCGCTTGAATTTTGGGATATGGATCATAGTTCTCAACTTTAATATCGCCCATCGTGAAATCGTCAAGATGTTGCTTCTCCGGATTTAACCATAATTGTGGGGCATTATGTGGTTTCCGGGTTAATTGTTCCTTTACCTGTTCAATGTGATTGGAATAAATATGAGCATCTCCGAGCGTATGAACAAAATCACCAACTTCCAGACCGCATTCGCGAGCGATTAAGGACGTTAAAAGCGCGTAACTGGCAATATTAAACGGAACCCCAATAAAGATATCGCCTGAACGCTGGTAAAGCTGACAGCTTAATTTACCATCAACGACATAAAACTGGAACATTGTATGACAAGGAGGTAGAGCCATTGAAGGCACGTCCTCTGGATTCCAGGCGGAAACAATCATTCTTCTGGAATCAGGATGATTCTTGATCAAATCAATCACATTCTGAATTTGATCAATGGTTTGGCCCTTCGAAGTCTTCCAAGCGCGCCATTGACTCCCATAAATCAAGCCAAGATCGCCATATTTGTTGGCAAAGTCTTCATCGTCAAGAATTTTTTGACAGAACAAATTCATTTGTTCCTTGTATACTTTGTTAAATTCAGGATCCTTGAGGGCCCGATGAGAGAAGTCGGTCATGTCTGGGCCTTGATAATCAGCAGATTGAACGTAGTTTTGGAATGGCCATTCATCCCAGATATGATTCTTGTGTTGTAATAAGAACCGAATATTTGTGCCACCCTTTAAGAACCATAATAATTCGCTCTTAATCAAGCCGAATGGCACTTTTTTTGTCGTCAGTAACGGGAATCCTTCAGAAAGATCAAAACGCATTTGGTATCCAAAAGTACTCAAAGTACCAGTGTGGGTTCGGTCGGATTTCTTGTGACCGTTTTCCAAAACATACTTTTCGAGGTTTAAATAGGCATCTTCTAACATGACAATTCTCCTTTTAAATGGTTATTCAGCATATTCACTCAGGTATTCCCAACGTTTAATCTTTTGATCGATTTCTGCTTCTAATTCGTCCTTTTGCGCTTGTAAATCGGCAAGCTTGTCATAATCACTGCCATTGGACTGCATTTGCTTTTCGATTTCAGACTGTTGGCCTTCCAGAGTATCAATATCCTTCTCAATATGACCGTACTCAAGTTGCTCAGCATACGTTAATTTTTTCTTTTTGTCGTTATCTTTGTCGTTATCACTGGAATTCTCAGCGGAATCCGGCGCTTTTTCTTTAACCGAAACAGATTTAGCTTGACTAGTTTCTTTTTTTACGGACTGGTGTTTGCGAGCTAAATAATCTGTAAACCGGCCACGATGCTCTTCGATGACGCCATCACCATCGAATATCAACAATCGATCGGCCACTTTATCCAAGAAATAACGGTCGTGAGAAACGGTAATGACCGTTCCTTGAAATTTAGAAATATAATCTTCCAGCACCGTCAAGGTTGCAATGTCCAAATCATTGGTTGGCTCATCCAACAATAAAACATTTGGTTGCTGCATCAATAACTTTAACAGGTAAAGACGCCGCTTTTCACCACCGGATAATTTCCGAATCAGTGTCCCGTGCATGAATCTTGGGAATAAAAATTGCTCCAAAAGTTCAGTCACACTGATTTTTTGACCATTCTTGTCAGTGACTTGCTGACCAATTTCATTTAAGTAGCTAATCACCCGCTTATCTTCTGGAATCGGTTCCGTTAACTGGGTATAATACGCCATTTTAACCGTTTCGCCAATCTTTATGATGCCCGAATCCAGTTTCAACCGCCCGGCAATGACATTCAGTAGGCTGGTCTTGCCGGCGCCGTTCTCGCCGCTAATTCCGATCCGTTCGTTGGGCTGAACCAAAATATTAAAATCTTTCAGGATGGTTTGACCAGCGATACTCAAGTTGGCGTCCTTCATCTTAATAACTTCTTTACCTAGTCGGGCTTGACCAAGTGAAATATCAACGTCCTGATCAAGCTTGAGCGTATTCACATTTTCTTTGAGATCATTAAATCGATTAATCCGAGCTTGTTGCTTGGTAGAACGGGCTTTCGCACCAGTCTTCATCCAAGCCAGTTCCGACTTGTAAAGCTGTTGGGTTTTGTGTTGGGCATCAATTTCTCCCTGTACCCGAGTGGCTTTTTGCGCAACATAATCTTGATAGTTTCCCTCGTATTCGTAGAGCTTACCAAATGACAGTTCCCAAATTTTATTAGCAACCTGATCCAGAAAATATCGATCATGGGTTACAACAATCAGGGAGCCCTTATAACCAGCCAAGTAATTTTGCAACCAGTCAATGGAGTCAAAGTCCAAATGGTTAGTCGGTTCATCCAGCAACAAAAGGTCGGGCGATTGAATCAACACCTGAGCCAATCCGACACGTCGGCGTTGGCCACCGGAAAGTTCACCAACTTTTTGGTTATAATCATCGATTTTTAACTGGGTCAAAATCGTTTTAACATCACTTTGAGCGTTCCAGGCATCTTCTTCATTCATTCGCGCTTCAGCCTTGGTATAGCGCTTTTCTGCTGTTTCATCCTCTGGATGGGCAGAGTATTCTTTCAACGTATTTTCATAATTTCTGATTGTTTGATAAACCTTCTGTGAACCCGAAAAAACGGCATCCATAATCGATAAATTGTCATCAAGTTCGGGATCCTGGGTCAAATAGCCGATCGTATATGACTTGGAAGTAATGATATCGCCAATCGAATCATGATCCATTCCAGAAATTGCATTCAAAAGCGATGTTTTGCCACTTCCGTTTGTTCCAATCAACCCAATTCGATCATGTTCATTGATCATAAAACTGAGATTATCAAAAAGCGTTTTTTCACCATACGTTTTGGTTAATCCTTCAACCCGCATTGTTTCCATTAATTAATCATCCTCGTTTATAAAACTTTTTGTCGCACTGATGAGCGCCGGTCGGGTGTTGGCCACCTTAGCGTCAACCACAGCTTTTTCTAAATAATTTAACGTTTCACCCAATTGTGGGCTGGGTTTTAAAATCCCATCCTTAATGAGTTGGCCGCCGGTAATTTTAAGTTGTTTTTTGTCCGTGATTGGTAAGTGGTCATAGTCAGCCACGTACCCGGAGAAATCACTGGTGGAAATGGCATTCAAAATATTAACAGCGTTTTCAACATTTTCCCGGCCAGCTCGGTATAAATCCCAGTTGGACAGTTCATTCGAACTCATTCTAAAAAGTAATTCAGTCGTTAGTATAACATCATTGATCACTTTATTGGCGGTCTTCCACCTTTTCAAAAATGTGCGGATCGCTTCGGCTGACAAGTTGAAATAAAGGGCTAGTAATGACCAAACCTGAGGCTCATTAGTCAGTCGAAAATGGCTGTTAACGATCGCTTGTAACTGAGCCAGTTGATTGCCTAATTCCGGCATATATTTATAAAGGTTTGTTTCAATAGCCAAGTTCAAGCCATTTTGAGCATCGACCCCCATCATCATTTTGACAAACTCGGAATGGGTTCGTTCCACAGCAATTTTTGCCAGTAACTGACTATGACGTTTAATGCCGGCAAGGGTTTTTGCTTCGATTTTAAAGTCTAACTGGCTGGCAAACCGGATTGCCCGCATCATTCTCAAAGCATCTTCATTAAAACGTTCGTTAGGATCACCCACCGCGCGGATAATCTTAGCCTCCATATCAGCCAAACCGCCGAATAAATCAGTGATCTGTCCGCTCTCACTCATTGCAAGCGCGTTGATTGTAAAATCTCGGCGTTTAAGGTCTTCTTTTAGCGACCTCACAAAGTTCACTTCGTCCGGTCGGCGATAATCTTGATAGCCCGACTCGGTCCGAAAAGTCGTCACTTCATAACCATTTCCGTGATCAAGAATCATCACCGTTCCGTGTTCAATTCCGGTATCGACTGTTCGCTTAAATAAGCTCTTAACCTCGCTGGGATAAGCACTAGTGGCAATATCAACATCATGAATTGGTCGATGCAAGAGTGTGTCTCTAACGGAACCGCCAACAAAATAAGCCTCATATCCTGCGGCCTCAATCTTTCGTAGGATTGGTAAAGCTTCTTGAAATTCAGTTGGAATTTTACCCATTTTCACGCTAATCGCCATCCAATTTCTTTTTACTCCTTTAATAATTTTAACAGAATTAAGGCCAGAATAAAAAAGAATGTCGCAATGATTGCCATTTGGCAACGAAACTTGCTATGATTAGTCGGTGACTATTTCGGGGAGGTAAAACGATGGCACAAAAACAAACTCATTTAAATATTTCGTTGATTGATTTGATCGTAATCGCACTTGGAACGGCAATTTATTCATTTGGAATTGTTTTCTTTAACATTTATAATCACCTTGCTGACGGCGGGGTAACTGGTATTACATTGATCTTGAGAGCTTTATTCCACATTGACCCCGCCTATTCAACCATCTTGGTCAACATCCCACTTTTTATCATTGGCTATCGCTTTCTTGGTAAAAAGGATATGTTTTATACACTGTATGGCACGATTGTGTTGGCTGTCTTCCTGTGGATCTGGCAACGGGTCCCCCTCGTGATTAATATTGATCATGACTTATTATTATCAGCAATCGGTGCTGGCTTATTCGGCGGTTTTGGCTGTGGAATTGTTTATCGTTTCGGTGGCACAACCGGCGGTGTCGATATTGTTGCTCGCCTATTTGAACGTTTCAAAGGAATTCAAATGGGGCAAACCCTATTAACAATTGATGTTATCGTCCTCTTGTCATCACTGATTTATCTGGATGTCCGCCAAATGGCCTACACTTTAATTTACGTCTGGATCTTTTCGGTCATCGTCAACTTTACCCAACAGGGTGCTTACACCGCCCGAGGAATTCTCATCATCAGTAATGAATCAAACGCCATTTCGACGGCCATCCAGAGCGAACTGAGCCGTGGCGTCACCTTTTTAAATGCGGAGGGCGGCTATTCGCATCATCCCAAGCAAATCATCTACTGTGTGGTATCCCCGAGTGAGTTGCATAGTTTAAAACAACTGGTGGAATCGATCGACAAGGAAGCGTTTATTTCAATTTTAGATGTTAACGAGGCCATTGGTGAAGGATTTACGTATAAGCGGCCAAAGAAGTTCAAAATACTGTAATGTGAGTGTACTTCCGATCAGTTCAGTCTCGTCCAACTCAAAAAGCATCCTCCCAGAAACTCAATCTGTCTCTGTGGGGATGCTTTTAGTTATAAATCAATGTCCTCATCGTACATCGATGCCATCTCCAAATCATCCGGCACCAATTCAAGATACTTCTTCAGATATTGCTTCTCTTTCTCAACATCAGCTGCTTCTCGATAGAACAAGGCCGCATGTTTCAAGAAACTTGGGTTATCACTCAATTCATGGGCAGCAATTTCATAATTATTGGCAGCCAACTTCGTCTTACCAGCATTTTGATAAGATTGGGCCAAATTATAGGCTAAATGGGCATCAAAAACATGATCTTCGACGACTGGCTCTAAAAGCTTCAGATTATCGCTGTAACGCTCATGGGAAATATACCAGTCAGATACTAATGTCAGGATTTCCATATCGTCAGGAGCGATTTCTCGACCTTTTAGCAAGTATTTTAACGCGAGATCATCCTCATTAGCCATTGTTGCAATTTGACCAGCCTTCTGCCAGATCTTTTCGTTGTAATGATCAATCGCAATTCCTTCCTGAATCGCTGTCAAGGCTTCATCCACTCGCTTCAGGTTAACAAATGAATCAGCTAGATATGGATATAAGGAGCTGTATTGGGGATCGGAGTCACGAAGATCTTCAAATGCTTTAATTGCTTTGGTGTAATCTTTTAAATTAAAGTAAGTAAATGCTAACTCAAATTTAACGTCACTACTCATTTTGACAGGTTTAATTTGTTCCAAATAACCAACGGCCTGCTCAAACTTGCCAATTTCCGCATAAGAGACTCCTAACCGTTCAACCAGATCAACGGCGGACATTTCAAGCGTTCCGGATTTGATGAGGGTCAGATATAAGTTAATCGCTTTTCGATAGTTGCGGGTTGTAAAGTAAAACTCAGCTAACGCAAATTGAATGACCGGCTCGTCAGGAGCTAATTTTTGGGCTTCTAAGAGCTTTTGCTCACTGATCTCAAACATACCCTGGGTTTGGTAGAGATCGGCGGAGACCATCAATGAGCGTATATATTCCGGTGATTCCGGTGATACATGGGACAAATAATTCAGTGCCTTGTCATCATCGTCTTTATCAATTGCCAATTCCGCCAAATTAATTTTTAAATTATCGTCATCTGGAAATTTTTTGAGTAACTTTTCATAAATAGTAGTTGAATCATCTGAAAATCCCAACGAATACAATTCCTCGGCAAGTGAATAAAGCATGTCGTCTGAATCGTTAGCCAATGCTAATTGAAATGATTTTTTGAAATCATCTAATTGACCACTTTCAAGTTGGTCAAGGGCGGTTTGTGAATAAGTCATGTCAGTCCTCCATAGGTATCAAAAAAGCCAGCCCGACATATGCCGTTCTGGCTTAACAGATGAATAATACTATTTAACAGCATCCTTAAGCGCCTTACCAGGTTTGAAAGCTGGTACCTTGCTTGCAGGAATTTGAATTTCTTGACCTGTTTGTGGGTTACGACCCTTACGAGCGGCACGTTGACGTACTTCGAAGTTACCGAAGCCGATCAATTGAACCTTGTCGCCTTTTGCTAAACTGCTTTGGATTGAATCAAATACGGCATCCACAGCTGCTGTAGCATCTTTTTTAGTTAAACCAGTTGCTGATGCAACATTGCTTACTAATTCTGCTTTATTTGCCATGAGTGTATTCACCTCCCTCGAAGATAGGTATGTAAAAAATCACAAACTTGATTCGTTGGAATCCAGAATTGCTAAAACAATACTTTTCGTATCATTTCTTGTTCCAAGATAGCATAAGAACGCCGTCATTGCAATGTTTTATTCGAATTTAGTGCCCAAATCCGCCTAATTAAGACAATATTGTAATAATTGGGGCAAAATGCACTACTTTCGGCTTCTGGTGATGATTTTGATCGGTGTTCCACTGAAGTCAAAATTTTCTCTAATTTGGTTCTCTAAAAATCTGACATATGAAAAATGCATCAGATCCGGATTATTCACAAATACGACAAAAGTTGGTGGTCCCGCTTTGACTTGAGTTGCGTAATAAATCCGCAACCGTTTACCATTGACCGTTGGTGTTGGGTGAACAGCAATGGCATCCATGATCACGTCATTCAGTGCAGATGATTGAACCCGCTTTTCATGGTTATCGTAAACGCGTTTGATCAACAGTGGCAGTTTTTCAATTCGCTGCTTAGTCACTGCCGAAACAAAAATGATTGGGGAGTAAGCCATATACTGGAACTCGTTTCGAATCAGGGTTTCAAAATCTTGCTGGGTATGATTGGTCTTCTTCAGCGTATCCCACTTGTTTACAACGGTGATAATGGCTTTACCCGCCTCATGAGCATAACCCGCAACCTTCTTATCCTGTTCGCGAATGCCTTCCTCAGCATTCATCACAAATAGGATCACATCACTTTGGTCGATCGCTTTCATGGCCCGCATCACACTGTAACGTTCAGTGTTTTCATAGACCTTTCCACGTTTTCGAATTCCGGCAGTGTCCACCATTGTGAACTTAATTCCATCAGCTTCAAATCGGGTGTCAATTGCGTCACGAGTTGTTCCGGCAATATCTGAAACAATGACCCGGTCTTCACCGAGAATCGCGTTGACCAGCGATGACTTGCCCACATTCGGCCGACCAATGATACTGAAACGAATATCATCATTGGAAGCCGTCTCATCGGTTTTAGGGAACTTCTCAACAACTTTATCAAGCAGATCGCCAAGACCTAATCCATGGACCCCAGAAATTGGCATTGGGTCGCCAAATCCAAGAGAATAGAAGTCATAAATATCTTCTCGACCTTCTGGATTATCGACTTTGTTAACAGCTAACACAACTGGTTTATCACTTCGATAAAGGATCTTAGCGACTTGCTCGTCATCAGCAGTCAACCCTTCTTTACCACTGACGATAAAAACGATTACGTCGGCTTCATCAATTGCAATTTCAGCTTGATTCTTAATCTGGGTACTGAAAGGAGCGTCACTGATTTCAATACCACCAGTATCAATCATCGCAAACTTGGTTGTTAGCCATTCTCCATGTGAATAGATTCTGTCACGAGTAACCCCAGGGGTATCTTCAACAATTGAAATTCGATCTCCTGCGATTCGGTTGAAAATTGTTGATTTTCCAACGTTTGGACGACCAATAAATGCGACTGTTGGCATTGCCATAAAATAGCCTCCTTCTTTTCACTCATTCATAAGAAAAGTGGCTGAGACAAAACTTGGTTTTGTCACCATCCACTTTGTGTTCCCGTTTATCTAACTTGGGTTGATTGATACATGATTACTTATCTTCATGCTTCTTAAGTTCATCACCAATAATATCACCCAAAGTAAATCCAGTTTCTTCTTCAGGAGCATTATTGTTGTTAGAACTTTGACGAGGCTTACGTGATGAACGCTTAGGTGCTGATTCCTTCTTTGGCTTATCTTCTTCAGGAGCATCAGTTAAAGCCTTGATTGAAAGTGCTAAACGTTTTCTTTCTGGATCAACATCCAAGACTTTCACTTGAATTGTTTCACCAACTTTTAAGACATCACCAGGAGTGGCAATATGTTCATGAGAAATTTGTGAAATATGAACTAAGCCTTCAACGCCAGGGAATACTTCAACAAAGGCACCGAAATCAACTAAACGCTTAACAGTTCCTTCAAGGACACTGCCAACGGGTGCCTTTTCTTCGATTCCGTCCCAAGGTTCTGGAAGAGTTTGTTTAATTGAAAGTGAAATTCGGTTACGGTCGAAGTCAACTGATAATACCTTAACTTTAACTTGTTGGCCAACTTTAAGAACATCTGATGGCTTTTCAACCCGTTCGTAAGCGATTTGAGAAACATGAACCAAGCCGTCCATGCCGCCAAGGTCTACAAAGGCACCAAAACTTGTCAAACGAGCAACCGTTCCTTCAACAATGTCACCTTCATGAAGAGTTTCCATTAATTTTTCACGTTCTTGAGCCTTTTCAGCCTGAACAATTGCTTTATGTGAAAGAATTAAACGGTTTTCAACTGGATCAATTTCAATAATCTTCAATTCAAGTTCTTGACCCTTGAATTGATTCAAATTATCAACAAAATGATCTGAAATCATTGAAGCTGGAATAAAGCCACGAACACCAGCATCAACAACTAAGCCACCCTTAACAGCCTGGGAAACTTTTGCAGTGATTGTTTCATCATTCTTTGACTTTTCAGCCAATTCATCCCAAACTTTACGAGTTTCAATCTGACGTGATGAAAGGACAAAACTGCCGCCCTCTTTGTCACTACCAATTCTAGAAGTAACAATTAACTTTAACTTGTCACCCTGTTTGATATCCTCAAACTTTTGGTTGGCACCTAATTCACGTTCAGGAACAACGCCTTCAACACCGGAACCTTCAATACCAACAATTAATTGACGATTATCATCAGTGGCTAAAACTTCACCAGTGACAACATCGCCCACTTTTACTTCATTAACGCTATTTAAAGCGTTTAATAAATCATTTTTATCGTTATTTGCATTTTCACTCATCAAACAATTCCTCCTTGAAACAACTCTATTCATAATTTTATCTTAAATTCACTAAGATTACCAGTTAATTGAACAATTAGTTCGCATTCAATTTTTGGTTGATCACTTTTGCGATCTCAGAAACCACCTGTTGAATAGAAAGTGAAGTGGTGTCAATTTCGACCGCATCCTTAGCCTTAGTAAGCGGAGAGATCTTTCGATGAGAATCTTTATAGTCCCTGGCCTCAATTTCCAGCTGCAATTCATCAAGTGGCGTATTAATGCCTTTTTGAATATTTTCTTTGTATCGTCGTTGGGCCCGTTCTGCAACACTTGCAATCAAGAAGATTTTGACCTCAGCCTTGGGTAAAACAGCCGTTCCAATATCGCGACCATCCATGACAATCCCACCGTCTTTTGCAATTGACTGCTGCTGAGCACTTAGTTCTTGTCGAACATCGCCAATTGCAGCAACTGCTGAAACCGAATTGGTTACATCCTCTTGGCGGATGGCTTCAGTGATTTCTTGGCCGTCAATAAAAACCTTTTGCCCGCCTTGATCGGGAGCAAAAGTAATTGAAGTTGTCTTGGCAATTTTAGAAATTTCAGAATCATTATCCAAGGAAATTCCTGCTCGAATTGCTTTCAGGGTGATTGCCCGATACATTGCACCAGTATCACAGTAGATATAGCCAAATTGTTTGGCAACTAATTTGGCAACCGTGCTTTTACCCGCGGACGCGGGACCATCAATCGCAACTTGTAATCCATTTTTATGCATTTTAACATTCCTTACCTGACAATATTTTAGTAAATCTTTATCGAACCCGTAATTGCTGACCAGGATGGATTGATGACGTTGTGCTCAATCCATTTAACCGCATCAGTTCTGCTAAACTGATGCCGTGGTTAACGGCCACCCGATAAAGGCCTTGCCCCGGCTCAACAGTCGCATACCGACTTCCTGAGGCCGATTTATGTGTCGCTGTTGTCCTCTTAGCAGCTGAAGTTCCCGCGGGCTTTTGGGCAATTGATTCGCTAGGGGCTGCTGTGATACTTGAACTAGTGGATGCCTTTGCTTTCATTGTTGGAGACGATTCGGCAGCACTCGCTCGTTTCTGTTCGCGTTTTGAGCGCTCGGCAGTTTTGGCCTTACTAACTGAAGACTGCTTTACGTTCTCTTTTTTCACATCAGAGTGAGCTGAAGACGATTTTTTTTTTGCATTATCTTGTCTGACAACTCTAACTGACGAAGCAGACTTACTTGAATCAGCCTGTCCCATTGCACTTTGGCGAATCAATCCATAAGCTAAAGCGACCAGCGCAACAATAATAATTAACGCCGCAAGGATGATCGTAATCAAGTGATGATTCTGGCTTTCTTTTCGTAGTTTCACTCGAGATAAATTGCCGTTTTCATCACGATCCTCAGAAAATGTTTGATTCCACGGTTGGTCATCCGCCGATTTCTTTTGTGGGTCATTCGTATTCATATTAACCCCTCCCTCATATGGATATAGACATTTTTATTTTATCATTATTTTCGGTAAAGTTTTCTTAATTTTTTAATAAAAACAATTTATCAATAATTTGGTGCCAATCCGTCGATTGAACGCCTTGATCCGTTTCTGAAGATTTCAAATATTGCTGATTGAACTGCCGCCAATTTCCCCAAAAATCGGTATGAAAATCACAGCAAAATTCTGGATCGACATGCTCAACCGTTTCATCGAAATGTTGAAGCAGTAACTTCCGACGGCAGCCCGTTGTATAAATATACTGAATTAACGCATTCAACTCGCCAATCCGCCGAGATTTAGCCTGATCAAAAATAGCCAACGTTTGATCCACGGTTTTGCCAATATCGTAATAATACTTAATCACTCGAAAAGCATCGTTGTTCTGCAACTTGTCAGGATGTTGGTAAAGGTATCGGAGAAGCTGTTCTTCAGGAATTGTGTTAGCAATCAGGTTCTGTTGGAGATACTGATCGTTGGGCTCGTAAAGCAAAATTGCGAGGCTGGGCTGCTGATCTCGTCCACAACGACCAATTTCTTGCACGTAACTCTGAATATTATCTGGAAGGTGATAATGAATCACATAACGGACATTCTCCTTGTCAATTCCCATTCCAAAAGCACTGGTCGCACAAACAATATCAATGTCACCGTTCATAAATTGCTGCTGAATCAAAAAGCGACGCTGATTGTCCATCCCCCCATGATAGGCCATCACCCGTTTATCGGTCTTTTGGCTTAACATCGCGGCAATCTGCTCAGTCTGCTTTTTACTGGAAAAATAAATGATGCCGGCACCATTTAACTCTTTGACAAGCGTTTCCAACTGTTCATTTTTCTCTGGCAGATTTGCACAAATTTTAGCGCTCAAGAAAATGTTTGAACGGTTGGTCGGCAATACCAATTGCTTGACGCCTGTGGCCGTAAACCCCATCCGGTTTAAAATATCATCCCTGGTTCGTTGAGTGGCCGTTGCAGTCATCATCAACGTGAGTGGATTTTCAAGCTGATGTCGAATTCTACCAAGCCGCAGATAATCAGGCCGAAAATCAGGGCCCCATTCAGAAATACAATGTGCTTCATCAATGACAAACAAGCCGATAGATTGTCTCGCAATCATTTCAAAAATATTTCGATTACTTAGCATTTCAGGCGACACATAAATGTACTGATAATGATTGAGATTGCGTAAAATTGCTGCCCGTTCCTGAAAATCCATAGCCGAAGTAATGGCAACCACGCGTTTTGACCCTAAATACTGCAATCTGCTGACCTGATCTTGCATGAGGGAAATCAAGGGAGAAACAATGACAACCCGCTGATGGGTAATGGCCCCATATAATTGATATAACAGAGTTTTACCGCCACCAGTTGGTAAAATGGCCAAAGTGTCTCGACCAGCAAACAGATTTTCCAACACTTCTCTTTGTCCAGGCCGAAAGGAGTCAAAGCCCAAATATCGATGCAATTCAGCGGTTAAGTCAATCATTGTCACCCTTCTTTCGTTCAGAAATTTGAAAAAGTCGAAATTCAAAAAATTGTAAATCAGCTATCTGAGCCTTAGCAGCTTTGAATTGCCACTCACCAACATTTACAGGGGCAGCTTGCCGTAAGTTAGTAATGGTCTGTTTGTGGAGTAATCGTTGATATGGAAATTGCTCGAGCGGCAGCTCAATCGCTGCTTCAATCAGATGTTCATAAACAGTTGTCAACTTAATTTTACGTAACTGGGCAATTGTGGCTGGATCCGGTTGTCGGACAGAAACGAATAAATCAAAGGTTTGCTTGGCACTCCCTGACATCAGAGGTTTGGTAAGACCTGTCAACAGCAATTGTAAAGGTGTTTCCGGATCTTTGTTTAATAGTAAAAATAATCGAGAATATAATTTTAACCAATTCAGCTGAATAATTGTCGGTTCTAAATCCGTTTGAACTGCCAGCTGATCTTCCGTTAGCCCAGAAAAACCGTGACCTGTTAAACTGGCCGCAAAGATGTCTGCCAGTTGATCGTTTTCCAAACCACTCAAAAATTGCTGCAACAGTTGGTGAAAATAATTAGACAAATTTCGCTGCTTATTTTGAATAAACCAGCGTTTAATTAATTGATCGTCAAAGAAACCAATTGTTTGCGGATAATACCGATTGTTTGAATAACTATACTCCGAAACCACCTGAACAGCAAAAATAAACCGGCGCGAAAACCGGACAATGTCATATTGAGCAACAGTCGCCAGCTCATTCAAGGGCGTTACTGAAGCTTGGAATTGGTTTTGCTGATCAACCCCTCGACTGCTCAGCCGATACAACAATCCATCACTCACTGTGGCCAAGCCGGCTTTGTTCAAGGTATCAACGGCTGCCTGTTCATCACCTAAATCGAAATCATGAAGGGCACCAAAATATGGCAATAACCCATACTCCAACCCCCAATAAAGATTGGAAACCGTTCGCCTACCATCTAAAATATTCTTGATTGCTTTAGCTCTGCGATCTTGATTGGCATCGCCAAAGATTAAATATAGTGTTGAAAGATCCATATTTTCTCCTAAAAAATAAGCCGAACCAAAACGAATCGTTTTGAAACAGCTCATTATTAATCTGATATCTATTATATACGATGTTCGTCAAGAAAATTATTTAATCTTTAACCTTGGCAGGAATTTATCTTTAATGGCATAGAACAACCCACCAACGACAATTCCCTTGATTAAGTTAAACGGTACGACCCCAGCCATAATGATTGTGGTTAATGGTAAACTGAGTTTTAGCCCAATCACGCTCATATACAGTGGAATCACAGCACTCCAATTAAGCGCAGACATGATAATCGCCAAACTGACTGCCATTGTGGTAATGACAAACAGTGCTTTTTTGAAACCTTTCATTCCGGAAAGTACCCGATTAGCCAGGTAAAATGCCCAAATCAAAACCAGCGACGAGATAAATGAGGAACCCACACCAATCAATCCTGGTACCGATGCACCGGTGGTCACCCAATACAGAATTGATTTCAATCCGGCGATGGTCATGCCGCCAACAGGCCCAAATAAAACTGTCCCAATCAAGATAGGCATGTCGCTAAAATCAATCTTCATGTACGGTACAATCGGAATGATTGGAAACGAAATAAACATTAGTACATATGAGCAGCCAGCTAACACTGACATCTCAACCAAACGGGTCGTCAGCACCTGACGATTGTTGCCACTATTTTCCATTGAAAAAACCTCTTCCCAATGGTCAATCTTCAAAAATAATACCCCAACATAGAATATGTCAGGGTATTATTAATCGCATAGAATTAATCTTCTGCATACCAGACTTTACTGTCGGTACTGGGATCACACCAGTTCAACGTGATAAATCACGGTCGCGGACTATACCGCCGGTCGGGAATTGCACCCTGCCCTGAAGATAAACCAAATTATTTAATTTCAATTACAAATATATCAGAAACTGACAAATTGTCAACGTTTTGTGTTGTCAGATAACTCTTTTAATTCTTCAACTTCATGGGGCTTAAGCCGACGGTATTCACCGGCCTGGAGCCCATGCAAATCCAAGAAGCCATACGTTTCTCGACTAAGCTTTTCAACTGGATGACCAATCTTTTCGAACATGTTTTTAACTTGATGATTGCGACCTTCATGAATCGTTAATGAAACGATTGACGATTCCTTATTCGTTCGAATTAACTTGGTCTTGGCCTTGGCAGTCTTTCGATAATCGATTACGACACCGGTTCGCAGTTGTTTCAAATCATCATTGGTCACAATCCCCTTAACCTTGGCAACGTAAGTCTTCTCAACTTCATACTTGGGATGGGTGAGCTTATTGTCAAGATCACCATCATTTGTTAAGAGTAACAATCCAGATGTGTCGTAATCCAACCGGCCAACAGGATAAATCCGCTCTGGGACTTCCTTGAGAATATCCACAACCGTTTTTCGATGCTTATCGTCGGTTACCGCGGTAATCACGCCCCGTGGCTTATACAATAAATAATAGACAAGCGTTTCTTTTGAAATCGGAACCTCGTCGACTTTAACCTCATCAGCTGAGGTCACTTTAGTCCCAAGTTCGGTCACAACTTCCCCGTTAACCTTGACATGTCCTGATGTAATCAGCGTCTCCGCTTTTCGTCTTGAAGCAATTCCCGCATGGGCAATCACTTTTTGCAATCGTTCACTCATTTGTTCATCTCCTGATCTTGATGATCAATTTCCTTGTTAAATCTTGTTAGCAGTGCGTCACTGGTATTTTCATCCAAGCCTTCATCCTTAGGTAATTCTGGCAGGTCATCCAGTGATTTGAGGCCAAAATAATCCAAACCAGAATTAGTGACCCCATACTGTTTAGGATTGCCGACTTCTTGTTTGACGCCGGTAACCTCAATCAGATCTTGGTTCAACAATCGATGAATAATTGCCGAACTATTAACTCCCCGAATCTGATCAATTTCAATTCTGGTAACTGGTTGATTATACATGATAATCGCAATCGTTTCTAAGGCAGCCTGTGAAAGCACTCGCGGCTTGGCATCATTAACATAATCCTCAACCAGGCTGGCCAGTTCTTCCTTGGTACCTAAACGGTAGACATCGTTGCTAATAAATACTTTCAAACCACAATCGCCATCATTTATAAATTGTTCAGCGATCCGTTCGACTAGTTGGCGACAAGCAGCGACGGTCAGGATAGTTCGCTGTGACATCTGCCGCAACGTGATTCCCTGATCACCAGAAGCGTACAGCAGTGCTTCGACTTTTGCTAAATTACTCACTGTCATATGCGGGTCCCCTTCTAATTTGGATTGACTTATCTGGACTATCCTGCCTCAAAATCACTTCGTTGTACTTGGCCATTTCCAGAATCGCCAAGAAGTCAGTGACCACTTCTTCAGTTTTATGGGTGTGACTGACCAGCTTATCGAACGAAATGTGGGCAGCTGACCGCTGCAATAATTTCCGAACCAATTTTGTTTGACTTTCAATTGTAAATTCCCACTCATGAATCACAGTGGACATTGGTTGATTATAATGAAAATTCTTCAAAGCATCAACGTAACTTGCCATCAAATCTAATGAATTAAAAGGTGACGGAACCATCAGCGCTTCTTTTGATGGAGCAGCCACCATTTCTGATCGCGTAAAACTGCAACGCCGCTTGGCTTCAAGCTGCTTCAATTCGGAAGAAACCGCCTTATAGCGTTTGTAATTCAATAGCTGAGCAACCAACTCAGCTCGCGGATCGTCAGTCTCCTTGTCAGGATCAACCACATTTTCGGTTGGCAGCAGCATTTTTGATTTAATCACCATTAACTTGGCAGCCATCACAAAATACTCACCAATAATTTCCAAGTTCAACTTTTGAGCATCATAGATATAATCCATGTATTGCTCGGTGATTTTGGAAATCTGGATATCATAAATATCCATCTTGGACTGCTGAATCAAGTGCAGCAGAACTTCTAATGGTCCATCAAAATCATTCAAATGTAATTGGGGTTGTGTGGTTTCAGGCATGAGGCTTTGACTTCTCCCATTTAGCGCAGATCTCTCGGTTATCAAATCCACTAATAATCGTGTCGTCAGGATAGAGGGCTTGCAATTCGTCTAAAAGTTGATTGTAGTTTCGCTGATCAACACTTTGAGGCGTTAAAACCAATCGATGAATTAATAATTGTTTGCCTCGCAATTCAATGCCAACCAATCCTGACCAATTATTGTTTTGATCCCGCCAGAGGTAAATCATGCGATTATCACTGCCAGCGTACCAATTCATTTCTTGAGTCACGAGATCCATATTCTGAAGTTCGGATACGAGGGAAAAAAGACCCATTGTGATTTTTTCGTAATCTTTACGATATTGATATAACATGCTATTACCTCGTTCAATTAAGCTCTGGGATGAAATTTATCGTACACTTCTTTCAAATGTTTGTGAGAAATATGCGTATAAATTTGGGTAGTTGAAATATCCGAGTGGCCCAATAATTCTTGAACAATTCTCAGATCGGCACCATTTTCAAGTAGATGGGTCGCAAAAGAGTGCCGGAGGGTGTGCGGCGTGACATGTGTTTTAATCCCAGCCTGAGCCACATACTTCTTAATCATTTGCCAAATTGCTTGGCGGGTCAATTGCCGACCATGAGCATTCAAAAAAACATAGTCGGTATTGGTCCGGTTCTTCAATAATGTCAGTCGGGTTGTTTTCAAATACCGGTTTAGCCAATCCAAGGCAACGTCACTAATGGGAATAATTCGTTCACGGTCGCCCTTACCAATCGTTTGTAACAAATTCATCGAGAGGTGCAAATCAACCAATTTAAGGTTAATTAATTCACTGACCCGTAACCCGGTCGCATATAGCGTCTCTAGGATTGCTCGGTCGCGCACTCCCAGCTTCTTGCCGGTATCAGGGGTGGCCAACAGCAGATCTACCTGCTGCTCTGTCAAGACGTCAGGTAAGCCCTGAGCTTTCTTGGGAGAATCAACTTTGAGCATTGGATCCTCTTGGACAATCCCAAATTGAACCAGATACTGAAAAAAGCGTCTCAAGCTGGAAACTGTTCGAATGACAGTATTGCGAGCTTTATTGTCGTTTTGGAGCGTTTGTAAATAATCCAAAATCAAAAATTGATCAACTTGGCTGAACTTGGAAACTGTTTTTTTAAAGTAATGAACAGCTTCCAATAGATCTTGACGGTAGCTGGTTAATGTATTTTCAGACAAGCCACGCTCAACCCGCAGATAATGCAAATAGTCTTCAACTTGGTCAATCATGTTATCCCTACTTCTTTAACTTGATATAACCATCCTCTTGTTCGATTAATTGTCCTTTTAATAAGTGACCCAAGGCGCGTTTAAATGCCCCCTTGCTGATTCCGAAATAATCTTTAATTGAATCTGGGGTACTTTTATCGCTGAAAGGCAATTGTTTATCATCGGTATGGTTAATAGCTGCCAAAATCATCTGCGCATCTTCACCAATTTCTTGGTACGCCCTTGGCTTGGTCGAAATATTAATTGAGCCATCCCGCAAGGTCCCGATCACCCGACCACTCATTTCTTCGCCGAGACGAGGCTCGATTTGACGTTCATCGGGATGCAAAAATGCCAAGTGATAATCTTCAGTCAATAAGCGAGTGCCAGACATTTTCAGCCGGTAAACACGCGCTTTCAAATTCTTATTCTTGATGTCACCAGTAACTGGGCGAGAAATCGCTGCAAAAATTTCTTCATCGGCTAAGTGGCCCCAGATCCGATTCTTGTTGTCAACTGTCAGACATATCAACAGCTGATCACCAGCCTGTGGCCAAAGTGACCGAATGGTGGGCAATTCATCAATGGACACAACAACATCCTTGTTAGGCAGACCAATGTCAACAAACACACCAAGGCCAAATTTCTCCTTAACGACAGTTGCAAAGCCATAGTGATCTCGTCGAATCTTGGGGATATTCCGCGTGATTTGCATTTTATGTTGTTCATTTTCGTAGGTGAAGCCGGTAAAGCTGGCACCGATTTTTAAGGGCTTGTTAACTTCCGTCTTGTCCAAGAGAAAAGTTTCTCCTTCAATTTGAACATAGTAGTCCTTCTCATTTTCATCAATGACTTTACCGGTCACAACTTGCGCAATTATATTATTCATGGTTATCTCCGATCTAAAACTTCATGATCTTATTTTACACGTTTTAGCGGTAAATATCGAACTGATTCATAAAGGGGTCTAAACTTTCTGGTATTGATGGAAATCATCAATGCCAGTTTTTTTATCCAGAATAAATGGGACATCACTGTCC
>NZ_JAHPPD010000220.1 GCF_019061365.1 Lentilactobacillus dabitei
TTTTATTCTAACGAGAAACAAAAAATCTGTCATCAGTAATAGATAAAATCTATTACCAACAACAGATATTGTAGAACCGTTCTTCTTGTTTAAATACCGTTATCGGCCATTTGAATTGGTTTTTCATCTCTTAGAAGCTGTCTAAAATCTCTTAAGTAATAGTGCTAAAAACGCTAAAACGACCATTTGCAGACTGGTGGTTAATTGAC
>NZ_JAHPPD010000221.1 GCF_019061365.1 Lentilactobacillus dabitei
ACTAGGTTTTAAACGTCCTTCTCTCAAAGCCCTTTCCCATTCCCAAACGAGATTTGGTGTCCGCAAATTAAAATGCTTAGCGGTAGCTGTTAATGAGGCATGATTTGTTAGACGCCATTTGATAACTTCTATTTTAAACGAATAAGGATGATATGTCCTGGGTGATTTTAGATTACCTTGAAGTGCCTTAGCTCCGGAGGAGTTAAAC
>NZ_JAHPPD010000222.1 GCF_019061365.1 Lentilactobacillus dabitei
AGGTAGATAGGTTGGAAGTGGAAGTGCAGCGATGTACGGAGCGGACCAATACTAATCGGTCGAGGACTTAACCAAGTAGAAGTGGTGTTTGAAAGCAGAAAATTAATATTAGCTAGTTTTGAGAGAACGAAGTTCTTTCAAGCAGCAAGAAGTGTGGTGGCGATAGCCAGAAGGATACACCTGTTCCCATGCCGAACACAGCAGT
>NZ_JAHPPD010000223.1 GCF_019061365.1 Lentilactobacillus dabitei
CACCTCATACTTAATTAATAATTCTATGGTACTCAAAAAGACGTCTACGAAGTAGACGTCCAGTTATTTAGTGCTTACTTTAGAACACCATGGATTCTAAGCTGTTTTTTTATACCCAAAATTTGGGCTCTTCGTCAACTGTTGTTGGTGAAACTAAATTCGAGTTCTAATCACTTTGTGATTAGGGCTCTTTTTGTTTTGA
>NZ_JAHPPD010000224.1 GCF_019061365.1 Lentilactobacillus dabitei
TAAACCAGTGGTCGAGAAATCCTGCTTAAGCAAGTTGGGACGCTGTTCAACCTTGGTTTTGGAAGCCGAAGCCGCTTTCCATTTATTGACGGTAACGGAGTGGATATCCAGTTCCTTCATGAGCCGGGAAATCCGTCTTGGGCTGCACCGACGCTGCAGTGGTTGAAGTTCCAGATTCAATTCATGGTGGATCTTCATAAC
>NZ_JAHPPD010000023.1 GCF_019061365.1 Lentilactobacillus dabitei
TAATTCATGCCTAATAACAAAAAAGCATCACCTTTCGGTGATGCTCATAAGTCGCCATCAATACGATTTGACTTTGACCCGAATTTTTGATTGGAACTGGCTCTTTTCTAATCTTGCGCAGACTTCTTCTACTCTTTAGACGCTTCTTCCAACCGTTTCTTGGCTGCCAGCCAAAATAAAATTGATTGAACCGCGTCGTATTGCATGATTGTTGGTTTATTAGCCGACTTCAAATCTAAACTGTTCAACGCCGCTGGAACCGTGCCGGATTGGGCGGCCTGCTCGTTGAACATCAAGACAAAGTTATTATAGCCGGTCTTGGGTGAGCTGTCCTTTAAGAGTGCTTTCAATCCCGCTTGAATTTCAGCGAGGGTAAAAATATTTTTCAACAAGCCAACCACAATCGCGCCAGCCAGTTGCATTCGCCAATATTTTTTTCGAGTCGGTGGCACAATGATATCTGCTTTGAAATAATTGTGCATCATTGTTTTGGTAATCTTGCTGCCAATTATCGGAGTGAGATACTGATTGGTCAGATCCAACAGTTGATCCAAATGAAGATCGAAGTTTGGCAACTCATCCCACATCGGTAATTTAATTGAAGATCGTTTTGGGTTATCAATCAATTCGGTTACTCCTACTTTTCTTTAAAATGGATCGCCAACTTGAACAGCGATTCCGACCAATCCCGGACCGGTATGAACACCGAGCACGGGTGAAACATTTCCTTTATAAATTTTATCGTCTGGGAACAAATTATGCAATTGATCGCTCACTTTTTCCATTAAAGGTTCATCGGCGCCATTAACCACTGCAATGCGGACATTTGCTGCGTTTTTAACAACTTCGGCCGCCAAATTAACCATCCGAGAAATTGCCTTTGGTTCCGTTCGAGCTTTGGTGATGGGGAAATAAACACCATCTTGATCGCAAGAAATCACTGGCTTAATTTTCAATAACGAACCCACCAAGCCCGCAACCCGGCCAATTCGGCCACCTGCGCGGAGGTATTTCAAGCTTGGGATATAAAAGAAAATGCGACTCTCAGAAACAGCGTCATTTAATAATTTCACAATTTCTGCAAATGGTTTACCTGCATCGATCAATTGTTCCGCATAGACGGCAAATAGACCGCTGCCAATGCCGATATTCTTTGTATTGATAACTGCCATCTCAACGCCACCTTGATCTTTGGCAACTTGATTAAACAGACTAAAGCTAACTGATAATTTGGCAGAAATGGTGATGCCAATAAAATGATCGAAGCCGCGCTCTTTTAAAGTATCGAGCTGCTGCTGAATGCTACCTCGAGTTGGCGCGGCGGTCGTTGGTAATTTAACTGCATTTTCCAGCTCCGCGTAAAATTCAACTGGGGTGATATCGACATTGTCCCGATATTCCTTACCAGCCATACTAATTAACATTGGCGCCACCCCAATATTATCGTACTTTTCAAGGGCTTCTGGTGGCACATCCGATGCAGAATCAACTAACAAGGCAATTTTTTCAGACATGTAACTTCTCCTCTTTGAGATACATAGTTTTTAATACTATTTATGTAGTATTCTATACTACATTAGTGAGTTGTCAATACCATCGAACAATAAAATATCCAAGATTAGTGTGAAACCTAACCTTGGATATTTTGGGAATTACGATGCTAAATATTGCGTAACCGCAGTTCTCAGAGCCTCAGAAGTCCTACGATAATCGCCATTCTCGCCACCTCTGACAATTAACTGTGCCAAATGATTGGTCATCTTTTCAGCCAACCGTTGATCATTAATGTCGTAATCAGAGTACGAGATTGCGACTTTTAGTTGAAAAATATACTGCCCCAATTTGCCGAGAATCGATTTGTTTGCTGCCGCGTTAACCCGAATCTGTCCCATTTTAATCAAATAGTGATTCACATATTTGGAATCAACGTCAGCTTGAGCCATTGTAAGCCGCAACCCTTCCTTGAAAAACTCTGAAATGTGCTTTTTGTTTTCGGCATTCATGTCCACCAAAACAACCGGTGAATAGGTGAGCTCGTTGATTAACACCACGATTTTCTTCCGATTAAAATTGAAATAATTGGCTGTCCACGAGAAGAATGGATAGTCGCCGCTTTCCTGTTTGCCAGCCTCCCTATCACCAACCTTGGGTAATTTAGAAAAGATTGGCAATGCCTTCTTTGTTGGATTAATGATCATTAAAGCTCCCCACCTTCTATCAAGATTACTTTCAACAAAATCAAGATCATAAGGTTATTTTACCATGCAGTGGCTGAGTCCATCACTATAAAAGGCTTAGCCTGCATCTAAGCCTTCGCCACAAAAATCCCACCCCCGGATTTCTGGTGTTAGACTTCTCAATTACATAGATTAGGACAGCTCCGCAAAGCAGAAACTTGCACCTAAGTCTCCTTCACCAAAAATCCAAGCCCAGGGATTAGAGTTTCTTGGCAACCTAGCAGAAATGTGCTCCGCTCACTAAACAAAAAGGCCAACGACAACGTTAATTGTCATTGACCAGTTCATTGAAGGATGAAGCTCAATATTGATATTAATCACTAATCAGCTTGCATGTAAGGACCTTTAGTCATTTGAGCTGCTGAAACATAGCCTTGACCCTTTACGTACAAGAATGTGCTTGTCTTGCTACCCTTGGTAACGGCAACTGAACGGGTGACTTTATATGTAACGCCGCCCTTTAAAACGCCCTTCTTAGTGAAGGTTACTTTGCCAGCATCAGCATAGAAGAAGCCTTTATAAACGTTAACATTTGCTTTGATGTGATAACTTTGTGCTTTGAAGTTCTTAACACCGTTCTTGGCGATGGTATAAGTTACGCCCTTGGTAGCTGCTGTCTTAGTAGTTGCGGCGGGCTTCTTAGTAGTTGTCGTAGCAGTCTTCTTAGCAGGTGTCTTAGTTGTCGTTGTTGCAGCATTAGCAGCAGGTAATGCTGAAGTTACTGCAAATGGCGCAGCAAGTGCCAATGGTAAAGCCAGTGAAGCTACGGTAATCATCGTTGCAAATTTCTTCATAATAAATCCCTCCCTTTATTGGATGCACCCATTATGGCACGTTACAAATCAAAGTCAATGAAACATTGTTGTAATATGGTGTCTCTTAATAAAAAGTTAAGTAACCGGTAACAATGCATGTATCAATCATGTAAGCCCCCATTACAACGGCAATATGGCAACAATTCACAAGCGTTATTGTTCGGAAATTCCGGGTTTGCTGAGTAGTCTTATTTTGTAACATTTGTAATATTGATATATTAGACACGAAAAAAGCACCCGCCACCTTTCAGCAAACGGATACTTTTCAATTGTAGAGTTGTTATGTTACGGTCATCGGATGATCATCGGCACCAATGGCCGCGACTTTGAGCTGTTATTCTTTACCACGTAAAATTTCGCCTAGAGATGGTTGTTGCTTACGATCAATGTGATATTGCTTAGCAAACGCATCGGCAGTATCTTCACCAAATGTCTTTGGATCCAGTGGCATGAAGGCAGTTGCGACCGGATCATCCTGCTTGATCTTGGCATCGATAACGATTGGCTTAGTGTTGCCATTTGCTTGTAAATCCTTAATCTTAGCAAAGACTTCATCAAGATCCTTGATGTTCTTAACCGTAAAGCCAATTCCACCAAGTCCTTCAGCAACTTTAGCCCAATCAGCGTCGGTCAAGTCAACACCGTAGAAGTGCTGCTTGGTTTGCATCTGTTCATACCAAATGAATCCAAAGCGGTCGTTTGAGAAGACCACGTTGATAACGGGCAGACCATAACGGGCTTCAGTGATAATATCTTGACTAACCATTGAGAAGCCGCCATCACCAGATAGTGACCAAGCTTGGCCTTCTGGCACACTCAAAGCACCAGCCATGCCGCCGGGAACACCAAAGCCCATGGTTGCAAACAAACCAGAAATTGCGAAACGTTGGTTTTTGTTCATTGGCAAGCCCCGGACACTCCACTCTGATACGTTTCCAGTATCAACAGCATAAGTGTCATTAGGCCCAGCCATTTCAGCGATCTTCTTGGTAACTTATTCAGCGTTCAAACCATCGCTGTCGTCATCAGCCAAGCTATCGATCCACTTATCCCAGTTATGCTTGTTTTCCTAGTTAGCTTCCAGCCAAGCATCCTTTGGTCGGCTTTCACCGGTATCAATCAATGCTTGCAGATAGCTCTTGGCATCAGCAATCACCGCATAGTCAACGTCGATTCGTTTACCAATATCGTAAGGATTGTTGTTAACTTGAATCATCTTAGTATCCTGTGGCCAGAAGTTGGCAAATGGATATTCTGATGCTAAGAACAAAATCAAATCAGCGTTTTGAATGGCTTCAAATCCTGACTTAGTACCTAATCGACCAGTCGTCCCGATGAAGTTTGGATGATCGGTACTGATAACACCAGTTGCTGGAACGGTATTCATTACTGGAATATTGAATTGTTCTGAGAACTTCGTTAAGGTGTCACGAGCACCCAGCAAGCCACGGCCAGCATAAATTAGTGGGCGTTTAGCTTCTTTAATCATCTTAAGGGTATCGCTAACAGCTGATGGATCAACTGTTTGCTTGAAGTCGTCAGCAACCGTCAATGGTGTCCGGGTTGGTTTGTAGTCAATTTCTTCTGCCGTTAAGTTTTCAGGCAGAACAACGACTGCAACGCCCTTTTGCCGATAGGCTTCCTTGATTGCTTGATTGACAACGTACGGAATTTGGTCCGCCGTTGTGACTTGTTTGTTATAAACAGAGACGTCACTGAACATCGGTACTTCATCCATTTCCTGGAAGTAGTTGGTGTTCATTGCGGCTTGGGGAACTTGACCAATCAGTGCTAAAACGGGCACGTGATCCATCTTGGCATCGTACAAGCCGTTGAACAAGTGAGTGGCACCAGGACCAGCTGAACCAAACGCAACGCCAATCTTGCCAGTAAACTTGGCATCAGCTGAAGCCGCAATTGCGCCCACCTCTTCGTGACGTACCTGAATGTACTTCACTTTATCTTTTTCAAGGTACAGACCTTTGACGGTATGGTTGATTGAACCACCAGGAATTCCGTAAACATGATCGACATCCCAGTCTTCAAGTACCTTTACTAAAGCTTGTCCTGCAATCATCTTAGTCATAGCAATATCTCCTTTTTATCCAAATAACCACAAGCGCTTCCATTGTTGCTATTCGGTTGTTCAACTACTAAGTATAATCTTAAGAGAATAAAATGCTAACATTTAGACTTACTTTTAAAAAGTAGAGCGCGGAACCAAGCGGTTAGAAACTGGAGCACGTTTCGGCCATATAGGCTCACCAAACATCAAAAAGCACCCATTTAATTCATAAAAACGCCCCAATCAAAATCCCCACCGGAATTTCAATTGAAGCATTATTGTCGGAGCTATCTGTTCGGTACTTATTCACAGCTTTATTTCATATACGTATTCAAGAATTCTCCAATCCGTTTCCGATAGGCCTCTGGATCCCGCCAAAAGCTTTCGGCGTGAGTGGCATTCTTAACAATCCAAATTTGTTTCAGCGCATGAGTGGCATGATAGTTCTCATAGGCCATATTGGCAGGAACATAAGTATCCTTTTCCCCATGAATGAACAGGATTGGTCGTTGATTCTTTGCCAACTGCTTGACAGATGAGGCATTTTCCAAGCCAAAACCAGCCGTCCGCTTGTTAATTTCACTGACCATTGGTTCAACAGGATATTCAGGCAAGTGATATTGTTTCTTCAATAGATAGGTTAGTTCCTCTTCAACGCTTGAGTAACCACAGTCAGCAATAATCGCCTTAACTTGATCAGGCAACCGTTCGCCGGAAAGCATTTCAACCGTAGCGCCACCCATACTGACCCCGAATAGTAAGATTTGACTATCTGCACCGACATGATCAATCACCCGATGAATCCACTGCAGATAATCGAGCCGGTCCAACCAACCAAAGCTGATGTATTCGCCGGCGCTTTCGCCATGGCCCCGGTCATCTGGGGTTAAGACATTGTACCCCATCCTGCGAAACATCTTGGCATAGTTCGCCATAGTTTCCCGATTGCCCTTGTATCCATGAGCGATAATTACCGTTTTCTTAGTGGCTGTTTGGGCTGGAATGTAGGTGGCCACCATCTTCTGATCAGGATTGTCTTCATTGAGATACCAATCCTCGGATGGAACAGAATGGAACCAGTCAACGTATTCGTAATATTTATCCGCGTATTTCTGTTTTTCCTTAGAAGTTTCGGGAACGTAGTCGACACGCTTGAATGCAAAATTGAATAATTTATAACTGACAAACGCACTTCCGGCGGTAATTGCCGTGAGCGGAATTAATAATGGCTTTAACGATGGCATCTTCATCAATTTTCTCGAACTCCTTTTTCGTGATACTGGTTATATTAATTAGTTAACATCAGCAAGTCAAACACCTTTACTCTTGTTTAAAAAACGAATGTGATTCCCATCTGATTATTCCTATTTAGAATCTGAAACAACCTAAAATGAGATCCAACCAGAAGCTGAAATGAATCAGTTTCCAACTGGATCTCATCTTAGATTGTTTTCGTTGGCGATTTTATTTTGATTCTTTGTTTGATATGATGGATGAAAATACTACATCATCCTTACTATAAAGGTGGTCACCCAATGAAATTTTCAGTTCTTGGTCCTGCCGGCACCTTTGCCGACGCGGCCGCAAAAGCTTATTTAGCAACCCAGCCAGATTCAAACGTTACGTTTGACTACCACCCCACTTTTGATCAGGTTTACCAAGCGGTTTCTGGTGATAACATCGGCTTGTTACCATTGGAAAACCAGCTTGACGGTTATGTGTCCGCGACGCTTCAACGTTTGCAGACTGCCAACGTCACGGAAATCGGCGAAATCACCATCCCAGTTGATTTTGGGTTAGTGGCTAACGTTGATCAATTAAGTAAAATAAGCCGAATCTATGTGCAGTTTAAGACGGAAGGCCAATGCCAAAAACTGCTATCAAAATTACCTAGTGTCCAAATCATAACGACTTCATCAAATATGGTTTCATTGGAAAAGTTCAGATCTGGTGAACCAGGGGACGCCGCCATCATTCCGCAGTCTCAGTTAACGGAAGTCTCCAGTGCCTTGAAGCTGAATAACATTGCTGATCAATTTGATAACCGCACCCGCTTCATTATCTTCAAAGCCAACCCCGCCACTGCCGCAACCCTTTCTAAAGTGGCTTTATCTACGAATCAATTTAAAGCACCCTTGTTCATCACACCTGCCACCAATGACCGTCCCGGCACGCTCTGCGAAATTCTTGGCTATTTTGCCAAGGTAGGATTAAATCTGGTGACATTAATGTCAATGCCCACAAAAGCTAAGTTAGGGGTGTATTCCTTCTACGTTGAAGTCTCTGGGAATCGCGATCAACAGGAGGAAATATTCGCGACGCTCAAAGAATTGGCTTCAAACTATCAGGTTCACCTCCTTGGCTACTATGCCGTTTGAGCTTGAGGTTCTGCTTGGTGCGCCTTGATCGCCCGTTGTTTAGCCAAATTTTGCCGATGGAACTCTGCCAAATGAACCGCTTGGGTAACAAATAAATGGGTTTTGGCTTCGTAGTGGTACTTGCGCCCAAGATCAGCGATGTACCCATTGATATAGTCGACTTCAGTTGGCCGGTCCTTGGTCATATCTTGATACATGGATGGGTAGTGAAGTGGCATGTCAATTCGGGTATTGATATCGATTGCATGTAACTCCTCTTTTCTACTGGAAACCAGATGAATGTCGGCTCTGGCACAAATGTCATAGGCTTCATCAATCAATTGCCGCGCCATGTCAGTAGCTCCGGGGAAGTTACCAAATTCACCCATTGGGATTTCAAACATGGTGCAAATGGTATTAATAACGGAGTTAAAGATTACCTTCGTCATCAAGGTGCCAGTGAAGTCGTCAGTCAAAGTCGGATTCATGTCGGCTTTTTGTAACTCATCGAACAAGCGATGGGTCATTTCATCCGGCTTTTCGGTAAGTGGGCACATGTTTAATTTGCCAGCACCACGTTTACCCATGAAGTCAACCTCACCAGGACCAGGAAGAACGGTGGCAATTAAGGCAGTCCCACCGATGATTTTGTCATCCGCGAAATACTTCTGGAGCTTCTCAATATGGCCCATGCCGTTCATGCAGGTGAAGGCATATTGCCGATCATTGAAGAAGTGTGAACAGCGTTTTAAGTAATCGTTCAACTGCATTTGTTTGGTGAAGAAAATTAACATATCTGGATCGCCATTATAAGATTCAGGAGTTTCCAACTTGATTTTGACTAAATGCCGATCTTGATGATCCCGCATCTGATAAACGCCGCCCTGTTCACGGATCTTATCAATATGTGGCTGCCATGTATCAATAAATGTGACATCATTACCGGCCTCTTGTAGTAAAATACCATAACGTAACCCCATTGCTCCTGCACCAATCATTGCAAATTTCATAAACATCACGCTCCATTTTTATATTTTTGATTGAAAAGTGAGCAGAGTCAGGTTTCTGCCTGACGCAGCTGTCCTAACATAGTGAGCGGAGCAAAGCGGTTAGAAGTCGGAGTGTAAGTCTCCTTGGCCGTAAATTCCCTGTTCTGGAATTTACGGCCAAGGTGCTTACATGTAGACTTCTGCTTTGCGTAGCTGTCCTAAAAAAAGCGCCCTTGATCTTTTTATATAAGATCAAGGGCGCTTACGCGTGTTACCACCTTTATTCACGATTTGCTCACACAAACCGTCTCATCATGTACAGCCAAAACTAGCGATACACTGGCACTTTAAGGGGTGCACACCATAGATACTCATTACTTCGCATCTACTGCTTAGAGGCTACTTTCGCTCAGTCAACCATTATCCCTTCTCACTTATCTGGGACTCCCTGAAATGGCTCAGCTGAGTTACTCTCCTCATCACTGCATTTAATTTCAATCAAATTTTAATGTGCTTATAATCTAACTCATTGTATTTTAATTGTCAACACTCATTTTAACTAATTTAAATTAATTACCTGACTGCCTCTTTCTTGAGTGACGCACGGGTGAGTTGATTAAGCGACTGTCCCAAGTCCTTGAGCAAGTCTTTAGGGTC
Organism: Lentilactobacillus dabitei; assembly: GCF_019061365.1. Lineage (GTDB taxonomy): Bacteria > Bacillota > Bacilli > Lactobacillales > Lactobacillaceae > Lentilactobacillus > Lentilactobacillus dabitei. The sequence continues at coordinate 9,121 of NZ_JAHPPD010000023.1, forward strand.
TTCAATTCCAACTGATAATCTGACAAGCTGTGTCGTAATCCCGGCCTTCAGTTGTTCCTTGCGAGACAATTCCGCGTGGGTCATTTTGTATGGTAATTCAATCAAGCTTTCAACTGCTCCCAAGCTAACCGCTAGTTGGATCAAATGCAGACCGTTCACAAATTGGGTTGAATCCAACCCATCCTTCAATTCGAACGAGATGATGCCACCAAATCCATTGGTTTCGTCGGCGGCAATTTCATGATCACGGCTACCATCGTCAATGCCCGGGTAATACAGCTTGGTAATTTCTGGCCGTTTCTGCAGAAAGGCAACAATTTTGGCTGCATTACTCAAATGCCGATCCATGCGAACCGCCAAAGTTTGAATGCCCCGCCGGATCAGACTACAGTCCTGTGGAGATAATGTAGCACCAATACTATTTTGATTAAAGTAAATTAACTTGGCAATATTTTCATTTTTGGCGACCACAATTCCGGCTACCACGTCCGAATGGCCACCAAGGTACTTAGTCGCGGAGTGAATGACAATGTCTGCCCCCAAATTGAGTGGTTGTTGCAGATAAGGCGTTAAGAACGTGTTATCGACGATGGTTAAAATATTGTGGGCCTTGGCAATCTTCGAAATCTGTTTGACGCTGGTCACGTGCAACAGTGGGTTAGTAAACGTTTCAAAGTAAATCGCTTTGGTATTCGGTTGAATAGCTGCTTGGACTTCTTCAGGATTCTGGGTGTCCACAGCGGTGAATTCAAGCTGCCAGCGTTTGAAGAAGTCATTAATAATTCGGAATGTCCCACCATAGATGTTCTTGCCAATGATAATATGATCGCCTGGAGAAAAGATTGACAGAACCGAGTGAATTGCTGCTGAGCCAGAAGAAAATGCAAACCCACGAACGCCGTTTTCCAACAAAGCGACTTGATTCTCGAGATAACTGCGCGTTGGATTGCCGGAACGTTCATAATCAAATTTGACTTTTGCATCTGCATTTGGATAAACATAGGTTGACGAGTTATAAATTGGCACATTAACCGCTCCGGTATTATTATCATATTCTGGTTGACCATGAACTAACTTTGTATTGAATTCTGACATTTGAATTTCCCCTTTCTAAAAAAAAAAGTCGCCCCTGCGCATTAAATCAATTAATGCACAGGGACGACTTCCATCGTGTTACCACCCGTATTTGTGTTCACGTTACCGTTCACACCTCAAAGGCACAATCATGCCCGGAATTTTATCGTGATTCCCACGTACCGCCAGCTTGCACTGTTGATAGTTGCTCAGAGCTCATCTTCAAAAAACGTTCCTGGCCACCCTTTCACTGTCGATGGTCGCTAGTTATCAGTACTGGTCTTTCTACTCTTCTCTTCGTCGCAAATAAATATTAGATTTAAATGAGATTTATTGTAATGAATACTACGACCGATTCTGGCCTGTGTCAAGGGCAAATTACCAACGATTATTTCTCACCTAATAAACGCTTCAGTCTGGCAATTCGTTCATCGAGTGGTGGGTGGGTATCAAACATCTTGACTAAGAATGGGGCCTTCCCTTGACGGGTCACTGGTTCATTAATATAAAGAGCAGCCCCTTTAGAAGTTGGGTTTGACGTTGGGGTTGTATCAGTCTTGAGGAGAGTCAATGCATCGATTAATCCTTGCGGGTCGCGGGTCAAGTTGACCCCAGAAACATCAGCTAAAGATTCTCGTTGGCGGGAAACGGCAAACTGCATGATTTGGGCAATCGGCACCCCAATAATTCGGATAATCCATCCGCCCAGCCAAATAATAAAGCCAAATGTCATGATGGCCAAAAACAGATACCAAGAGTTATTAGAATCCTTACGGTCATCACCGCCACCAAACCAGCCAACCCAACGGCCGCCGCGCATCAGACTGATACCGGCAACGATTAGGACTGCTCCAGCCCCGGCAATGAATGTGGTTAGTGCAACGGTGATTGATGAGACCCGAATATCATAATTCTTAATATGCGAAATTTCATGAGCAAGGACCCCTTCAAGTTCCTCACGATTCATCATCTCGCGTAACCCCTTAGTAACCGCAATAGCAGCGTGCTTTGGATCACGGCCGGTCGCAAACGCGTTCGGTGAGGGATCTGCCATCAGGTACAAATCCGGCATCGGAATATTCGCCACAACGACTAAGTCACTCACAATATTGAACAATTGGGGGTCGTCTGATTCTTGCAATTTAGTCGCCTTGCTGGATTTCATCAAGATATTGGTAACGTTTAAATACACAAAAAAGGAGTAGATGACGGCTCCAATTAAAAATCCAATCATAGTATATACCGCGATCATAATGTCGAACGGGTCTTGTTGGTAAGCAAATATGCAGCCAATTGCAAAACCAATCAGGGAGATCAGCAGCATAAAGCCGGCCATCACCAGCCACGTCCGTCTTCTATTCTGTTGAACTTGCTGATTTATGGTATCCATCAGGCTAGTTCTCCTTTTTTACTAAAATTTCATTTGAGGAACTTCTTTGGTCTTCTCAGGTACTTCAAGATAACCGCGAACCGCAAAGTTTCCGAATTTAGCAACTAAATTACTTGGGAAGGTTTGAATCTTGTTATTATAAACCATCACGTTACTGTTGAAATTCTGGCGGGAAAAGGCAATTTTGTTTTCAGTATTGGAAAGTTCTTCTTGAAGTGCAATGAAATTTTGGTTTGCCTTTAATTCAGGATAGTTTTCGGAAACTGCAAATAAGTGATTCAAAGCACCAGTCAGTTCATTATCGGCCTTAACTTTGTCACCTAGACTGGCATTGGGATCCGTAATTTGTGTCCGCATTTCAGTTACTTTGGCAAAGGTTTCCTGCTCGTGTTTGGCATATCCCTTAACCGTTTCCAGCAAGTTCGGCAGCAGGTCCCCTCGCCGTTGCAGTTGAACGTCGATTTGGCTGGCAGCCTCATCCACTAAGTTTCGTTGGCTAACTAAGCCGTTATATAAGGCAATGATCCAGATGATCAGCAGCACAACGATGACGCCGGTTATGATTAGTCCCATGATCTTTTCCTCCTTGTGTCCTTTGGTATCAAATGTACCATAGTCGCCCAGATTACTAAAGGGCTATAACCTGTTTTTATCAGCAAATTAAAGATTACGAGATTGTGATGAAAGGCGATTTGATTCCAGGATTTAGGTAAAAAAAGCTGCCAAGCCATCAGCCTGATCTTTAACATCCTCTGAGAACGTCAACGAAACCGGCTGACCGTCTGGCAGCCATTATTAGTTATAATCCTTTAATCAATGATCCAGCTGTGGGTGACCCGCTTATACCAATCCCTGCGCAAGCATAGCAGTGGCAACTTTTTCAAAGCCGGCAATATTCGCCCCGGCTTGATAATCTTGATCCAAATGATATTTTTTATCGGCAGCTTGTGATTTTTCGAAGATATCTTCCATGATGTCTTGAAGGCGATTATCAACCGTCTCAAAGCTCCAAGCCAGTCGTTCGCTATTTTGACTCATCTCAAGCGCGGAAACTGCCACGCCGCCAGCATTAGCCGCTTTTGCAGGGCCATAAAGAATATTACTGTCCCGATATACCGCAATGGCATCAGGATAACTTGGCATGTTAGCCCCTTCACAGATATACTTAGCACCATCTTTGGCAATCAGCTTAGCCTGATCCTTGTTAATTTCATTTTGAGTCGCACAAGGTAAGGCAATATCATAATCAACATCAAAGTCCCAAACGGAGCCACCATGATATTCCGCACTGGCAACGCGGTCAGCATATTCCCGAATCCGGCCCCGTTCCACTTCCTTGATCTGTTTAACAACTTGGTAATCAATTCCCTTTGGATCATAAATGTAGCCATTGGAATCAGAAACGGTCACCACTTTGGCACCGAGCTCAGTTGCCTTTTGAACCGCATACGTGGCAACATTTCCAGAACCGGAAATTTTAATTCGCTTACCGGTCAGTGTATCACCTTGTGCTTTAACTAACGCGTTGGTGTAATACAGCAGGCCAAAGCCGGTTGCTTCAGTTCTGGCCAAGCTGCCACCAAAGGTTAACCCTTTGCCAGTCAGAACGCCGTTTTGGTAACCGTTTAATCGTTTATAAGCACCGAACAGATAACCAATTTCTCTGGCGCCGACACCAATGTCACCAGCGGGAACGTCTAGGTCGGGGCCAATATGGCGTTGCAGCTCCGTCATAAAGCTTTGGCAAAAACGCATCACTTCTGAATCAGACTTTCCTTTGGGGTTAAAATCACTGCCACCTTTAGCCCCGCCAATCGGCAAACCAGTTAGGCTGTTCTTGAGAATTTGCTCAAAGCCCAAGAACTTAACAACACTCAAGTTAACACTTGGATGCAATCTTAAGCCACCTTTGTATGGGCCGATTGCGGAATTAAACTGAACCCGAAAGCCCCGGTTAACGTGGAGCTTCCCATCGTCAGACTGCCATGGAACCCGAAATTGGATCACTCTTTCAGGCTCAACTAACAGCGATAACAAATTAGCTTCCACATATTCAGGATGGTCTGCCAGCGTTGGTTCCAAACTATCAAGCACGGTAAAAGCCGCTTCTTGAAATTCTGTTTGGTCTGGGTCACGTCGTTGGATCTCATCTTTTACCGATTCAATATACGATTTCACATTACTCACAAAACATTCCCACTTTCTGAAATTCTAAACTTACATCATTGTGTTATATGTTACCAGAATTTTGATTAGAAGTATTCACATTTTATGAAATTTTGTTCAAAAATTTGCAAATTAACATCAAGATCTCTTAATTTTACTGATTATGAGCACTATTTTGGGTAACTTCTCTTATCACTTATTTGTAGCTGCAGTATCTCATTTCCACTCAATCAGTGGATCTTGACTTAAACAGTGGTTTAAGTTGTAGACTAATAATTGTAATCTAAAACAAAGAAGGAGATAACTTGTCAGAACTAGAAAAATTAGACGCGGGTGAACCTTATTACTTTCTTGATGATGAGGTAGCTGCTCGAAAAGCCAATGCGGCCAAACTTTGTCAGGAGTTCAATGAGATTCCTGCCACGCAACCAGAAAAGTAAACCGAAAAGATTAAACAAATCTTCGGGAAGACTGGCAACCGGGTGTCAGTTCAAGCAACGTTCAATTGCGATAACGGGAAAAATATATCAGTTGGCGAAGATTTCTTAAGCAACTATAATTTGGCCATCCTAGATATTGCCCCTGTCAAAATGGGGCACAACGTCATGATTGGCCCCAATGTTGACATTTACACGGTTAATCATCCCTTGGATGCCAAAGCTCGCCGTCACTACATGGCTCAAGGCTCCCGGTTACAATCGGCAACGACGTCTGGATCGGTGGTAAGGTCTCGATTATGCCAGAGGTCACCATTGGCAGCAACGTTGTCATTGCCGCTGGTGCAGTCGTCACCAAGGACGTCCCTGATAATTCGTTAATTGGCGGCGTCCTGCAAAGATCACTCGAAAACTACCCCCAATTGAAGAATGAGGGGCTCTTAGAAATCAATTGCTATCTGTTCACCGAATCCGAATTGGCACAACGATAACCATTTAATGAAACTGCCCCCACATCTTCAAACCCGACTCCGCCAGCCGCAGTTCTGCCATATCCCAACTCAAATTCAGTGGCCCCGGCATGGGGACAGAAGACGTCGGTTCGGATACCTTTATCAAGTAACTCCTTATCAAGCGCCTGCCCCAAACCACGAAGCGCAAACTTACTACAAGTGTAGACCGTCTCATCAGGATGACCAACAATTCCAGTAACTGAGGAGGTCAAAATAATTTGGCCATCATGCTGTTTCACCATGTCGGGCACGACATATTTTGTAAATGCATAGGCACTTCTCACGTTGGTATTCATAACCAAATCAAAATCTGCCATCGTAGTCTCTTGAATTGAAAGGGTGCGCCCAATCCCGGCATTATTCACAAGAATATCAATTCTTCCAAATTCTTTAATTGCATTTTCAATGACCATCTTTGCCGTTTGTTCTTTTTGAGCATCTCCTGAATAATAAACCGCCTTGACCCCCCAGCTTTTGACATCGGGCAACAACTTTGGCCAATTTTGCCTCTCTTCTGGCAGTCAAAACAAGATTTACGCCAGCTTCCGCCAAGGCGATTGCTGTCCCCCCCGACCAAAACCAGAACTGGCACCGGTGACCACTGCAACTTTATTCTGCAAAGATTCCATCTGTATTTTTTCCCCCCCTAAGATTTTCCTCTACAAATAGATTACTACCTGAACTTGGTTTTAAGTCAAATTACTTTCCAGTTGACAAGGTTCCCCAGGCCAACAGAATGTATCCCGACCATGAGGCAGAAATGTACTGGTTAGTATCTTTAGGATTATGAATCACTCATTCTTGAGAAGCCTAGCCGTTTCAACCCAAAAAGAAGCCTTCCAAAAACCTCAATCAAGATTTCAGAAAGCTTCCACCAATTCACCAATCTGTGTTCTTACATTGGCTTTTTATTAAAATCCATTTTGCTTAAACCAAACAGTCATTTGTTTTTCATCACGGTTAGCCCAAGCATAATATGGAATCAATGTGAGATGACTCTTATTAGCGCCCTTAGGTTGATCAAAGCTATACAGCGCATCATCTTCAGAATCAAGTTCTAATCGATAAACATCGTCGGTCGTTAAGACACCAACCCCGCTCAATAAGTTGGCCCGATAGTCATACTTGAAAGTTGGCTTCTGATCAAGAACATATAACCAGAGTGGCTCTTCGTTATCCACACCTTCTGCCGCGTAAACAATTGCGCCTCGTTGAACTGCAACTTTCATCGTATCAGAACTTACCCGGGTACTTGCGCGGACTATGCGAGCTTCCATGTTCAACTTAACAGAAATTTCAGCCGTTTCATCATCAATATTCAAGTACAGGATACCCTTTTGTAAGCTTGACTCCACTGGCTTACCGTTCATTTTAACCGAATATTTGTCCAAGCTCCAAGCAGGGATTCGGATCCCAAACTTAAAACTATTTTTGTTTGGATTTGAAATACTGTAGTGAATGTTGCCATCCCAAGGGAAATTCCCAGTTTGCTTAATTTCAAGGCCATTATTAAATTTGGCGTCGTTAGCGATAAACTGATGAGATAAGATGACATCATCTTTCACTTCGTACAAATACTGATCGAGTGATGCAATCAACCGGGCGATATTAGCCGGGCAGCAAGCACATGCGAACCATGAAGATCGCCGCAATGCAATATGCTTTTTACCAGGATTTAACTTGCTGGCTAATGGATCAGCTTCCAATGGGTTGGCATAGAAATAATGCTTGCCATCAAGCGCAATGCCACTCAAGGCACCATTGAAAATTTCCTTTTCAATGACATCACCAAATTTGCCTTCAAAATCATTAACTAACATCTGTTTGGTAAAGAACGTCATTGAAACCGAAGCACATGTTTCACCATAATCAGTATCATTTGGAAGGTCATAATCGTAAGTAAATGCTTCGCCAGTCGCGGTTTGATCCACATTGCCTGTTATATACATCTGCTTCTTAACGATATCGTTCCAGAGTCGATTGGCAGCGTCTAATAACGGCTTGTTATGGCTAACTCTGGCCACATGAGCTAATCCGGTACAGAAGTAGAGCACTCTCACGGCATGTCCATGAGCATCCGTCTGTTCAGTAATTGGCTTGTCTGCAAAGTAATAACGATCGCCAATTGTCCGAAGCTCTGGGAAGAAGTCGTTATCAATTCCATCAGCCTCATTTTGGGCGTTGAAGAAATTCAAATCCTGGCCCCGTTGGGTAACAAAATATTCCGCCAATTTCAAGTATGTTTTATTTTGGGTTGTTTCATAAAGTTTGGCTAAGGCCAATTCAATTTCAGGATGACCATCGTATCCATGAATTTTGCCATCTTCAGGGCCAAAATGATTATTGATGCAGCTGGCCATTTTTTCAGCAATATCTAGTGCTTTTTGATTGCCCGTTGATTCATAATAAGCAACCCCAGCTTCAATATAGTGTCCCATTGAATAAAGCTCATGGGATTGTTGCAGCCGCTTGAATTTCCGTTTAGGCGCATCGATTTGGAAGTAAGTTGACAAGTAACCATCAGGATCTTGGGCATCGGCAATCAAATCAACTGTCCAATCAGCTTCCTCTTTCATCTTTTGATCTGGATTGTATTTTAAAACATAGGCAACCGTTTCCAACCACTTGTATACATCGGTATCTTGGAATGGGTACCCAAAGTGATGGCCTTTTGCCCGTCCTGCGGCAATCTTTAAGTTCTCAATGGCGCCACTGTGATCAGCTGCTCCACCAGCCGCGTCAGCATTCATCACATCCATTTTGCCTTTGTCATTAATCATATCCCATTGAAACGGAACGGAGTCCTTGGCAATTAAATTACGATAGCGGTTCCAAAAATCCGAAGTAATTTGAACACCATTTAATTGAATTTTAGTTAATTGTTTCATCGTTAAATCCATCCTTTCAAACGACCAATCAATTTGGCATGATTGATCAATGTGTTAATCTCAATTAATCAGGCTTGATTACACTTATAATGATAGCGGTTCCAAGTACGGATTAACACTTATAAAAAAATACATCTAGTGTCAAAAAGTGACTTTTCCGTTACCGCTTTCATTTCCAATGTGGTAAGCTTGATTTGACAGAATTATTCACTAGGAGATTTTTAATTCCCCGTGGTACAACGACGTAAAAATTACTGAATTTACCTGTTGATTAATTGGGAAGCCAAAATCGATTTTAGGTGGATAAATACGATACCAATTAAATCACTGAGTTTAGACAGTCAAAAGATGGAGGTGTTCACGTTGGATAGCGTTATGTTTCCCAAAAATGAAATTGTGACATTTATGATTGGTGGCAATTTTTCGGCCGATGCTGGCTGGAAACATAAACTTCGTTATCACCATGGTGATTATGAATTAATCATTTGCGTGAAAGGGCCAATCAACCTGCTAGTCGGAGATGAAACTGTCACCTTAAATGCGAATGATATTTACATTGTGCCACCCTACACGTCAATGAAAGGAACCGAACCAAGCGATCGATCAATTGAATTCTACTGGCTTCATTTTCTGCTGCCAACGAAGCCAGCTGCTAGCCAAGATCAATCACAGAGTCTCGACAACCCACATGAGATTCAAAATCTCATCATCGATAACAGCTACCACCTCCAAAGTTTAGACGAGTTACTGATCCTCACCCATCAGTTGCTGGCAGTCGACGTTTCAGGCACATACAGCACTCAGCAACAGAATCTGTTAATGACGCTTATCCTAACCGTTATTGGTAATTTGGCTAACAAAACTGAAAGTGACGAAAAAAATCGGACAGTTGTCAATCAGCTCAAAGAATGGATTAGAGCAAACATTTATCGATCACCAACCCTCACTGATATCGCAAACGAAACCCAACTGAATCGCCAATACGTTTCCAGGCTGTTCAAAAAGTTTGTCGGTATGTCCCCAAAACATTACATGATCCAACTAAAAATTCAGACTGCCCAAGCACTGCTTATTAGAACGAATTTATCCATCAAAGAAATTAGTGGGTACGCCTATTTCTCGAACGACAAGCTTTTTATGAAGCAATTCAAACAAGTGACCGGGGTGACCCCGAGCTCATTTCGAAGTGAGTACCGCAAGATCTACCACAATAATCAAGTCATTGACCCCGTTTTACCCATCCCAGAAGAAATCACCCAGAAATTGGATCATGATAAGGATCTGGGAACGCCTAAAGAATCGTAAAAAAGCAGGCAACTACCAGGGATTAAATTTTTGTATAAAAAATAGTTGGAACCGTCCAGCATCCCTGCGAGATGGTTCCAACCATTTTATTTCCTATATAACAACCTTTTGTCACTTTCTTGAACGAGAGAAAGTGTGCATCAAACAAATCCTCTTGAATCTTTTGAGTATCGATTATGACGAATGGGGTTTCGCTTGAAACATCCAATAGGAAGGATGCCCACATAATCTTACTTAATTAATTCGAAATTATTCTTTTGCTTCCTTAGCATGACGAGCAGCCAAGTCTGCTTTGATTTGTGGCTCCATCTTTTCGTACTTGAAGTACAAGCACATAATGGCAGCAACAATCGCATAGACGATAACTGGGAAGTAAATAAATGTGAAGTGAATGGCACTCAAAGCATGAGCAGATTGAGTCTTGTTAGCAACGAAGCCAGCAGCAGCCATGATCTTTGAAGGAATGAAGGCACCGAAGCCTGAACCTAATTGAATACAGAAGGCAGAACCAACGGCAGTCAAGAATCCAGGAGCTCGAATACCTGTCTTCCATTCACCAAAGTCAACAGTATCAGCTAACATACCAAATGGCATGGCAACGGCGATTGAAGCACCGAAGATACCGATAATCCACCCAACGATAACAAGAGTGAAGTTGTTACCAACAAATCCCATCATTAATTGACCAAAGGCACCAATTGCCAAACCGATAATCATGGTCATCGTCTTGTTGGTTACTTTAACAATAAATGGAATTGAAATAGTAGCGATGATACCAAGAACTTGGAGACCGTTAAATACAGAAGTTAATTGTTCGTTACCCAAGTTGTATTTAGCGTAGTAAACTGAGATTCCGTTACGAGTTGATTGAGCAACCCAGTAAATAACAAATGAAACAACCAAAATGTACCAAGGTGCGTTACCAACAGTAGCTTTCAAAGAATCTTTGAAAGGAATTGGCTTTTGAACGGCAATTGTTCGTTCCTTCATACCCTTAAATGCTAAGAAGAGCAAGATAACGGCTAAGATACCGAAGAAGAACATTGTCCACATGAAACCAACTTTATCGTCACCTTTACCCATGAAAGCAACTAAAGGCAAAGCGAAGGTACTTGTGATAAATGAACCAAGGGCACCACCAACCATTCGGAATGAGTTGGCATTCATCCGTTCCTGACCATTCGTGGTCAAACTAGGAAGAATAGCAGTAATTGGTGTTTGAATACCAGTATAAACAACTCCGGCAGCTAGGATGTAAGTAAACCCGGCATACCATAACTTAGCAGATCAGTGCAATCCTGGCGCAGTGAAGGCTAAGAATGTTGCAACGGCAAATGGAATGGCTAACCATAAGAAGTAAGGTCGACTTTGACCCCATTTAGTATGGGTGTGGTCAACGATTGAGCCCCAAACTGGTGCACTAATTGCATCGAAGAAACGTGCAACCAGCAAAATCATTCCGGCACCTGCAGCAGTAATTCCGAACACATCGGTGTAGAAGTAAAGAATGTAACTAGAAATTGTAACATATAGTAAATTACCGGCCATATCAGTAAAGGAATAAGCTGTTTTTTCCCAAACTGATAGTTTGACATTCGCTTTGTCTTTGCCGGCATTTGATGCTTTGGCAGTATTGTCCATGATGAATATCTCCTATCATATAAGTTTATAATTGCAGAACAAGGTGGATCTTGTCATCACCTCCCCAAGTGAATCATCAGCCTATTCGAACGTTCCTGTAGCGGCGTTGAATATGACATTGTCTTGATTACTCTTGAATACATCTTTCTTGTCCAAATTAATGTATTCACTGATATATGGTGCAAAGCTTTGGACCTCATAGCGATTATCGTCTAACGGTTTGATTCGACCATTGATTGCTGTCAGTCCTTTATTCTTGTCTTGATAAATGTAAGTCTTTTGACCAAAACCATTTAAGAAGGCAACGAGTTCTTCACCCATGTCCCAGTCATCCTCTCCCGTGTAACCATCGGGGAACAATCTGGCAAAAATGCCACCGTCTGAAGCAAAGATTGATTGTCCGAATCGATTCCGTGAAAGATCAGGTCTGTTCAAATTGGGACCCGCGATGCTATAAGTCGAAGCGGCCTCACCTGGTTCAAGCATTCGATCAGTTGCTGTTGCATTTGAATCATACATATAGAGGATCGCACCGGTTGCCCGATAAGCTGCTTCAACGAGTTCAGGATCGGCAAGCTCTTCACCTGTAATTTGAGCAGATGCGGCGGTTAAGCCACCCCATAGTACGTGAATCATGTAAGATAATGCTTCCCACCAACGATCTGGACTCTGTGACCGGAAGTCGTTACTAAAACCAATATTGGCTTTTAGCAACTCGCCATAGGTCTTAGCTGCGCCAACGTTGCCGGTAAGGGCTAATGCGCTGGCAGCTGGACCAAAGCCAGCATTGTCAAAGAAATGTTCAGTCATTGCAGCATCTAAGGTACTGCTGGTTTTAGCCAGCCGGTCTGTGACGGCTTTCCATGACTTCGAAATTTCTGAGTATTCTTTATCCAAACCATTTTTCTTTAAATCTGCTAGTAAATCTTCAATATATAAACCATAGGTTCCAAGCATCTGTGCCTCAGTCTTAGCCCGCTCATCTTCATTCAAGTCCGGGTTGACCCGAACATCGAACACTTGAGCAGCCCATGATAAGTAATCATTTGGCTTGTTCAATTTTAATGAAGCTGCTGGACATTTCGACAACAGGTAGAACATATGGGCAATGTACTCAAGATCCATCAAGCGGTAAAAGTCACCGTAGAGCTTAGCTGGCTTTCGGAAGTCACCATTGACGAACCACTTTTTGCGGACGTACTTTACAGCACTTTCTTCAACCTGAGCAATTTGTTTGTCGGCGTCCTTTACTTTGTCATCCAAGAGGCATTCCTGAAGGATGAAGGTCATCTTACCAAGCGACTCGCCTTGATTAGAAACAGGGCCGAAGCTGTATGGAACCTTGCCGTCTTTGCCTGCATATGAGTGTTCAGAAACGTAATTTGCTCGATTGCGCAACAGCTCATTGATTGAACTCATCACGTTGAAGACACCCATATCAACCGTACCATCATCGAATGATAGGATCACTTGATGTTCTCCCAAGCCTTCAGGTTGATAGACCAAGCGACCGTCTTTCAAATCGCTGGTCATATCCTGGTCAATTGTTTGATGGCCGGATTTGTAACGAACTGAAATCTTTTGAAGCTTCTGATCCTTTGCCAACTTGACAGTAAAGATCTGATCGGAGCCTTGAGAAATCATTGGTTCAAACGAGAACCGAGGATGACCAAAGTCCCTAGTTGCAATGTCATAGAAGTTCTGGTGGCTGGTAAATGGCTTGAGGTAGAACTCCCAATCCTTCGTCTCACCAGCTTTAAGAATTAGACTATCTTGCGGATAAATCCAGTCGTGGTGTGGCCGACGATCATCGTCATACCCACCTGCCAGGACAATTTCGTGGAACAACATACCATCTAATGAAGGCGAAACATTTTCAAAGAACCGATTGGTGTAATCGTTGAAGGTTCCCACTGAGAGCACTTTTCCCTTGGTTTGGTAGACTCCCAGATTCGGGTTGGTATTGTCACGACGGACAGCAGCCAATTTGGTGTAATTCTTAGAAATCTGTGGGAAAACGGCAACTGATTGGTTCGCATTACGCTTAACATTTTTATCTCTAAACATGACGTAAGCTAAGCTAATCCAAAGGCCTAAGTTTTCAATAGTGGCATCTTCTTGAGTCCCATTTTGAATTGAAAAGTCCCATTTAAATGCGTCCTTTTCAAGTTCAAAATTCTGTTTCAGCGTTAACCCGGCTACTTGGAAAGTCACCGTACTATGGGTATCATCACCGGTAACTTCAGGTATCTGGTCAATGCTTCGATGCTTTTGACCATTTACAGTAATATTGAATTCACCAAAGAGTTTATCTAAGTCATCATATCCGAGGGACTCGAGATAATCCGGGTCAATCACCCAGTTCATATTTGATTTGTCGTCGTTGAGCTTAAAGCTGGTAATTGCTCCTCGTTTACTTTGTGCTACTGTCAGAAAATCCGACTTCATTTATAAAACCCTCCTGGCGTCTTGATTAATTATTTTGTTGCAACCATTGATTCAATCTTGTTAATGTTTGCAATATCAAAGTTCAAACCTTCGTAATCGAGTGGCTTGATCTTAATATTGAGTTTGTTTTTGCCTTTAGTTGCATCTAATGGTAGTGGATAGATGTAGTATGAATCTTCTGGCCATTCTTCACTCTTCATGGTCTGAGTAAAGAGAACCTTTTGATCATCTTCAATTTGGAAACTATAAATATCACCATCTAAGCGATCATAAGTAATCTTCAAATAGTTCTTCTTTTCTGGGTCAACGGCCAATGTCCATTCACGTTCTTCATTCACTGGCTTGTCGCTATCGTTTTGAGTATCAATCACAGTTGCAACCTTTTCGTCAGGAACTTTTACATAAACGTTATATGGGGTGCTACCAGGAATTGCTGGCAGTGACTTAAAGATGATGTTGGTGCCGGCAAGCCGGAATTGATTCTTACCTTCAACCTTAACAAGATCCTTCAAGTATTCCTTAGCAGGCTTGGTTGAGGCTGGTAAGTCTTTTGTTTGAGCTGCTAATAAGATTGGGCCGTAGTAGATTGCAACTCGGTTAAATCTATCAGCAAGGGTTTGATAACGCAGTTCGAAATCAAAGTTAACGGTAATTTCAGCTTTCTTGCCCCAAGTACGCTTAATAGCAACAAAGCCATTCTTGGGTTCTGCATCAACAGTTTCACCATCAACGGAAATTGTCGTTGTCTTGCTCCACTTTGGAATTCGCAGATAAATCGTAAATTCTTGTGACTTTGCAGCTTCAACAGTGATGTGAGCAAAGTGTTGTTCTGGGAAATGAGAATCTTGAGTAAGGGTGACACCCTGGTCCTTCAAATCAAGAATTGAATCGAAGTATTGACCAACATAGATATCGTGATTGTCGGTGTAGTAGATTCCGTCGACTAAGGTTGAGTGACGTTCAGTACCACTACCAGTGCAGCACCAGAAGCCAGTGTGACTGTATTCCTTGGTTGAGTTAGGGGCAACACTCAAGTTATACAGGTATTCAGCGATAGCGCTGTCATTATTCTGCTGAGCCATGATTGCATTCACAAACCGAATTTCATAATCATCAAGCAAAGTAGCATCCTTAGTATCAGCAAATAATTCTGAGCTCAAGAAGTTCAAGTCATGGCTGCAGCAACTTTCGCCGTTTAACTTAGATAAGTGCTTAAAGAACATTTCTGGGTAGTCATATAGTTCTGAACCGTAATCGGCAGGTGCTGGATATGCTGAACGACCTGAAATGCCTTTAGTTGGTAATTCGTGGCCATCGTGCATCCAGTTCATGTAATTGACAACGCCTTTTTTATAATTCTCGTCGCCAGTCACATGATAATATTCTAGCATTCCTTCGGCACAAACTAATTCGGTGTTTGCGTGACATGAGTAGTAGCCTAATTCATCATCATTATTGATTAACATGTCACGGAACCACTTACGATCAAATTTTTCAGCTAAATCGAAAATATCTTTTTGCTTCTTACCAGTCATTTCATACAAGCGGAGTAATGTTCGATGCATGGCCCCAAATTCTTGGTGATAAATGTAGTGGCCTTTGCCTTGGTACCACCGAGTATCAATCATTGCATTGATTTGTTCTGGCGTAAGCCGTTCCATTCGTTTCTCAAAGTAATGAGTCATGTTCATGACAAGTTCCAAGGCAGTTTGGTTACCAGCATATTCATAAGCGTCCATCAAGCCATCCATTAACTTTTGAACAGCATAATATGGCACATAATGGTTACCATTGAATCGAAGCTTTTCAACATCATCGAAGCGCTTTGAAGGTTCAGCAGCTAAGTAACCTGGGAATTCTTCAAATGTATCGAATCTCTCTTGGCATTCTTTCAAGCCATCGATAATTTGGTTGACCCGATCTTTTAGTTCATTCGCTTCTTTGGTATCTTCCATATTGTTGAGTTCAACATAACTTCTAGAAGCCCCTGAAAGATAATGACCAGTAAAGTGACCTCTAAAGAACCAGTCTGGTGATTCCCATACCGTTAGTGGCGTAGCGCCTTTAGTATCTAGTCCTGCATTTACCCGATAGTTATACAGTAACTGATCAGGTGTGAGGGACAACATCCAATTAACGTTGCACTCGAACTTCTCTTTTAAAGTCGAACCTGGTAAATATTTAACATCATAATATGACACCGGTTTCATTTTGATTCGTCCTTTCTGATAAAAAATGGGTTTCAACAACGTCGTTATGAATTTGCATATCATTGCAACCGCTTACGATTAATAGAATACAACATAACCGCAGTGGTTAGAATCCAATATTAGAGCGCCTTTTTATAAAAAAATATATATTTGGCCATTTTGCCTTGTTTATTGCTGCACAAGGGTTTCGGGCGGTAATACCGGCATTTATGGTGATTTTTACAATAAAATCACTTATCAGCAATTTGACAAACAGATAAATTTGCCTTATTTTTATGATATCCAAACGATTTTTTATACTAATATTAACAGCAAATAATTAATCACTCGCTAAGCAAGTGGAGGAGTCTAATATGGCTAAACAATTTTTGTCAATTTCGTGTCTGCCAACCCCAACTTATATTCAGAGTGGGCATGTCATTTTCAAACCAGGTGAACGTCACCCTAATCGTAGAAATTTTCAATTCTTCGTCATGATGTTTATGCAACGTGGAGCCCTATACATTGCCGAAGATGACAATCAGTATACCGTTCGTGCTGGTGAAATGTTTATTTTACAACCTCAGCATCATCATTATTCATGGAAACCAATCGATGAAACAACGGAATATTATTGGATCCATTTTGCAACGGCTGGTAACTATGTTCAATCCAACGAACCCAAGCAGGTCCAGTCGTTAATTCCAGTCCCCGCAATTCACTACTACACTTCAATGGTAACGTTGTTTCTCCAAAAACAGCAGCCCATTCCTAATGAAGCAACTATTTTTTCAATGATTGAAAAAATCTTTACCAATAGTCGCAAATCCAACGAGAATCACTCGGACACCACTCAAAACTCAATTGAATTCTGGAAAGCGCAACAGCTTTTCATTGATTTACTGCAATTGATTCAGGTCCAGGCCCCTCAGGAATCGCCAACCGTTATGATTGCCAACAAAATTCAACGTTACATCGAAGATCATTATGATGAAAAGATCACTTACGAAGAACTTGGAAAGCAATTTCATATCCACCCTAATTCTGTATCCATTTATATGAAGAAAACTTTCGGAATTACCCCTAATATGTTATTAACCAAATATCGGCTAGAAGAAGCCACCAAGTACCTACTATTAACTTCGGACCAAATTAGTAAGATTGCCACTAGAGTTGGTTATCAAAACGTGTACTACTTCTCAATGGCCTTCAAAAAGCACTACGGTATGTCACCATCCCAGTACCGAAAGAAATACATCAGCTTGAAGCTTCACACAACAACGGAAAGTTCCCATGGCACCCAATTAATTTAAAGCCTTTTTTCGTTGGGATCGAAGACCGGCGCATCTATTAATTTCCAGTCGGTAATCATTCACTTAAATCGTCCTGACCACCTAAGATAAAAGCTGCGACAAGCGGCTAACGAAAAGGACCAACTATTCCAAAATCAGGAATAATTGGTCTTTTTCGTTAAATTCTGAGGTCAAATCGATTTTCGCACCGGCAATTAATGAAGCACCGAGCAATTCTGTGGTTAATATACCTTAAGCCCATATTGAGAACTTTAACTACCGATTAATGGCTTGCCAAACTTCCATTTGGCCCTCCGCTCGGTTCGCCCATGCATAATAAGGAATTAACTTCATATTGGTTGGGGACCAAGTAATCTCATCAGTTAGATAAAGTTCATCTTCATTTTCTCGAGCCACTTGAACATCTTCGGTTTGAAGCACCCCAACCCCGTCTAATAATGATCCCTCATATTCATGATCGTTCTTTATTTACCAAAATGACACTCACAAAAGATCACGTTTGGTGCTTTATTTTGACTTCTTCTAAGAGCTACCTGACTTTATTTGGGTATTTAAGTGAAGCATCCACGTCATTCATCCAGATATCCCTACGCCCTCATCAGTTTGTTTTTATAATAGCCAACATCTCATTTTTTAAAATAGCTTCTTTTCATCAATTCCCTTTTCCAGCACCGACACAATTTTACCGATGTCATAGCCAGGATCAATATCTGGGTTATTCAGGAATGTGCTTGTAAACGTATTACGATATTTTGCCGGTGTTAAATTAGTATTCCTTTTAAAAATTCGAAAGAAATATTTGTAGTCGTTAAAATAGCTTTTCTCCGATATCTCTTGCACCGATAAGGTAGTCGTCAGTAATAGGTACTTGGCTTGATCGATTTTAAGTTTATTCAAATACTTCTTAACAGTTGAACCCGTTACTTTTTTAAAGATAGCAGCCAGATAATTTTGGTTGATTTCAAAATGATCAGCGATGGTTCGAACCGTTAGTTCTTTATTGATATTTAGCCGGCTCCACTCCTTGATTTGCATTACTTTACTTTCATCAGTGGTATCAGATTGTACCTGATTCAAATAATCATTAGCAAGTTCAGTCACCAATAAAGTGGCCGCATAATCCGCCGATGAGGCATGCCCTTGATGATGGGCAATGTCTAGTAATTGCGTTGCCAGGACCAAGCAGCGATCAGGTTCAGTCATTTGAAAAGATCTCGGTAGAATTGCTAAGTTCTCCGGAATAGGCTTGGTTGGCCCTTCTTTTGCAATATTAAGCGGTGCCTGATTGATAATATGGATCCAAAAGAAATCAGAAGACACCGTTACCGGGGTACTCCCAAAAATTGTTTCAGTCGGAAAATTAATCAAGACTTTTCCAGCAGTTAAGTTAAATTTTTCGCTGCCAATTGCAAGCGGGATATCCCCAGAGAGACCAATTAGAATCTCAGTATCAGATTTTCGAGTAGACACCTTATGGGTCCAACCCCGCTTAGTAATGAAGTGACCACACTCCACTAGTTTCATAGGATAACCCAACTGATAATAACCATATTCCATCAGCTTTATCCTCCTTTATGATCTTCACTACTTCATCAACAAAGTGAAAAAAGATACTTTTTATACGAAAATGTGAGCTTTTATAAAAAGAACAAGCGCTTACAATTTAACTCGTAGGTGATCGCTTACAAGTTCATACTGACGAGTATGAATTGTACCACAATATTCTCGGAACAAAGAATTGAGGAAAATTAAAATGGCAAACCTAAAAATCGAAAGTTTTCAATCTAATTCCAATCTGTTAAAGACACTTGCAGCCCAAGATGAGAACCAAGAGTGGTTTGATTTTGCCACCAGTAAGGCCAAGGTCAACCGCTCCGGCTCGGATTACTACCAACTGGGTGATGTCCAGTTAGCCCTTCGGCCGGTCAACCAACAGCAGTGGTCATTTTACACAACAAAAGATGATCAAGATTTGACAACTGCCCCTCTCAAGATTGATCGTGATTGGATCGTAAAAAATGATAGCGTTTTATTCACTACTAGAATAACAAATTCAAGCAAAAATAACATTGAAGTTGGTGGCTTGGGCTTTGCAATGATCTTTAATCAAATCTTTACGGATAACTCACTTGAGGAAAGCCATAACAATAGCTCGTTTGTTGACCCATATATCGGCCAGGATGCTGGCTATCTCCAAGTTGCACGGCTCAATGGTCGAAAGCCAACGTTACTAGTTGTTAATGGTGGTAACACACCATTTGAAGCTTACCGCCCCCTTAACGATGATAAAACCAAACGCGATGTTCACTTTGAAGGATTTTATGAATGGACTGCGTTTTCCAAAGCCTACTTCGATACCAATTGGGATGGTAAGCGTCAGTGGAACACCCCCAGCTCATTTATCTTAAAAGCTGGTGAGGCTAAGACATTTACCTTAAAGTTCATTGATGTGACCACTCCAGATAAAATCGCCAATACATTAATCGAAAACAGCATTCCCAGTGTTGCCAGTCTGCCAGGTTATGTACTCCACGGCCAAGAACAAGCAGAATTAACAATTCACACCGATAAAGATATCGCTAGAATCCATGCCGACCCAGAAACTGCAATTAAGATTACAAACGGCTCTTCTCACCATGCTTATCTGCTTAGCCGGCTACATGACTACTTTGGTCAAGCCCGCATTGTGATTGAATATTCCGATCATACAACCCAGACCATTAATTATTATGTTACAGACGCGGCCGAACAATTAGTGCAGCAACTAGCAAGATTCCACGAAACTCACCAATGGCTTGCTGAACCGGATAAACACGGTCGCCAACACTCATTTGTCACCTATGATAATGAAACAAACCGCCAAGTACTGGACGAATTTCGATCATACATTTCAGGTGATTCCGATGAAGCCGGTGCCGGTCCCAATCTTCTAATGGCAATTAAGAACTTATATATGCCAAATAAAAACCAAGTCCACATGTTAGAACAATATGTTGATGATGTTCTTTGGGGGCACTTGCAAAACAAAGATTACAGCATTCGGGCCAGTTTGTATTATATGAACAACGACATCATGTACAGTTGGAATAAATCCCGCTCTGAAGAAACTTGGCGTGCTTATAACTATCCTCACCAAGCTACTATTTATTGGGTGATGTATCGACTTGCAAGAAATTATGATGGCCTAGTTACCAACCATGATTGGCAATGGTACCTAAACCAAGCCTATCAAACCGTCATGGCAATGCATCAATTCTGCGGCAAGGATGCGTTTCTTTACTTGGAACAATATGGCTTAATGGTTGGCAGTATTCATAAATCAATCCTTGAGGACTTAAAGAATGAAGCGTGGACTAAACAAGCCAATCACTTTGAATCATACATGAAATATCGCTATAACATTTGGGCAAACTTACAATATCCATATGGTAGTGAAATGCCGTGGGACTCCACCGGTCAAGAAGAGGTTTATACCTGGTGTGATTATTTTGGTGACCAACCCAAAGCGGTCAAAACGGTTAACGCCATCTTAGCATGTACACCACTCATCCCTCACTGGGGCTATAACGGTGACGCTAGGAGATACTTTGATTCCTTCGTATATGGTAAACGAGAAAAAATAACCCGAGAATTTAACCATTACGGTTCAAGCCTCAACGCAATCCCCATTCTCGATAATTATAAATATCATGATTCAGCCAATTTATTTAAGCTGGAAGTTGGCTACGCTGCCTCAACCAGCGCTTTAAGTTCAATTGATCAGAAGGGCTTTGGCTCCATGGCCTTTCTAACTGATCCTGAATTCATGGAATTTGAACCTTACACATCGGACTATGGCCAAGCTTTTTATGGCTATGCCCATGACGCAGGGCAGTATATATACCAACAATCCGCGACTCGTTGGCTTTCGTTTGGTGGCAATTTCAATACGAATAATAGCCAGATTATCTTTGAACCAACTGATGCATTTAGACACCGCATGTTTATCCACACTATCAATTTTGACGTGGAAATTGATTCAGAAGTTGTCCCAATCAAATCAGCTGTCCTTGATCTTAGTGAGGGAATGCTGCAACTTCATTTTGCTAACTGCGACGTTGCTCCCAAAAACATCCGGGTTAAAACGTCAGCTAATCTGATTCCCACAAGCAGTGCCCAATCAATCCGTGGTGCATATGAATTTAGTCGTACTAGCGATGAAGTCACGTTTAGCATTGCAAATAAATCACCAAAAAACAACGTCAATTAATGAAATTGGTTTCTAAATAATTAGGGAAGTGGAAACATGCAAAAAACAAATGAAATTCATGATGGTTGGAACGAATATCAAAGCAAAAAGATTTATACGCCCCGGGGTAAAATTGGTATTTTAAGATCAACCGGCTTTGGTATGTATGGCTTTATTGGCTCTGCAGTTGGTTTAATCTGCTATAATTATATTTCGTATTTTTATACCTATTTTTGTGGGTTAACCCCATTACAAGTGGCTTTTATGTTAATTTTCGGGCGGGTGTTAGCCTCTGGCGTTGCCCTTTGGATTGGTCATTTTTCAGATTCACTATATAAGTTTAAATTCGGTCGCAAGTACGGCCGGCGACATTTCTTCATCCTAATGACCATTCCTTTCTTTGTATACGCGACACTGATTCCCATTAGCGGATTAAACTTCTGGTATTATTTTATTACCTACTCAGTCTTACTAGCGTTTTTCAACACAATCCATTTACCATGGACAACGTTACCCTCAGAAATGACGGATTCGTTTAAAGTAAGAACCATCATGGGAACCGTCCGCAGTGTCGTTGCTGCTTTGCTCAATACGATTGCTGCTTTCGTTGTGGCTCAGATCTTGAATAACTGGCCCAAAAACGATCCCAAGATTTACCTGTATCTCCAGATTGGCCTTTCAGCAGTCGGAATTATCTTTGCTCTGATTACTTACTACACTACTTGGGAACACTTTGTTACTAAGAACGAAGCTGCCCTCATGGAAGCAGAACACAATCAAGGGACTAATATTTCCGCCTCTCGCTGGACCAAGTTCAAAGAAACCGCCCATGATTACCTTTCAATTTTCAAAATTAAAAGTTTTAGAAAACACTTATTCATTGATGGTGCTGATCAAATGGCCGGAAACTTAGGCGGCCTGATATTAACGTATTTCATCGTTAATGTATTAGGATTAAATGCGTCAGTAACCGCCTACCTGTCATCACTAAGTACTTTTGTTGGTATTTTCGTAATGATTGCAGCTGGCTACGTGATTAATAAGTATGCACCAAGATATATGTACGGTGTTGCCTATGGAATGGCCATGATATCCTGTGTTGGTTTTGGCCTGCTTGGCTTTATTAAACCAGATCATATGGTAATGTGGTTATTAATCGTTCAAACCTTCTCAATCTTTGGCGGTCAGTTATATGGATTCATCCCCGGAACAGTCTTTCCATCCTTACCCGTCTTAGATACTTTACTTACAGGTCAAAATCGAGCCGGAACCTTTTCATCGCTCGCGGGCTTATTTGAACAAGGCGGTTTTGTAATCACCAATATTCTTGGTGAAGAAATCCTTCAGTTGGCTGGGTTCAAGAGTAGTACTACTGGTGCTGTGAATCAGTCACCAACTGTTCAATTAACTTTAACGCTCATGATTAGTGTTGGAGTAGGATTCTTCTTCTTAATTGCTTTATACAATGGTCTTTCATTCAGAGCGGATAAATCGAAGTTGGATTTGATTAGTGCGGAAGTGACTCGCCTAAAATCTGGTGGCAAAATGTCCGAAGCCTCAAGCAAAGTCAAATCGGTTACAAAAGAATTAACCGGTGAAGATTACGATTCAATCACTGTTTGGGACAAATAATTAGGAACTTGATTCAAACAAAGCCGAACAGTAACTCCTAATTTGCTATTAAGGGGCTGGGACATTAGTCGGCAAAGTGTTTATAGATGTAACTTAGCTTTCCCTGCTTATATTGATAAAACTTACGACAAACGGCTGATCCCAGAATTTAAGCCAAAAAAGTAATGCATTCCAAAACCAGAATGCATTACTTTTTTTCACTTGAATTGTCAAATTAAGTGCAACACTACATTAAAGAATATTTCATAAGGCGTTTTCCATCCGAGACATTTACGGGGAC
>NZ_JAHPPD010000024.1 GCF_019061365.1 Lentilactobacillus dabitei
GTCAAAACAAAAAGAGCCCTAATCACAAAGTGATTAGAACTCGA
Source organism: Lentilactobacillus dabitei (assembly GCF_019061365.1). GTDB lineage: Bacteria > Bacillota > Bacilli > Lactobacillales > Lactobacillaceae > Lentilactobacillus > Lentilactobacillus dabitei. Next base: position 45 of record NZ_JAHPPD010000024.1, read on the forward strand.
ATTTAGTTTCACCAACAACAGTTGACGAAGAGCCCTTTTGACAACCTATAAAAACGGGAGAAAACCAAAAATTGGGCTAGCTGGGTTCGAACCAGCGCATCACGGGATCAAAACCCGTTGCCTTACCTCTTGGCTATAGCCCAAAAATAAAATGGAGGGGAGTGGATTCGAACCACCGAACCCGAAGGAGCGGATTTACAGTCCGCCGCGTTTAGCCAGACTTCGCTACCCCTCCAGCATTGTGTTTGCTATCAAACCAACGAGTATTATAATACAAAATTTTTCGGCCACCGTCAAGCGCAATATTCAATTTATTTGAATAAATTTGAGTTGGCGTTGCCATTCTGTTATGAAATCAGCACTTTGCCATTCGTTATGATGGTGATTGTGGTATCCAACGGCGCCATTGTAATACCAAGTTGCCTTAATTTTCGTTGGTACATATCGATTATGAATGTGACCAAAAATCACAGAATTAACCGCATATTGGTCAATAAGTGCCTGAAATCTGATACTTCCCATCATTGCATTTGCCATATTCCAAAAGCGAAAATCTTTTGTATATCGAATAAACTTTTGGTTCGGGACAAAGTGCGTCATCACAATCACCTTTTTCGAGGCATTTTTGGCCGCTATGAGCTGTTTCTCCAATTCTTGAAGGACGATGTCCTCGCGCTCAATATCGCTCATAGGTTGCGAAATTTGGCTATCTATCCAATACGTCTGCTTCCAGTGATAAAAATCTGATTCTGATTTAGCAACATTGCTGGCAAATGAGTAGTCATACCACCCGTTAATCCCGATAATCCTGATATCAGTGTTGGGAATATCAACAAATCGATTGTTAATATATCCAGGCCACCTCCCCTTTTCAAGTTCTTCATAAGTAACGTTTCTGATCATGTCATGATTTCCGGCAATAAACAAAACATTGGTCGATACCACTTTCCTCTTCAGATCATGCACATATGCCAAGACTTTCTCAAAATTATTGAACATGTCACCTGCAATCAAGTAATAATCTACGTAATGCTCATTCAAGTATGCGGCTTGCTGTTCAATAATTCGGTTAATATCAACTTTATTGATGTCAAAATGATCGTCGCTAGATGCAACTATTTTTACCATATTCTTCTCCCATAATTAAAAGTGTTATCCCAGAAAGGATAACACTTTTTGTTGATCGCTATTAGTTAACGCCTTCCATAAGTCGTTTAACCGGCTTGACAAGGAACGCCAGGATGACTCCAGCAACAATTGCGCAAATTCCAATGATCAAGAAATAATTAATTTCATTATCAGGCGTATAGTACTTAACAATTTGTGAGTTAATTGCTTGTCCAGCCGCGTCGGCTAAGAACCACATACTCATCATTTGAGATTCAAAAGCTTTTGGTGCAAGTTTTGTCGTTACAGAAAGGCCAATTGGCGAGATTAACAACTCCGCAACTTCAACAATTGCCCAGCTACCAACTAACCACAACGGACTTACGCGAGCGGAAGTTCCGAACAAAGAAACTGGCAGGATCATGAAAATATACGATAACCCGGCAATCACCATTCCTAAAGAGAATTTAGAAGGCGAACTAGGTTGCTTCTTCCCTAATTTAATCCACAACCATGCAAAGAATGGCGTATAGAGCATAATAAATGCGGGGTTTAATGACTGGTAGAAACCAGCTCGAATTTGGAAACCAAAAAAGTTATTATTGGTTTGATTCTGCGCAAACAAAGCTAAAACAACTGATCCCTGCTCTTCAATGGCCCAAAAAATCGTTGCAGCAATGAATAATGGAATATAAGCAATAACTCGAGAACGTTCAGTACTTGAAATTTTCTTGCTGGAAATAATAATGACAAAGTAAATAATTGGGGTGGCAATCGCAATGAGACTAAGTAAGGTGATAAATGTACTTAGTGACAAGGTCCCCATCACTTGCATCAATAACAATACTAATCCAAAGACGACCACGCCAACGCCAATCCGAAACGATAACTTTTTAACGTCTTCAGGTTCAAGCGGATCAGATGGATAAAGGCTCGTACTTGGCAAGTGCTTCTTACCACCACGGATATACTGTAGGAGACCGAAAAACATCCCAATAGCAGCCAAAGAAAAACCAAGGTGGAAGTTGTAACTCATTCCCAGCCAGCTAACTAGGATTGGTGAAATAAACGACCCTAAGTTAATCCCAAACACAAAGATCGTAAATCCAGAATCTCGTCGGTTATCATACTCAGTATATAACCCACCAACCATCTCAGAAATATTTGGCTTTAATAGACCGGTTCCCAAGGTGATTAAAACGATTGAGGCAAATAACGCAATCCGTCCTAATGGCATTGAGAGAGCAATGTGGCCAAACATAATCAGGACACCACCATAGAATACAGTTCTCCGACTTCCTAAAATACGGTCACTAATGAAACCACCGGCAACAGAAGTCAAGTAAACCAACGATCCATAGATGGACATGATTGATGCAGCAAGTGGTTGTGAAAAGCCCAAACCACCTTTACTGATACTGAAATACATGTAAAATAACAGGATTGCCCGCATTCCGTAGTAACTAAAGCGCTCCCACATTTCAGTATAGAATAACGTCGATAATCCTCTTGGTTGGCCAAAGAATGAGCTGTCAGCTCGTCTTTCCTGGTCAGTTTGTTCATGTTGTTGCATGTGATACCCTCCAAAAAATAAATCTAATCCACCTTAACACGTGTTAACTGGATTAGATCATTCATTAATAATTGTTCTTTAAAGCTTATCAAAGATCAAACCATAACAACTATTATATTCCAGAATGGAAGGTAATTCAATGACGGCAGAATATCGACCAGTATTTTTTGAGAAAAATAAAATCAACCTGTTTATTGACTTATTCTTATCAACGGAATTAATTTGGTCAATAAGAAATAAATTGTTTCAGTATTCATCAGTGTGTCTTGTGCGTGGGTGAACAGCACCGAGTATTGCAAATTATCTACATATTTAATTGCTTTGTTTTGCTCATTATGCGCCTTTATGAGCCATTTATGAGCTTTCTCGAATTGTGCAGGTACATCGTCTTTTTTATATGTAGATAATGAGATTGTATCAATTGTTTGGTTAAGAATCTGCTTGGCTTTTCCCGAATAGGTCAACATGAGCATTGAGATTTGATCTAATTCATTTTCATCCATTAAACTGCCTTTGCAGACTTAAATTGATTGAGAATGAACTTGACGAGCTTTTCGCCGTTAGCCCAACCATATACTTCATCAGGAATTGTTAAAAGGTTGGCTTTACCGTCAAGCAATTCAAGCTCCTTTTCGTGATAAGTGGCCTGTGGTGCTACCAAGACCAAATCAACACCGTCATTCAAATGTTGCGCCGCATTTTCAAAATCACTTGGTATTAAATTAATATCTGCCTGATAGTTCTCAATAAATAATTTAGCTGACTTAACTAAAAAATTACTAGAAATTCCATCTTCGCAAACGAGTAAAATATTTTTCATTATAAAAATCCCCTTTTCTTTTATTACCTATACAGAATAACAAATATATTGGTATACCACAAGGGGATATTCGGATTTATTAATGCACAAGTTCTTTTATATAAAGCAGTTTAGATATTTATTCGTTCTATACCAATTATAACGTTTTTACATGTACCAATTATAAGTGCTGCTATGAGTCGCTAGTATGGGTACGGCTTCGCTTTTCCTGGATGTTAATTCTGGCGTTTTTAATTGATTCACAATTAAAAATTAGTACTTTTTCAACACAAGCACTTTCTTTGGCCCTACAATATTTAAAGAAGCAGCGTGTAGATAAGACAAAAACAAAAAAAGGCCCCTAATCCCTTCTTAATTAAAAGGACTAAGAGTGTCTTCTTCTGTCATAAAAAACTGACTATAATCATTGATGCCGACTGCAGGCACAAGTGCCCCTTACAAACGTTGATATAAAGGCATTTATAATTTTAATTGACCGTTATTTGACCGTTATTAGCTATTTTGTCCTCAAAAATGATAGTTCAATAACCAAAAGCTAATATATGCATAATATTATCAAAAGCACAAAATAATATTAATTAATATATACCAATATATGTATTCCCCCCCATAATCATTCAAGGGGGATTCATCTCACATAAATTTCTCAATTAAATAAATAATCAACGGTACAATAATTCCCGCTGCCACTAAAGAAATTAATGCATAGTTAATATGTGTAAGATTATCAATTCGATGTTCATTTTCAATAGACTTAGCCAAAGCTTTATCTGTTTTAGCATTCAAATCAGCCTGATCATTCAGCTGTTGTTTAATGGAAGAAATATCTTCTTTAATGCCAATGAGCATTTTAGTCATATTAATTTCGTCAGGAATTTCCACCATTACTTATCACCAGCCTTTACTGCAAAAATAAATTTAACTTTATCTTTGTTTGCTGTATAGTAACCAGTCGGTGTAGAAAGGCGATAAATTTCACCATATTTTATTGGGGTAGCATAGAATCGGCTTCCTTTAATCAGACGTGTATGACGTTTAGATTTGAATTGGACGTCGTTAAATTGGTGAATTACGCTTTGCGTTGCTTCGTATAAACCCGGTGTTTGATAATATTCCGGTTTAGCAGGTTTAATAACTACCCCACTTCCGGACAGTGAACCATCAAAATCTAAGCTGGCGTCAACCTTTAATCCATCATAGTTATCGGTATATTGCCAAGCATTCACATTATCAATTCCCGGTTGACTAACGCCATACGCTGCTACCCAAATATGTTTATCAATAAGTTTCGCTCGATCAATTCGCTTTTCAGCAAACCATGAACCGGATCCATAAGTAATAACGTTGGTAAATCCGTTGGCTTTTAACTCCTTTAAAAAGGCATTTACTTCGGCTGTGGTCTTCCAAGGAAGGTCTTGTGCTTCCACATCTAGGGCCAAAACTGTGGATTTATCCAACCCAAAGCTTTTTACCCAAGCTAAGAAATACTTAGCTTCTGATGAACCATGACCATGAAAGAAATGATAAACACTCACAGTACCAAATACTTTGAATCCGTTAGCCACTTGTTCTCTAGCTTTAGGGTTAATGTATCCAGTGCCTTCCGTCAACTTAACCACCGTGGTATCAATTCCGTGACTTTTTAAAAATTTCATGTAGGTCTCAGAACTGCCTTGGTAAACAGATAAATCAGCAACCTTTTTTGTCATTTTCGTCACTTCCTACTTTTGTTCAGATGATTGGGATTCATTAAATACTTCCGGATCGTCATCGACTGGAACGTCGGGTGTAACGTCATTTGTAGGCGCCGGAGTAACAGGTGCTTTGTGATTATCTCCCTTTAGAGTGTGTTTATAATACTGGTAAGCTTGTTCTGCTAATCCTTCAATTGTTTCTGCTTTAAAATTAAAGCCGGACTCTTTTAAGCCAGAATCAACAAATTGATTGACCACTTTTTTACGATCAGAGTTACTTAAAGCAGGCATACTTGCCACCACAGGAACGAAAGCATTCGCTAATTTCAAGCCTAATTCCATCCCTTGCTTGATATGAGTATTCTTTTCAGTTTTAATTTTAGCTTCAATCAACGGTTTAACCAATTTGTAAGTTGCTGGAATTACAGCAATTAAAAAAGCAACCAATCCGGTTGCTTTAAAGGAATTTAAAATATTTAATATTTGTGTATACATAGGACAACCTCCATAGAATCATAAATTTGTGTAAAAGAAAACGCCCCGCTTTAAAGGGCGTCCTCAATTCATATCATATTGAAGAACATGAAATTCCTTCTTGGAGGAATGGAATTCCACAAACACTTTGTATCACGATTATATAGTCGTAACAACTAATTATTAAAAACAAACACGCCCATCTTATGACGGGCGTGTATACATCACATACATTGAGGGGAACGTATGAGCAAATAAGCATGGGGCATTCATAAATGCTCAGATGAATGTTCGAATGCATAGACATTATAGGGGTTAATGCCTACGAAAATAATTATACCACTGTTCCAAAAGAGTGACGGACTTTAATTTAATTAAACTTGCATTCCGAAAAACGTCTACATGTGAGTGTACTCAACTGACCGTCAATTAAGAAGCAGTTGATGAATTTTCCACCCCTGTGTCATAATTCTTACCAGTAATATCAGTAAACTGATCTTTTGTTAATTCATTCCAACCAACGAACAGTTTCAATTTATCATAAGACAACCAACCGTTATCATATTCAATTTTAAGCATTCCATGCCAATCAATATTAAACATTATATTACCTCCTTTTATTAAGCTGGTGAATTAGTTGTATTTGCTGCTGGTACAGCAGTTGCTTTTTCAGAAGCATTTAATTGAGTTTGAATATTTTGTAGTTCTCCGAGAATTTGTCCTTGAACCACTGAAATGTTACTTACCAAAGCTCCCAATTGTGAATCAGTTTGCGTACCTGTCGATTGCAAAGATTGTAATTGAGTTTGTAAAGTTGTTACATCTGTACTTACTTGATCCAATGAAACGCTTGGTAAGTTACCTGGATTAAGCAATTTTTGATTTGTTGAATCGTATCTGAATTTATCTGGATATTGAGCAAACTGATTAATCCACGAATCTAAAACGAACACCTTTGTATAACCATCGGTTTCAACCTTTTTATAATCAGTGACAAACCCATTTGAATCAAACGTAATATAAATGAACATTATTTATTATCTCCTTTTTAATTTAACCATAAACAAAAGGTCTACCTGAATAGATAAAATTAATATACCAAGAATTATATTAATAACTTATCATAATAGACTCTAGCAAATCCATTATTTGTATCAGAATTTATATAAGGGTGACCAGTAGGTCCTATCCCAGTTAAAATCGCCCCACTAAAACCTATGTTATTATCTTCTTGATCCTGTGACGCAAATTACTTCTAATGAATTGGAATTGTTAAATTAATACCTATGAACTCATTTACACCTTCTCCAAAACCTGCGCTAATTCCTCCAGGATAATAATTATTAAAATCTAAAGAGTATTCACCACCTTGGGGGCGATAATAATTGTGATGATATTGAATACCTTTAGGAAGAGAATTGTAGCCCCTATCACTAATAATTGATTGCACGTTTAGCATTAGTTCCGGCGAACCATCACTGTTTTTAGGTCCAACAGTCCCCATTGTGTAAAGGACACCATTGAATATTTTGTAGTAAGCATTCAGCTGTAAATTTGAATTGCTAGGAAAGGCTATCCAACCACTATCATCAGCAGCCGACAACTGATTAACAGTGGCGACATCGATACCTCCTTTCTGCAAGCCTGCTGTAAAGTTGGCTGGTTTTGTAGTATTTGCCATGTTTGCTGTTGCAGTGTTCACTGCCTTACCAACATCCGTTGTGGTTGCCACGTCAATTCCAGACTTTTGAAGTTTTCTCGTAAAGTTAGTATCCTGTCCCGTTCGTGCTAGGTCACTTGGCAAACTGCTTGCTAGTAGTAGCGGATTATTGTTGACCGTTGGAACGGTATCGAAATTGTTTGTGCCAGATAGGTGAGCTACTTTGCTATTATCAGCAGGTGTGTAACCAATTTTATCTTGTTTGGCGTTAACCTCTTCAATTCCCGCTACATCACTAGCAGGTTTACGCATATCTGTACTGTGAACAACTTTACTATCATCTGCTTTATCTTCTGGGGCAGGTGTCCAATCAGTAGCGATTGAACCTTTTTCAATTTTTAAACAGGAATAAAATGCGTTTTGGCTCATGTTATTCGTCAAAATATAGGCTTGGACATCTGAAGTATTATCATCAATGCTTATAGAACACCAACTTAGGCCATTAGCATTATAGGCAACACTATTCCCATAAGCTTTTGCTAAAATCTTCCCACTTTTGTCAAGAGTCTGTAGATTAAGTTGTGCTGACCCTCGTAATAAATTACTTACGTGGTCAGCATTGTTAATCATCACAGACGCACATAAAGTCCCACCAAGACTTTTGTCATATTTAATATCAGCAACTTGCATATTCCAATTGTTGGCTTGAACTACCTGATTGCTAGTACCCAACAACAGGTTTCGTCCACCAATTGTATCTGATAACTTATTATATGGCTGTACCCGAACTCCATTAAGTTGTTCAGTACCATTTTTGTTATCAGTAACTTTAGTGTTTAAAGCATTGTTCATATCAGCCACTTTTACATAATCAGCTAAATCAGGCGTAATACTCCCCATATTTTGCCATGAACCATCTATCCAAATATATAAGTCCGTTCCAACTAAGTAACCATCACCCTGGTTGTTACCCGTTGTGGGTAAATTTTCCTCTTTATCAGCTTTCCCCCTAACAACCAAACCATTTCCTTGTTTTCCTTGTGGGCCAACTGGTCCAATTGGCCCCTGACTACCGGTGTCACCTCGGCTGGAAACAAAATTAATCTCTTTAGTCGTCCCGTCATCGTAGATAAAAATAATTTTAGTCCACAGATAAGGAAGTTGATCAGTTGTTGCCAAAATAGTATCTGACCAGCCCCCTGTGGGAACTGTAACTGGTGAATCACTTAACTGATACTGATTGTTGGCAGACTTAATACCATTACCAGGGTTACCTTGGTCACCCTTATGCACATTGTGGACTGCATTCTCCATTTGGTTACTTAGATCATCAAATTGTTGCTGAAAATCATTTAAAGTGATTGTCGGAATTACTTCACCAGTATCACTCATTAGGTTCTCTTCAATTGAAAATCCTAACGTTCCATCACTTGGAAAGATAGCCTGTGTACCATCATTCATAGTAACCCAAACTTCAATATCATAATCATCCGGAACCAATGTGTTCATAATATCCTGATTAATTGGAAAACTTAGTGTTCCACCAAGCGGACTAGTTACAGTGGTTAAATCAATAGTTTGTTGCATGATATATCCATCGTCATTAGCTATTTTAACCAGAATTGACTTAGCATTAGTTAAATCAAAGGCCACCCCGTCGGCCGTGAGTGCCAGATTAAAAGCAGTGGTTGTATCTAAATATTTAACCACATCATTATCATCCGTGAATGCGAGTTCCTTACTCATTAGTTTTCACCTTCTTTCTAAGCTGATTATTTTCAATTTTTAATAACGCAATTTGTTGATTTTTTGCTGCCATATCTTGACTGTACTCATTAACTAATTGGTTAATTAAATCCTGCGCGTTAATATCATTCATCAGATCACCTTACTTATTCTTCTTCCTCTTCAATTCACTTTTAATATCACTAATTTCACTGCGAATCCTACTAATGTCACCATCAATCCTATTAATATCACCATGAATCCCACTAACTTCACCATCATTATTAGGTTTACCATCGATCCGCTGAATTTCCTTAAGTAAATTGGTCCCATGTGAGTAAACCCCGCCGGCATGAATGTCAATACCATCTTCACCACCATCAGAACCTCCTTCAAAATACAAAGCTCCATAATCAATGCTGTGAATTATGTGTCGAGATTTTATTTGAATGTTATTTGAAATGGTAATAGCAGGCCAATTAATATTCGTAGACCAAATAGTTCCTGTTCCACCACCACCAGACATTTTAATTTGTTCTGGTTGAATATCAGCCTTATAATTTCCATCAGAGATTGAAATTCCTGATTCATTAATCCAAACATCTTTTTTTACATATCCATTAAATATATCGTTTCCATAATAACTGTCATGAAACCCGTTCTGATCTAACCAATAATTAGTATTTCCATTTGTTAACGACAAAGATGAACCAGAAATACTGCCACCTTTAATGATTGATGAGTCAACTTCCACAGAGTTCAAATATCCGGCTTCAATGGTTCCTAAATCAGCAGTTAATGCTGAAAGCTGTCCAACTGACAAAGCTGTTTGAGACATTTTGGTCTTAACCCAATCAGATCCATCATAAGTATACATTTCACTAGTTATATGATTACTGTCTTGAACATACCAAATATCACCTTCGTCATGGGTTTTCCCATCATCAAATGGTTCTTGAGATGAAACAGTGATTTTCCCATCCAACGATGTTTTAACCTTACCCGCTTCATCAGCTGCAGAATTAGCGGCACTTTTGGCATCGTCAGAAGCTTGCTGGGCAAGTTTAGCATTTTCATCAATATTTAACGTCCCCGTTGCAATAATCAATTGTTATCACCATCCTCAATTTTGGTTCCTTCACCAGTTGATTCATCCCCATCTTCATCACTATCTGAACTTGCATCCGAATCATCCGCATTATCATTTCCAGCAATTACTGGTTGTTCAGCTTCATCATTTTCACCTTCATCTTGTTCAGGATATTCAACAACTAAGTCTTTAGAATCATCACGGATTTTAAGTGGAGCCGTATATAATGCACTATGAGCAATAGACACAGTGTGTGCATCATCCCTATATTCAGAAACGTTAAAGCCAACAATTAACCTAGAATTATTAACATCTTCATATATGCCCTCCGGCTCCAAATGACCGCCATTTTCCAACGGCACTGTTAACTTAATATCCTGCATTGGTTCCACCACATAATCAAATACCATTGACTGTGTAATTAAGTTAATACACATAACATGTTTGTCATCAGCATTGTTAGCATCACCCGCCGTAAAAAAAGCAAATGGATAACTAATCCCATTTGCCTGAAGAGTGTTATAAGCGCCATTATTAGTGGTTCCAGCTGGTAATGGCTTCCACTTAAAATCTTGCAATTTAAATTCAATGATTGGTTTGAAGTTTCCTGCCTGTAAATCGCTTATCTGACAAACATATACTTTCCCACTCGTCGTACTTCCCAGCCACAGATTATTTTTCAAATCAACTGCAACTCGAAAATATTGTTTTACTTGGCACCAATTGGTTATGTTACTGGCACTCGTATTTGCTTGGTAAGGAAGAGTTACTAAATAATATTTCCCATCATTCTGATCTTTTATTTCTGTATAGATCGTATTGGAACTTTCATCATAGCCAAACGATCCGCAATGGCCACCTCCAGTTACAAACATCATGCTTTGTAATGTTCCATCGGCATTCCATTTAATAAACTCACAATCTGAATGACTTTTATCTTTAGTGTAGTGATAACTAGACAATACTGAACCATCGCTCAATAAATATGAAAATTGTAAGGCCCCAATATGCTGATCACCATTAAAATCTTTGTTGGCGGCATCTTTCGTTTCCCAAAGCTTATTCCAGGAACCATCAGCTGAATTGCTGGTATCAATCCACATCTCTGCCTCATCTTTCACATAAGTATCATCAATGGTGACTAATAGTGTCCCGACAAATGGTGGTTCAATCGTAACTTGATAACCATCTTTTGCATGGTCAGCTTCCCAGCCAATATCACGGGTGCCATCCATATTAATTTTTTGCCAATTAAAAGCTTGCGGTGCCAGATAAGAGGTTACATTCTCACCTTCAATAAATAGTCTTGCAATCACCCGTTTGGAAGTATCCGTGTTATACCAAGTTGAACCTAACGGCGTAATCAAACTGACTGTGGCTGCATTGGCATTCTCTCGGGCTTCTTCAAATAGTTTCTTAACGTGATCATTCCAACGCTGTTCCATATTGCGAATAAACGCCGGCGTAATTACTTTAACTGTACTGAACTCACCTAATACAACTTTATTTTGACTTGGGTCACTTTCTGAGGTAGTTTGCTGAATGACTCTTGCCTCCGTGGTTAAAATCGGGTTCATAGATAAATCAATCACCTTAATAGTATCGCCCAAGTTAGCTTGAAAATCTTGAGTAACCTCCACAGCATAGTTAATTCGTGGATGATTGTACAATCTTAATTCCCGCAATCCCCAATCAAGTAATGCTTTAGGTTCAGTAATAGTGTCACTAGTAATCGTTCCTTCCAGCCAGGTGTTCTGATCAGTGTTATAAAGAGAATTTGCTGAAACGTCAGTAATATAATTCTTACCATTATTAACCTCTGCAATTGAAGCATTATTTGCGCCCACAATGTAAAGCTTGGTTACTAAATTAGTATCAACTGTTTCTCGTTGGACAGATAACATGTTTTGCCCATAGGTAATTGACTTACCTTCATCTTCTCCCAATTGATCAGCTAATTCTAAAATCAGGTCAGTCACAATACCATTAGTGTCAATATGGCAATAAGCATCAGCTTCCGCATCGTAAGTTGATAGAACCGTCTGTAAGGCAGCTTGACTAGAAGACGTTCCATCAAAATTAATATCGGCAAATAATCCCGAAGAACAATTATTTTGTAAGTCCCAACCGGTATCTGCCATGATCCATTGCATGGCTTGATCTAATTTACAATCTTTAATTTCTTTTTGGGGTGGAATGGTCTTATTTAGTTTATAGATTGCTAGGTTAATAGCATCCACCGTTACTAAGTGAGCCCCACTAGTGGCATCAATAGTTTCATCAACCTGATAAATTCGATAAATACGCCAATGATTATGCACATCATCATACACAGCAACACTATTACCAACCGTTAAGTATTGAGCCGCAGGGGCACTTTGCAACATGGTTAGTCCTGTTAATGTATCATTCCAGCTTTTGGAGTTAGCATTTGGATCCGTACTATTAAAAGTGCTAACGCCAGTAATACCATCATCCGAGTTACTGTTATCATCGGCAATTTGGCGTTCAACTACTTCACCCCAAAACGGGTTGGCGTCTGAATTAGTCGATAACGTGGCAACTCGCTTTAAATTTTTATCCAGGATAATATACAAATCTCTAACCTCCTTATTTATGTATGAAAAAAGTAGCCGCTTTCGTGACTACTTAATTGCTGGTCGATATTCAATTGTTACATCAGCATTTTTGGGATCCGGGACAAAGTGTAGAGCTTGTGGAACCCCACCGGTTAATTTAGGGAAGGTCGATAACCATGAAACGTATTTATCGGCCGGCTTTCCATCAATAGTAACTTTATTGTTGGCCGTATCAATAATAATTTCTTGACCAGCCTTGGCAATAATATGTGGTGTATCATCCGGATCAGTAGAGCCATCACTGCGCCATTCTTCATAATTGGTTAAAGCTTCATAATCTGACTTATACGCCACCACTGGATTAACTAAGTCCTCTTTAATATCATGCTTACCAAAGAAAACGCCTAAGTTGGCTAAAGCAAAACCAAACTTACCGGATTTATCCAACTTTTCCTTATGCATGTGAGTTTTATGGGTATTATTAACACTATATGGTTCACCAGTTTTAGGATCCCACTGGTTAATTTCTGCTACCCAATTGTCGTAAACTTTACCAGACTTATCCGATTTTTTCTGTCGTTCAAGAATAAATTCACCATAAAAGTTCGAATATGCGTCCTTATTCATATAAGAGGTTTCAGTTACATATTCCTTTTCCTTTTTCTTCTTTGTCGTAGCTTTGGGGGCTGATGTCTTTTTGCCTCCTTTACTACTACTTTTCTTACCACCCTTTTTTGCTTTTACAACTCGTTTCTTTTTAGTCTTAGTTTTCTTACGCTTTTTTCGTTTCCTTCGAGCAAAGAATTGTAAATTCATTTTTATCACTTCTTCTTTTTAGCCGTCTTTTTCTTAACGGCTGTCTTCTTCTTTTTGGCTGTCTTCTTCTTAACGGTGACCGTTTTGGTATAGGCAACTTTAACATGCTTTGGTTTGCCGTTATGCTTCTCCTGACCATTACCTTCATCAAACAGCAATGTCAAATAACTATCAGAGTTACTACTATCAAAATTATTGCCTAATTGAATAAACGCCCGTGGATAACGGCCCATCGAATAATCTTCAATGCCCATTCTTCCACAAACATTACCGTTATTGTCCAACAAATAAGCTTCGATTTTTCCCATCGCCCGCTCATTTTTCATTCGTTTAACATGATGTAAGCGTACCGAAACTTTCCAATAGGGAGTAATTTTCGGTAGACCATTATGCATAACCGCTGGTCCGTAAAAATTCTTGTGTTTCCCACGAGATCCCCATTCGTAATGATCATCTTTATCTTTAGCCACCATAATTGAAGTACCAGTGGCTGCCGATTTTCCATCTAACTCACCCTTATAAATTGGAAAAGCTTGTGTATTTTCACTACATTGAATCCACGTTGCTAATGAGTTGCAGGGATCGTCAACCTGTTGAGTTTGGGATTGTCCCATGACTGTGACGTTGCCATCACTATCCGTAGTCGTATCACCGTCATCAACGTTATATCCAACCGCTACATAGTCATCATTTGTTTCATAACCCACATAATAAAGATCGGTTTTCGGAATAATATGAATAATTGGATCAACTTCCGTATTTCCTTCAGGAATAATTTGCTGATCATTGTCCGTAATTTTTATTTCTTTTTGTGGTAGAAATCCACGTGGATCCGCCAACATGAAGACCAACGTAGTTTGAAAATCCTGAACACCCTCGTTAATAAATGTCGGTGTTGGAATACTCGTAAAGTGTCCATAATAAGTTACATCTGGATCGTCATTAAACCTCAGCGGATATTCAGTATCCGCATCACTGCTGGTATTAACTAAAACATTAGTTAATGTTTTAATTCGTTCGTTATATTCATCGCGGGTGGTACAGAAACAGGTAATCGGAATGTCAAATTCTTTTTCACCATAGTCTGTTCCCAAGTACACACCACCATAACGTTTAGGGACGTCTTGAAATGACTCAGTAATATTGGGGGCTAACGGTTTCGATACATGATTTAGAAATATGCCTAAATCGTCTTCCGAATTAAAACCACCATTTCCATCTTCATCAAACGCAAAATCAAATGTGTTTACATCATAATTATCGTTATTAGCCAAAGGTTACACCTCTTCCCCAATTATTCTTAGCCGTTGTTCGTTTGTTATGCTTATTGACTGCCTGAACAACTTGCTTGTCAGTCACTACTGCCGGAATCGGATTGTTTTGGCCATCGACCAATTGACTCATAAGTTTAATCATTGTATCAAACTTTGCTTCAAGTCTTTTGACAGCCTGACCATCTGAATTGCTTGATTGGTTGGTATGCTGATCTGTTTGCTTAAAATGAGCCATAGTATCGGCTAACAATTCATAGGCTCGTCCCCGTTTATTAATATCCCACGGAATAATGGTCTCTGGTTTGTTACGTTCGGCTACTTTAATTAACTGTTCTTGATCAACTAAGCCACCATTCGCATAGCCCTTAATAGCTTTATAAATAGCGCGTGCATTGGATTCACGTTTAGGACCAGTAGAATCTTCATGGCCTCCAGATTCCCAACCTGCAAAGAATTTATTTGCGGCTTCGCTTGGAGTACCATTAGACCTTAATACTGATCTAAATGATGCAGAAGCCCCTGGTTCACGTAAAGCATATTCAAGTTGTCCAGCAGCTGAATTCCATTTATACCCGTGCTTCCTTAACCAATTACGCAATCTAGTTTCACGAATAAATGTCCATTGGCCTAAGCCTGTCCCATGATCTTTACTATCAATAGCTGATGGGCTTAATCCGGATTCTTGTTCCCAGTTACCTAAGATGCCTGCAATTCCGGCATCAGTAGCTGCTGGATATGCTTTTTTAAGAGCTTTTGCCAAAGTTCTAGCTCTAGCTGCCCAGTCTCCACTCAATCCAAAACTACTTAGATTTCCAAACAATTTATTCCAAAGAGGTTTTAAGTTTTTGGATACCCAACTCCAAACTCCAGAATTTTTTAATTGAGATTTTACTAGTGCTTGTAATCCAGAACTTTGTTTATGAGCTTTAGTTGACTTTTTAACTTTGTCAATCAACCCAGGTACTCTTCGAATCCCAACAAAATCACCGAAACCCTTAATGGTAGAATATTTAATTCCATCTTTTCTGTTTTCGGCACTAAACATATGTCCAGAGCCATTATTATCAACAACAATGCCAACATGTTGGCTTCCGCCACGGCCGAAGAAAGCTAAATCACCAGTTTTGGCATTCTTCCACGATACGGGCTTTGAGTATTTATACTCTGGGACTGTGGTAGATCCACCTGGAACCGTAATCCCCATGTGCTTCAAAGTCTCATAAACCAAGCCAGAACAATCATAATAATTCGGACCTAAACGGAGATTAGAACCTTCAGAATATCGGTGATGGGCACGAGTTGCCAGCTTCTTAGCTTCGTTTAAAAACGCTGAATCAGTCTGTCCGCCGCCTCCCGAAACCATACCATGTAACATGTTCCAGGCAGTATCCCACCAAACTGATCCCTGCTGCTTGTCCCGTTTACCAAACATATTGGCAAAGTTCTCTCCAACCGTTCCCTTTATATCGCCAAAGTCAGGTTGAAAAACTTGTTTGAAAGTTGTATCTGAATGCTTAGCAATATGTGATAGTGCCGACAATTTCTGTTTTAAAGAACCCCAGATGCCTTTAAAAAATTTACCGATACCGCCAAATAAACCGGTACCTGACGCAAAGTGCTGCATGCCATTTAAAGCCATTAACATCTTAGACTCTGTAGCATTTAAAACGCCGGAACCAGCTTCTAGGAACCGGTGAGTATCTTTACCTTCAACTGGTTCTAATTGCCCATCTGCGTGGACAATGATTTCTTTATTATGTGTTTCTGGTGAATCGTGACCATCATTAAGCTTAGCCAAAACTGGTTTGGTTAATAAGCCATTTTTCAACAATCCGGTACCTGTTGCCCAGGCTACCGTTGGGATCTGATCCAAAGTTTGTGAACCACCGTATTGTTTAAAGACCTTATTCTGGGCTGAAATGGCATTCTTATTCATCCCATTTACCAGTTTGCCAATCCAATTACCAACTGACTTCCAAATTCCATGCCAAGAAAGACTGTAATTATCTTTAGTTTTGGAATTGTTTTTCTTAATACTCTCATATTGAGAAACAGCCTGAGCTGTTACCTTCTGATTTTGATTATGTGCATAATCGTACACCTTATCAGACTGCTGCTTTGCTTTGGTGATTGAATCATTTTTTTGCTTATTAGCGTGATTAATTACACCAATTCTCTGTTTACGAGCTTCTTCAATAATCTTTTGGCGTTGAGCTTTGGCAGCTGAACTGTTTCCCTTATACTCTTCATCCGCTGCTTTAACTGTATTTTTATATTTCTTCCAAGCTGAATTATAGACACTATGATATTCATCGTTGGCTTTTTTGCTGACAGACTTTTGTTCTTCATCAGCATTTGCCACCAATTTAATCATTTTTTCTTTGGAATATTTTTTACCCTTTTCAGTGAGTGTTTTATAGTCTTTAGCAATCTTATTAGTAGACAATTTAATCTGACCAGCTAAGGTTGTGTGCAGTTCGGCTTCTTTAGCAGTCACTTGAGTAGCAAATTTAAGATGTTGTTTCTCAAGTGCTTCTTTCTTTTCCTTCTGCATTTTTTCAACTTGAACGGACCCTTTACCATATTTATTCTCAGCTTTTAGAATCTTTTCATTCCATGATTCCGTTAGTCGTTGCCGTGATTGTGCATAATATTTGGCAATTGCTTGCTGATCTTTCTGACTCATCAGAGTTAATCGGTTGGCTTTAGATCCTTCACCCTTAATAATTTGTAGGCGTTTTTCGTACTCTTTTTTAGTAATGTCCCCGTTTTTATAAAGTAATTGTAAGTTCTTCTTGTCCTGAGCTTCACGGTTTTTATAATAGCTTGTCGCTTCATCAGAAAGTTTCTTGAAAGAAGACTTAGTAGATAATTTAGGTGTATGGATTTTTTGTGCTGAAAGTCCTTTTTGAATAGCTTTACCAAACTTACGACCAACGCCTTCGCCAACCAAGCCACCCAAACCAGCGCCAACAGCTGTGCCAATTCCAGGAAAAATAGCTGTCCCGATTGCTGCACCTGCTGCAGTACCACCTAATGAACCGGTAGCAGCGCCAATGTGTGAACCGGCAGTCTTCTTTTTCATGCCAATTAAATCAGTTGCCGAATTTAAGATATCTAAGACACCGACAGAACCAGCCGCAACCTTGCCAAATTTACTAACGCCTTTAAACTTATCAGCTAATTTAGCTAATCGGCCAACTTTTCCGGAGTCTTCGGCAACTTTACTTGTATCATCTATATCGTGGATGGCCGTTTTACCATCTTTTTCGGCACCTTCGGCAACCTTACCTTCGCCACCAGCATTATCAGCAATATCATCAACTGTGCTATTTTCATTTCCAGCATCCACATTGGCTTCTTTAGCCTTAGTGTTACGTTCGATGGCTAGTGTTTGATCATCATATGCTGATGTCAATCGGTTCACCTTTAGCTTTTGACCGCCAAAGACAGAGGTAATATCACTAAATATTTTGAAATATTTATAAACTTTACCAACTGCCCAAATTGCAGCTAATGCTTCACCGAAATGTTTGACACCTTCATAATGCTTAACAGCAAAAATACCAATATTGGCAATTCCTCCTGCAACATGTGCAGTTAAAGTAGCCGTTTTAC
Source organism: Lentilactobacillus dabitei (assembly GCF_019061365.1). Taxonomy (GTDB): domain Bacteria; phylum Bacillota; class Bacilli; order Lactobacillales; family Lactobacillaceae; genus Lentilactobacillus; species Lentilactobacillus dabitei. Next base: position 18,475 of record NZ_JAHPPD010000024.1, read on the forward strand.
CAATATCTTTCTGAAATCCTTTTTCACCAAAAAGCTTGGTCATTTGATTAGCTGCTTTTGTCATATACGGCAGTAACTTAGACCCAAACATAATTGATAATTGATCCCAGGCTTGCTTGAATCGCTTCTGGGACATTTGGGCAGTTTGTGCATTCTTGTTAGCTAATCTTTGAACGTAAGTCCCAGCTTTGCTTGCTTTAGAAACATTGTTGGTTAAATCAGCCAACTGACCATTATATCTAGCTAAGATTTGAGCTGCTTGCATGCCGGTTGGACCAAAAACATTTTTAAAGATGCGTGCTGTATCAGCTCCACCAAGTTTTTTAGTATGTTCCTCAATAATTTTAAAAATTGCAGGCAACGTTTTGAAATTACCATTGGCAGTTTGGAATATTTTAGTTGATTTAATTCCAATTTCATTTAAAGCACCCATAGCCGAATTTGTTGGTGCTGCTAAACTAGTAATAATTTTTCGTAGACCCGTTCCGGCTTTATCAGCTTCCAAACCGTGGTTACTTAATTCACCTAAAGCAGCGGAAGTTTGCTCAATACTAAAGCCCGCATTATGAGCTGAATCGCCTACATATTCCATGCCTTTGCCTAAACTATGGAAGTCAGTAGCAGTCATGTCAGCAGAATAAGCTAATGCATTAACTACACGTTTAGTGTTGTGCATCATTTTTGCCGTATTATTGGTTTTCATGCCAAATGCTTCAATCGCTTGGCTTGATACTTTAACCACATCTTTAAAGTCATCACTAGAAGCCACACTGGCTTGCAGTTCAGTTTTCATAACCGCTAATGATTCAGCACCTGTATGGCCACGCTTGATCAGATCTTGGTATTGATCAGCAATCTCTTTTTGACTAACTCCATATTTAAGAGCGTACTTAGCCCCGTCTTTTTGCATTTCTGTCACGGTTTTAATAGCAGTTTTAGCCTTGTCACCGCCCGTAACCAACAAGTTCTGGTTTACTTTATAAACGTTTTGAAGTTCAGTCGCTTTTTTAGCGCCAGAAAAAGCTGCTGCTCCCAATGTCCCCATCGCTACGCTGGCACCTAGTAAACTACCTTTAATTGATCCAAATGAATTTTTAAATTTATTCTTAGCAATGTTAGCTTTATCGCCCAATCGCACCATTGCATCACTCATGTGACCGACTTGTAAATCGTACTTGACCACATCAGAACGCACATTGGCCAGTGAAGTGGCTGTTTTGTTGACTCGTACTTGTTGGGTGTTAAAAGCTTCGTTAGCAATGTCCAAGCTACCTTTTAATTGATTAAGTTTTTCCTTTTCTTGAACATATTCATCCGCATTCTTGTGGGTATCATTGGCGAGGCGGTTAACAACATTTTGTTGTTTTTCATAGGCCAACTGGGCTTGTTTATAAGCCTGTGAGTTTTTACTGAGTTCACTATTTTGTAATCTGTACTGATCAGATAAGCTATTCAATCCTTCCTTAAGGCCTTTAAGCTTTACTTGACCAGCCTGGTTAATCTTTCCTTGAGCCTTTAGCGCATCCACATAAGAATTAGTTACCTGATTAAGGTTATGATAGTTGCGCTGTAATCCAGATAGTCCTGAATTAAGGTATTCAAATTGCTTTTCCGCCTTAGACTGTTGATCATTTAATCCAGCAATCTTCTCTTGTGCTTTAGCAATCTGATTAGCATATTTAGCATATTTTTCTGATCCTTGGTTGGTTGTTTGATCAAGGCCTGACTGTCGACGTTTCAGCTCATCAATTTTTAAGTTATAACCTTTGATTTCTTCTGATATTCCTTGATACCTAGTTTTTAAAGCATCTAGTTTATCTCCAGAAGATTTTAAGGCCACCTCCTGAGAACGCCATGCATTGGTATTAGCTTTAATGTAATTAGTTAAAGTTTTTAATGACCGTGCGGGTTGTACTGCATCCAAGCGAATTGAAGTACTCATTACATCATTAATAGTAGCCATTAGTCAGTCCCCTTTCGTTTATTTAATAACTCGACAACCGGATCCGTTACTTGTTTTTTCTTATCTTTAGCATTTAAGACTGCCATAAATTCAAAGTAATCTTGTCGATTTAATTCATCTGGTAAGATTCCCTGCTTCATCATTTGTTGTTTAAAAAAAAGCATATCTTGTTGGGATATGCTTAGGTCATTAATTAATTTGGCTAATCTTAATTGTTTTCTTTTGGGTCTGCTGATTCCTCACTTTGCTGTTTGGTGACAGTCTCCCAGTCTTCATCACTCATACCTTGAAACCGGAATAATACATAGGCCATGAAATTTTGAAAATCCGTAAAATCCAAAGTGGATTTAATCTTTTCAACTTCTTTGTCGGATAGCTTAAAAATATCAATCATAAATTGCAATAATCCTTGAACCATTTTCTTTTGCGTTTCCAAAACTGCTAGTGGGTCATCATTAGTAAAATCAACTGCATCTGATTTCAACAATTGAATTTGTAAATTTTGTGCTTTCTCAACGACTCCTACAGTAGTCTTAACCTCAGCTGACTTTTTACGTAAACCTAATTTTGTAATATTAATTTTCATGATCAAAACTCCTTTATTTTATTTAGTTATGTATACGGGGAACAATCCCCGCCTCAATTTATTTTCCTGGCATTTTAACGCCGGTAGTAGCTGAATAACCACCAAAGACTTCGGCCAACATTTTAGCTTTATCAAATCCAGTATCTTGAGACATCCAAATCTTGTACGGTTCTCCGTTGAAGATTTTATTGTCAGCTGGTGTTAATGCTTGGTAAGTTAACGCCGTATTGGCATCAGTTTCAGCATTATTATCCGTTGCATGAGAACTACCAGTTTCAATTAGTTGACCATTAGCAAAGCCTTCGTACATATCAATATTCGTGTATGAACGAAAATGTAACAACATTGCTACATGGGGCTTTGGCAATTGACGTGTCCAACCACCATTAGCCACATCATGAATATATCCTTTGAGTTTTTGCAACTCGTCAAAATCAATATCCAAGAATTCCAATGCGACCTGTGGTTGTGCCTGACCATTTGAAACTCGTTTTGCTTCATCATTAGCATAGGCGACAGTGCCCTCGGCTTCCAAGCCAGAAACTGTGGCCGTCGTAGCGCCTTTAGCATCGCCATCAACTAAATAGATACCATTAGTTCCTACTCCTGCATCGCTAGTCAGTAATTTACCATTAGTATCAACCAAACCAAAGGTGACATCTTTAATACCATGTGTTGACATTTAAAGTCCTTCTTTCTTTACTATAATTGTTTTAGTAACTGAAAAAGTTGCCGTAACTTGATCGGTGACCGGATCCACAGTGTTAGGCTCATGTGAGCTAACCAGCCAATCATGATTTTCCAAATTATTCATTAGGGCAACTTCTTCATTAAAAATATTTTCTTGTGTATCTTTTTTCCAAAATATTTGAATCTGAATATTAGCTTGCATATTACTAAATTGATCGTTCCGATATCCGCCCAACGGTTCGGTAATGGAAGTAATCAAGACAATGGTCTGCTTTCCAGAAGTATCAGCTCCGGGAGGAATGTTCATGGAATAAAGCTGGTCAATCCAACCATAGTGCAAAGATTGAATTAACTGATAAACAGTCATAACTGGTAATTCCATTAGTGACCCAGCTCCTTCCACTTAATATATTCAGATTTTAATATATCAGAACGAGTTTCCTCACGGGTCTTTTCCACAAAGTGATCACCGACAATGTAAACAGTGCCATCATTTAGCCAGCGAGCAATCACTGCTTTTTTCTTGACCCAGCCAACTGTCGCTGTCCCATCCACATCACCATCAATATTTTTCGAACTAACTAATACACTATCAGCCAAGTGAGGATCATTTCCGGTAGCAATTCGATTACTATAATGTAGCCGTTTAGTTTCATCAGCTAATTTCTTTTGTAAAACATCGGCACCGGCTTTAGTGATTATAGTTCTTTCCGCCCGGTTGGGTACCAATCGTTTTATTTTCGCTAAATAATCGTCTAATTGTTCGGCCATACTAACCATGTTTTTTACCAACCCTCTCATTAATCTGTAGAGTCAAAATGTCATAAGTCACAATTTTATTGCTATCATCTAAACTCAAATTAACGATTTGATATAGTTGGTCTTGATATTGAACTAGCAGACCTTTGTCAATTAACGGATTGTGTCGAATAACAATTTGAATAGTATCTTCAAAATCTGTTCCCAAAAGCGAAACGTTCTGTGTGTTAGTTCGCGTATAAGGCATGCACCATAACACGAACTGTGGTTTAAATTGCGTTCCTGATGCACCAGTATTAGGATTAATTGTTGGTAAAGCCGTTCCAAACTGGGCTTGCCGATTAAACTGCTCCGGACTAAATTTATTAAGTGCCATCCGGATCACTTCCTGAAACCATTCCTTGGAGTTGATCTAGCATCATCAACAAACCAGCTGACATTCCTTTAGATAATTCACGATCATAATATAATTGAGTTGCCAGTGTTTTTATTGCTAAGTCGTAAATTGATGAGGCCTGATATTGGGTTTCAGTTGAACTGACTGAATGATTGACAATCTCGGTTGCTTCATTAATCAAATTGGTAACAGTCGTTAATTCAGTCGGACTTTGGTCAATATGCAACTCATCCATTAATTCTGTCGGATTAACCGTCACATGACACCCCTCCTAACAGCCGCCCATCACTGTATTGTTTATTTCATTGGCGACTTATTTCAATTACTTGACAATTGAACTAGTCTTTGCAGCAGGAGTTAAATCTGCTAATCCGGTGAATGGCGCATAAATGACCGATTCAGTATCCCACAACTCAACGTCAAAGCGATCAATGGCACGAATCTTAGTCAAATCGCTTTCGAAAGAACCAGCACCAATATTGGTAGCCAATAAAGACATCTGTTGGAGATCGAAAAGTCGAACTGCTTCCTTTAAAGCACCGATGTACAGTGGGAAACTGTTACCATCGTTTGGCAAAAAGGCATCAGCAATAACTGTAATTGTCTTACCAGCCAGCATCTTTTGTGATGGGTTAAGCGGGTTAGGCTGAATGACGTATTGTCCGTTATTATCCTTGACCTTATCTAAGACAGCAAAGCCTGATTGGTTAGTAATAAAGGCAGATTCATTCCAAATTAATGGGTCCAGTTTCTTGTTGTAAATATCCTTGATTGCATCAAAACTATTAACTGTGGTTTTTTGTGCGCTTGGTAACTTAGCCAACGCTTTTAAAATTTCACTGTTTCGAGTAATAACATCTTTCTTAGCAATCCAGTTTTCCAAATATGCTAAGAGGTTGGCATCACTATCATTCATCAAAGTATTTGTAATGCTAGAAATACCAGCATAGCGATGAATTTTATAAGTTAATGGCTTAAGGGCTGCCGGATCATCATTATTCCCAATTTGAGCTGTTTCATCGTCCAAATTAGCAAATGGAGTTACTGACTGACGTGGTTCAATAACTCGTGAACCAGATGGTGCGCTAACTCCTTCCACAGTTACTAAAGGCTCCAATGATGTAAAGGTTTGTTTTAAAGTGTTGATGGCTGTTTGAATATCTGCTGGAATCGTCAAACCAACACCATTTCCGTGGGAATCAAGTCCACTAGACATCAAATTCAAAAACTTTGGATCACCCTTTAAGGCTCCCTTGACAATATTAATAAACTTAGGCTTGTCTTTTGGCGTAACATCTTTTTGACCACCTGCAGCTGGTTTATCAGGCTTTACTAATTTAGCAGTTGCCAGGGCATCATCATATGCACCTTTAGCAAAATCTCGGGTCTTCTTTGCTTTATCAATTGAATCAGCAATTTTAGTTAGATCCTCATCTGAATATTTTTCAGGAGAGTCGTTCAACTCAACTGCCATTTGATTGCGCTTTTCTTGTAGATCAGTTACTTTTTGACCCGCTTCGATCCAAGCATCATGTAGCTTATTTAAATCCATAATTTAATTTCCTTCTTTCTTAAATAAAATAGCCAACTTATGTGATCGTAATTGGTCACTAGTTTGGCTATTAGTTTCTTTAGGCTTTTCTTTTACTTTGGTTAACAATGATTTAATTTTACTAATTGCCTGATTACTCAACATAACCGGCGAGAGCATATTAGTAACTTTGGCTGGTTGATCGTCAAACATCATTTCGTCTGCAAATCCTTGTTCAACGGCATCTTTTGCATTGATATAAGTTTCCTTGGCCATCATTTGCATGACTGTTTGCGGATCCAGTCCTGTTCGTTGCACATAAACATTTGCAATTGATTGATCAGTCGAGTTCAATCCTTGTAAATCGCTGGATAAATCATCTGCATTCCCTTGAGATACAGTGGAAGCTCGATGAATCATTAATTGAGCCGTTGGTGAAATTTTAATCGTATCACCAGCCATTGCAATGACACTGGCCGCACTCGCTGCTAATCCAACAATGTCAACTTCCACATTACCGGTATAATTCTTAAGTGCGGTATATATCTCAGAACCGGCAAACACATCGCCACCCGGTGAATTAATTTCGGCAACAATATTTTGACCATTTGCAGTGCTTAACGCATCTTTAACTGCGGAAGGAGTAACTGTTGAATAGCCAAAGAATTCATATACTTCAGCATCATCATCACTAGATACAACACCTTTAATTGGTACTGTTGTCATCATCATCACCTCCTTCCACTGCTGAGACTTTTAGATTAGGAAAAACGCCCGTTTGTTTCAGAATTGTTTGTGCTTGTTGTGGCGTTAATGCTGGTGACTGACCAGTACTTAATTTAGTAATATTACTAATTAATTGCTGATGATCAACATCAATAGCCGAATTAATATCCATTTTAATGTCGATTCCCAACTTTAAAGACAATTCTGATTCAATTGGCCGAATATATAGGCTCAAACTATTTTGATACAGAGAACGAATCATCTCAATTGATGATTGTTCATCGCCTTGACCGTTTAAATAACTATCTGGAACACAAAAGGCTTTGGCAATCTGGGTCTGACTAAACGTGGCATTATTTAATAATTTAGCTATATCCGGATTAATCTGTAAGGAATCAAGCTGAGCAGATTGATCCAAAACAATTGGTCGACCAGAATTAGCACCAGAATTTTGTTTTTCAAACGATTCTCTAATATTTTCCTTAGCCTGCGGTTCCAATTTGGCCGCCGGAACCGTAATCGTATAACTAGGCGCAATTGCATTCTTTAAACTGCTCAGTGACAATTGATTACTATAATTCTGGATGTTAATTTCTTTAGCTAAACTGTTTAGCGGACTGCTACCCACTAGTTCAGTGGCAACTTGCCCAGAAACAAACAAGCGAAAATGTAAAATATCGGCAGCTAAATATGTCACCTGCCCTCGGTCATCACCGTAATTAACTGTGTAATAAAGAACATTTTGTTGATTATCTAAAGTAATGCTGACCTGGTAAAACGGAATTAAGGTCAACCCTGCTGGACTTCCATTGCCATTTCGCTGAATTAGAACAAAGGCGTTGCCAGTTAACATCATTTGAGCACTAACTGCTTGCCAAAAATTATAAGCACTCAATAATGTGCTGGGCTGATTTAGCATGTTGCTATATTGGTCTGTTTTAAATTCACAGCTGGCCACATCACCTGCAATTCGATTAATCACCGCATAAATATCACTGTTTTGCAGTGCTCCGTCTGCATCCACAGTGTTAGTGGATAACAATGTACCATTTAACATAAATGGTGAATACCCGGTGGTACTAATTGTTTGTGTTTGTTTTGACATAAAATTTTTAAAGGGGTTCAGCATTCAACGCCTCCTTTCACGAAATGACATAGGCTAAAACGATTAAAGCAATCCCGGCCACTACCCAACCTACAATAAAATTAATAAGGCTTGCGGCAACCACAAATGCAATTAACCCAAATAAAAATAATATAAAAGACAGGTTAGTGATTAAACCTGTCCATAGTTGTTTCAGATTCAACTAATCTGCCTCCCTAATAATTTATTCACTACATATATCACCCAACAAGTGTTGAAAATATTAAAAACTAAAACGATCACTGGTAAAGAATTCGTTGACCTCCTCATTACTCATTCCATTAAATGGATTCTTTTTATCTTCTTTAAGGCCATGATTAGGATTTTCAAAATAAAAAAGGGCTTGAGACATGGCATCGATAGTGGCATCAGCACAATCAATTTTTGAAGTCAGAGCCGTTCGATCTATTTTAATACCATATGGATTAGCCACTGTTACAGCGTTAGCCAAGCAGGTCTGCAAAATCGGATCAGCCAGCATCTCAATATTTCCCGCAATAAACTGATTTCTCAAAAATACTGTGGGCGAGCTCAAACTAACCGTCCCTTGCTTTAAAGTAATAAAAGGCACTTCCGGCATATTATTATCCAACCAATCAGTAATCGCACTAGCCTGATAAGGATCATAAATGAAGGCCTTAACTTTCAAATGATGATCGTTAACAAAATCCAGGAACCAGCGCCCAACAAAATCTTCATCAATTAAACCATAAGAATTTTGCGAAATATCACAAAAGCCTAACTTTTCTGCGTTTGAGTAATTAATTCCATCTTGTTTTTCTTTCACGATAATGGAATTATCTGCTCGGGATAACGGAACAAATGAATGCTGCAAGATGAAATATTTCTTTTGTTCGCCATTCAAATGTGGGAAAACAAAACTATAAGCCGTATCATCTGAAGCATGTGATAAATCAAAACCCACATAGCAATCTTGATTATCAATTTCGAAATCAGAAACAACTGACTTTTGGATATCCTCTAATTTCAAATATTTATCTTTAGCAGTCTGCAACCACATATTGAGGTTACGGTTAATGAAATCATTTAATGTGCCGTCTTCTAGCTTAGAATCACGTTCACTAATTAACCCTTTCAGTAGGGTATCATGCTTAGCCGGTAAATCTAGTAATGGATTACTTTTCACCCATGTTTCGGGGTTCTCAACTTCATCTTGATCATCCTGCTGCCAAATTAATGCCAACGTTGAATCTTCCGTTCGGTTAGAATCTTTTTCCATCACCTTAGTGAGTCGTCTAACATCACTATACATCGGGACTTTAGGGTTACTGTATGCCGTACTGATAAAAAATGTTTGCCGGTTACTGGTTTGAACTTGTCCAGAGGTGACTTTAGAAATCACATCTGAATTAAAGTTTTCATCCCCGTATTCATCCACAGTGGCAAAGAGGAAATGAAAGGCATCTAATTGTGCACTACCAGCTGTCATTCGTAATATCTGGTTTTGAGTCTTCGTAGATTTCAAAACATCATCATTAATCGCAATATTCTGATCCTTGATTAATTTACGAAATCCAGGCATTTCTTGTAAACTATTAAAAGTCTGTTTAATGTAACGCCAAGACTTCTTAGACTGCTTATCAACTGGTGCCAAGTAACACAAATCAGCGTTAAACTGATCACTAGCCTCGACCAAGTAAGCGTAAAGTATCAAGATATTCAATAAATATGACTTGCCATTAGTCCGAGCCACTGAAACCATACATCGCTCAAATCGCTTTTGCTTGTCTTCCTTTGTTCGCCATCCCTGAGAAAGGCACAAGATTGCTTGTTGCCAAATCATCAGTGGTATTGGCTTGTTTTGAGAAACATCAGGACACATGCGTGCGAAGTTACAGATATTTCGGCATTTATCCAAATCATAGTAATACGGAAAATTACCTTCCGTGGATCGCTTTAAATCATTCAAATGTCTAAACGCTGCTAGTTTAATTGTTTTGCAGGCTAACTGTTGACCAGTTAATACCCGGTAACAATAAACAGTGGCCGGATCACGGTATTTGCTTTTGATTTCATCAAAGTAGCCTTTCCCATCAAGCTGCTGAAATATTTTATCCAAGTTAGTATTTCTTTGAGTAAAATCAAATTCCTGTACCACTAAAACTCACTTCCCCCATTTAACATCTCTTTAATATTGGGTTCCTCATCGTTGTCATCTGAGAGTTGCAGTAATGAGGCTCGTGCAGATGGTGTTAAGCCTAATTCGTGTGCTAAGCTGTTTAATTTTGCCGTAGCAGAATCAATAATTTGTGATGCCGGATTACGTTTCCAGCCTGCGTTGTCTTCATATGTTTCTCCAGTTCGTTGATTGACCACAGTTTTAGAAACTTTGGTGACAACACCATCTGTTTTAATTGAGTCATAGCCTTTCCGCAATAATTGATAGTTAATACAAAATGCTTCAATTGTTCCCTTGTCAGCCTGTTTAACATATCCTGATGCTTGCAAAATTGGTACAAGTTTCGTCCACATTGCTCGCGCATAACTTGACAGATATTTTGGACAACTCTTTTGAATCAAATCCATTCCAGAAGTTTCCGTTATTAGTTTTTGAGTTCTAACTCGCTGATCCTTGCGAGCATGCTTGTCTGTAGTTAGTTTCATTTGTTTTGGCATTTTTTAGTTCACCTCCAAGCAATAAAAAAGAGCCCCCAATAGGGACTCTTTCAATCTGATTCATTTAGACTAATGAATCACAAAAAAATCATTAAACACACTGTTCGAACGTATACACCCTACAATCGTGAAAAAACGTCTAATTATATTAACTTTCAGGAGGAAAATATACATAGTCATTATAGTAGGGTTATTCATATAAGCAATTTGTGAAATTGCGTGCACCCAGTTATAGTAAGCCCATAAAAAAGTTTTGAATTTACAACTTTTAACGTGCGCTACTGCTGGGCGTGCGCTCCCCTAGGCTTTCACCACCCCGGGGGTGTTTAAACATTCACCTAAATTGTATATTTTTTTGTAAGATTCAAACAGTAAGCTTTAAACAATTTTTTCTTTATATCTATATCACCTAAAGGAGGTTGAAAAAATTGTTTTTAATACGTAAACCTCATCAGAAATATTTATTCCGATTACCTACATGATACCACCTGAAAAACACTTTGTCGTTTCACAAAGACATCTTTTTTTAATTTTGTTGATGAAGATCCCCACCATCCAAGAAACGGTACCCACCCCTGAAATTATTACCATCCAAGCTGGCAGGAGTTTCCTACATCAGGGATGTTTATTTCGTGCGTTCAGATAACACTTTAATCCACCAGCGTTTGCTGCAGTGTTTGAGTTGATTTTGGTTAAGTGATTGTTCAATCTTGGTTTTCGTATTATGCGTAGTCGGTGACAAGCACCATAAGTTATCCATGTCTAACCATTTATCAACCGATAGTACACGTCTAGGCACAATGTGGTCAACAATAATCTTATCGTTTGAGACTGGCAAGCCAGTGACTGCATCTAAATAATAATCTCGTGCAGCAACAAATTGCCGAATCTTTTTCCATTCCTTTGAGTGATAAAACTGATTCGCTGTTTGATCACGATAGTACATATTGTACTCTCGGTTTCGTGCAGAACTGACTGCATGGTTGGGCTTCTGGTGCTGTGTAACGTGCTCACTGCAATACCTTTGCCCCATTGGTATCAATGCTTGACAGCCAACCTCATGACAGATATGTAGCTTCATATAAGCTCACCTGTCCTTCTTTCGGTACGAACTGTTTACTTAATTCCTGCTGTAAATCAATGATTGAATCAATTAATTTGTATTCATCCAGTTTCAATTGATGATCATTAATTAAACCAAACGATTTCCAAACAATGCCTTGGTATTTCATTCCGTATACTTTAGTTGCGTAATCGAATATATCATTGAACAAGTCGCTATTGCTGATAAATAAGGTGTGAACTTCGCTGTTTAATGTCATTGGATCGGCGTATTTATTAAGGCAATATTCAAAATCACCTAATATCTTTAGCTTATCTAACGTATCCTGATGATCGAAACCACTTAACTGCTCCGTAAACATTTGGACATTTGATTTAACGTAAGCTATACGATCATACAATGCATGTTCAAACTTTTTATCGGTCATTGAAAAAATATCCATTGTAGCTATTTTTCCATATTTAAGCAGGCTTTTTACAAACAGTTTGGTTTTATCAGTCGGGAATAATGAAATAACCTTATTAACCAATGAATTCTCAACCGACACTGAACTTTTACAATTTATAGGCGCCAATTGTCCAAGTTCATCAGATTTATCAAAATTCTCTACCAATAACGTCTTGTGACCATAATAATCTTCAACCACATCTTTAGCAGCATAGGTAATTGCCCATTGCTTATTCTTAAAATCTGGATTGCTATGATCGCTGAATGCCTTAATCAAGGTATTAGCATTGTTATAATTCCAAAAATGAATTCGTCTTAATACTTGCTCAATTAATAGACTAAAAGCATCGTCTTTTGAACAATGAATTGAATAATGAATCCGGTTAATGCCGTTTTCAAAATTCCGGCTCTCAGTAATTGCTTTTACTAAGTTTTCATTTCCCATTTTTTCACCGCCTTTAAACTTGGTTTACTTACAGCTAGACATTGACGATAAGGAGAAACTAATTATTAACGGATTTCTTTGCGTTTATTTCGGAAATTGTCCATCCACAGATGGTTTGATGATGCTGAACAGATTCTTCAACCATCCAAGTTTTGATTGGCAAACCGGTTTCTGCTTTCAAAACTGCTTGAATGCTGCGAAACTCTTTCAGTTTGTGAACTTTCCCTCGCTTTGTTATCACATACGTCATATAAAATTCCTCTTCTAATCACATAATTTTACATATACTTATTGTGCACATTTAACAGCTAATTGGCAAGCTTTCATAAGTCTTCTGTAAAGTGTTAAATTGGCCGTCACTGGCACCGCGTAAATAATACTGCCATGCCTTGCAGCACGTAATTGTGATACTCAATCTGATTGTGTGTCATTGTCTGTCTCCGCTCAATAGTTCTGGAATTTTTTCAAATGGGACAATAGTTTTGATAACCGTATTCGCAGATTCAAATATCGAACCATCACTAGTACGGTAGATTCTTTCCACTGTTTCTAAATTGATCCAAACTAAGCCACCATCAATATCCGTAACTTGAATCCACTTAACTTCACTACTATAGTTAAACATTGTCTGCCTCCAATAATTTCCGTCAAGTATGAATATGCTGTCTTTGTCAAGCTGTTAAATATCACAATTGTTTCATATCATAGAAATCAATTATGTTTGGGTTAACATGGACGTTCCCTAAAACTTCTAAGGTATCTCGTTCAAAACCAATTCGATTAACAGGGTACTTATCCATTCCGTTATCAACCCAATAACAGCCTTTTTCAAAAATCACTTTTCCAGTTCTTTCATAGCCGTCTTCCGTAACAACATGAACAATGTCTCCTTCGTAGATTTCCTTGCCATTGGCATCTTTCAGGCCGGTAAACTGTTCAACAATGTAAGCGTCCGAATTCATTTCAGCAAAACTCAAAATGCTACTTGCACGTCTATGAAGCATCTCTTGCATTGGACCTTTGCTGCCGAATGGCATATGCCATGCTCTGAAC
>NZ_JAHPPD010000025.1 GCF_019061365.1 Lentilactobacillus dabitei
TGATTTATTTGAGCTGTGGCAGGTAAACGCGGTTCTGAATGTCTCTTAAAACCTGTCTCAAATATTGACTTCAATCCATAAGCGCATAATGCTTAAATACTCTACAGTTTGGCAAAGAGCCATTTTATAATCTTTATTTTATGTAAGCAAAAGCCTCAACCACTTAGTGGCTAAGGCTTTTGCTAATTCTCACCAATAACAATTAGCGAAATTAATAACTGAAATTATTCGTTAGTTGAAGCTTCAGTAGAAGCAGGATAAGTCCAGTTGTTTTGACCATAACTACCATGGAATGGCTTCGTATCATTAGTTGACTTGAATCCTTCATCATGGTTGTTTGAAACATTGAAGTACAATTCAATTGGAGCAGCATCATTAGCTGGATTCAATGTAATTGTGCTTCGAGTATTAGCACGATCAAGTGTTAATGCATCAACATTAGGTTGGCCACTATTGTCATTGTGATGTACAAGAATTGCACCATCCGTAGTTCCAAGACCTTTAGTTAAATCGTTAAATGCTTTCACAAAGTCGGCTTGAGAGATAGTACCATTACCATCGCTAGCAACCTTTTGCAAAGTAGCATTATTCTTAAATGCGTTCAAAATTGCGGTGTAATAAGCATCGCCCTTTTGAGTAGGAACACGACGGCCATTGTAGTCTTGAAGCCATTGTGCAAAGGTAACACTTGTATCTGCAGGATGTGTTCCGACAACATTAGCACTAAATGCATTATCACCATTAAAGTGAATGGTCATCTTGTTAAAGATGCTTTCCAACTGTGAAGCAGTCAAAGTTTGTGAAGCATTAACTGGAACGTTAAATGACTGACCAAACTTAGCAATACTTAATTGACCGTACAAAGCTGTACTTGGAGAAAGTGTTGCATTGCCAACAGAGTAACCAGTAGGTACATTGTTTGTAATGTTGTTGATCAAACTCTGTAAACTAATCTCAGGAGTTGAACCCTTTACAGCATTAGATTCAGTGTACTTGTAAGTGCCAACAACTTTTCCAGTAGCATCGGTATAATTGATGTTAAGGGACTTTTCATCAGTGTTGTTAGTAGGAGTAGTAGCTTGTTGAGCAGTTAATGCTGAATACTTAATCCAGCCATTGATCTTTTGACCGTTGGTAGCATTAGTATCAGCAATCTTTACCCAAAGGTCGCCTTCACGGGTACGGGTAGTTTGGTCCGTAACTTTGAAGGTATCGTTAGCGTAAGGAGTAGCATCAGTAACAGTACGGCCCTTCTTGTACTCAGTCCATGCAGGATAAGTATAAGTAGTAGCAGTACCATCATTAGCAGTACCAGCCTTAGTAATCTTGTAGGTAGCATTCAATTGGTCCTTAGTCAAAGCAGTAGTCTGATTTGATGGGCTCTGGAATGAAGCTGCAGATGTGCTAGAAGCTGATGAGCTGTTTGAAGCAGTTGCTGAAGTAGTACCAGCAGCGTCAGTAGTAGTGCTGTACTTAGCAATACCACCAGCAAATGCAGAAGTGCTCTTACCACCATAGATCCAGCCACGGTAAGTCTTATCGAATGATACGACCTTGTAGTAAACTGAGCCACGGTTAGTAGTAGCAACACGGTATACACGCCAGTTCTTTTGACTAGTCTTGTTGTCCTTAAGGCCAGCTAAAGTAGTCTTAGAAGCAACAGTCTTGGCACCTTTCAAAGTACCAGCCTTGGTGTACAATGCGTTTGTACCATTAACGTTAACGTTACGGGTAGTAGCATCGGCCGTCAAGGCCTTGTTTGATGTAACCTTAGCATAGCTCTTTGCTGAAGCGTTGGTAGCGTTAGCTGAACCAGCAACAGCGACAAAGCCTAAAGCAGCTAAGCCTACAAATAATGATTTCTGTGGGTTTGGGTTTTCCGCCGGCTGCGTAGCGGCCGCGCGTTGAAAAGCCAAAAGTTATCACTCCGTGTAACTTGAAATGATAGTGGTTGTAGAGTGAAGTTGCTATTGAATCGACTTTCTCAAAATTGCCTCGATGGTTGCTTCATCTGCACTGATGCAATAGTGGTTTAAGGCCTCTTTAATCGCAATTCGGTTCGAGTCCAGTATCAAATCCAGTGGACTATTAGGAAATTTGGATAATTGATATTGAGTATAGAAGTCATTGGCGTTCTCGGCAAGCACCATGCTAATATGAGCACGTAATGACATCTGATAGCTCCTGACCTGGTTTATTTCTGATAATCTGGAATTAAGAAAATAGAATGATGATGGAATGATCAAAGGTTCTTCACAGTCTTTGAACCAAACCTTTAACGTCTCATCTGCTGAACGAATATTTTCATGATTTTCAACCTTGGCGGCCGCAATCCAAATTTGATCACCAGATTTATTTCTCTTTAATGGTGCGAATCGAAGTTTGCCAAAAATAAATGGGATATATTCAGTAATCCCTGCTTGAATTGGGATCCGGCGAAAACTGTTGGGCGGTAAAACCCGTTGTTTTTGTTTCAGCGTGCTAAAGAGCTGGTTGGTTGTTTCGGGAACAGCGAATAATCCCTGGCGACTGTCTACAACGATTGTCTTGTGCTTTTTGTTGGTAAGACTGATTAACATCAGCACGGATTCCCAGTGGATGTGGTGACTCTTTTGGCGCGTACGGATATGGTTGAGCTTGAACTTACTGGTATCGATGGTTCGTGAATGGAACCGGCGCCCTGCCGGTGTTAAGTGTTTACTAAACTTCATTGATTTAATTCCCCCTAGATAATTAAGTACTAATAGCATGTATTATTTGCCCCACTAACAATACATAATGATCCGGCCGGGGGCAACTTTAACGGCTGGCAATTTTTCCTAATGAGTTTATAAATATATCTCGAACATATTAAAAAGTTAGTGTAAACTAGATAGGTAAGTGTTCCGAGGGGTCTAATTTTTGGAATACCGTAATGAATATATTGGAGGGAAATTGAATAATGAAATATTCGAAGTTCATAATGGTTGGATTGGCAGTAGTTATTTTTGGGGTAGCGACTGGTACGAATTCAACTATTTCAAATAGTGATGTTGTGTCGGCGAAGGCTCGCACTGTAAAGGTTCTAAGGTCATCAGGTATGAGTAAGACTGCCTATAATGCCAATGGCGGTTCTATATTTACAACTGCAAAGTTAACGAAGAAGGCACATAATGCCAGCAGTTATCTAAGAACGACATTTTATGCAACCAAATCAGCAACTGTTCGCAAGTCGAATGGCAATACTGCCGTTTACTATTACATTAAGAGTAGTAACGGGCGTGTGAAAGGCTGGATTTGGAAGGGTAACCTAAGCAAGAAGCCTAGTTATACAAAACAGAAGGCAGATATTAAAGCGATGCTTCAGATTGTCAGGACGACGACCTCGGATGCTCAAAATGAGTTGTTGGCAGATTTTGATGGTATCACTCCCGCACAAGCTTATGACTCCTTATCGACAGTGATTAATGATATGAAGTACATTCCAGACGGAAGTGGCAACATCGAATGTGTTGGTGCTGCCTATCAATTATTTGCGGGTAGATTTAATTCGACGACTAATGCAAAGCTGAGTGCCTTATATGGCGCTTATACTCAAGCGGAGCAAAGTGGCGATAGAGATAATTGGAGCGATGCGGCCAATAATCTTGCAGACCAATTAGCTGAGGCTGTGGAAAATCTTTAGTAGTTTTAACTAGTTGAGAGTTTATTTCATTTATTAGCGTTTTAAAGAACAGTCTACCAGGAATGGTGGCTGTTTTTTGATAGATGTGAATTGAAGGCGGCGGGAACTGGATAAATCCGATCCAGTTGGGGAATCTGGTTTAATTAATTTGTAGGTAATATGACGGTATAATAGCTGGTAAATGGAGGTGTTCTACATGGCAGCGATACAGATTACATTATCAGATGAAGAAAAACAGCAAGTCGATCAACTATTTAATGAATGCCTCTGCTGGTCACCTGCGGTGACCAATTTAGTGGATTGATTATCGATAGATTTTCAATCACTTTGCAGCTCAGATTCCCTAAAGTATTCATGTAAACCCTATTTGACCAAAGGTGCGTCCCAGCGGATCATACTTGATTATGGGCTATCTGGCACCACGTTCACGTTTGCGCATGATATAATCGTAGTATGGAAATATGAAGCGAGGTGAGAACCGTGTTATCGATGGCCAAGCTGGACTATCATTATAGGTTGAAGATTCGAATTTACCCCAGTGATCGACAGAAGCAAATCATCAAGGTGAATAGTGATGCTAGCCGGTTTATCTATAATCAGATGGTGGCCAGTAACCGCGAACTTTATCAACTAAAACGAGTTAAATTACCTGTTGAGTTGGTGCAAAATCGCATTCAGCAGCTGGAAGATCGTCAAAATGCCAAACAGCTATCTAATCATTATCAGTTTTTAGCCGACCCCCGGATTGATAGCTTGACCAAGGCCAATGCTATTCAGAATTATCGCAAAGCCTGGCAGGCTTTTCACCAGGTGCACACCGCCGGGGTGCCCAACTTTCACCGTAAAAGTTATGCATGGAAATACCAAACCAATTGTCAGTACCTTGGGCAAAAATCGGCTCAGATGACCAATGGAACCGTGCGGTTCTTGGATGCAAAGCATGTCGAGGTACCGAAGCTCGGCCGGTTGCGGATAAACGGCGCTCATCAGCGACTATTGAAGCGCGATGCGACGCAAGCAATTCGGATTGGGACGGTGACGATAGCTAAAGATGCGGCTGACCGCTTCTTTTTATCCATGCAATTAGGCTCAAAAAAACCATTTGTTGAACCGGTGCTAATTCCACATCAGGCCGTGGGGATTGACTTAAATACCGAAAATTTTCTGACAACGAGTGATGGTGACGTCATTGCCAACCCGCGGTATTACCGGACGATTAAAGCTAAATTAGCCCGAGAACAGCGGAAGCTGTCCCGCCGTCAAATGCGCGCTAAGAAAGAACACCGGTCATTGTGGACAGCCAAAAATTATCAACAGCAACGGCAATTAGTCGCAAAACTCCATGATCAAGTTCGCCGCCAACGGCAGCACTTTCTCCAGCAACTTTCAACGACACTCATCAAAAGCCACGATCTGGTCGTTGCCGAGGAGCTTCGGAGTAAAAATCTGTTGCGCAATCATGCTTTAGCCATGAGCATTGCTGATGTCGGCTGGCGAACTTTTCTTGGGATGCTGAGTTATAAAGCGGATCTGTATGGAGTAACGTTTGTGACCGTGAATCCAAAGAATACGACGCAGACGTGTAGTCAATGTCGCTTCGTGATGGGGACGCAAGGCACCAAAAAGTTAACCCTCGCGGATCGTCGCTGGCAATGCCCCCGCTGTGGTACTCAGCATGTTCGGGATCATAATGCCGCTCGGAACATTTTAGCCAAAGGTCAAACTCAATTAGTCTAGACTAGACCGTTCCTCTGGCAACCTGGGAACGTAAACGGCTTTGGTCATTAGCCGGTCCCTGCTTAGATCACTGCGGTGGTCTAAGTAAGCTGGCTGTATCTATGCAAATTGTGGTCATGAAGCCGTTAGGTTTCAATGCTCACAAGCTCCTGACTTTAGTCAGGAGTGGTTGACGCAATTGGGGATGACGACTAGTGGCGCCATCAAGATATTCTTAAGTCAATCAATTCAAAATCAAGGATTGCCATTTACTCCACATGTAAAAGATAACCCCCGTAACCGCAAAGCTATTTATCCGGTTATTGGAAAAGATGGCCAATTGGTTATTCCGGATGATGCCCCAGAAGAATTAAAGGATTGGGTGAAGAATGGATAATCCGTGGTTGTATGAAAAAGTTAATTGAGTACAAACTAAAAAGGGTGGTTCTGAAAAATGGGGGCCGCCTTTTCTAATGTACGACTTTTTGTGATTACTTGATTAATTCCCTGGTGATGATTGTTGAGCAGAATAGTTTGACGATTAATGTCGGGGTGTTTTTAGTCACTTAAGATTTGGTATCTGGTAAAATCATACTGTAAGAAGTAATCAAGTAGTAACTAAGTGGAGGTTTTAATATGACAAATAAAACAATGACCAAAAAGATTTCCGTTAAAGGTCAACTGGTTCTACCGTCAGAATTTCGTAAGCAACTCAATATTAATTCAGGCGACGAAGTGAGTGTTTCGCTTAATGATAAAGACGAAATTGTAATTGCAAAAGTACCAACTAAATTGGACTGGCATAATTTGATTAAAGATGTGCCAGCTGAAACGGTTGATGTTGATAAAGATGGTCATTACGACAAAACTAAGGCACCTAATTTTGCTAAGTGGATGAAAGAAGGCTAGTAAATGTCACCGATGGATGTCTATATTGCCGACGTCTTTTTTGGTGATAATACTAGCAAAAGTAAGCACCAACCAATTCTGGTGGTTGATTATGACGATGACTATTTAGTGACCTATAAAATTACGACCAAGTATGCTAATAAATCTGAATCGATAAAAAAGTATTATTATCGGATTTTAGATCTGGATGTTGCTGGTTTGGATCGGCAATCTTATGTCGATACACTTCAACTTGTAAAGATTACCCGAAATTATGTGCTAAGTAGGCGACCAATTGGTCAATTAAGCAATCGCGATAAGGTCAACCTATTCAAATTTGTAAAAAATAACAATGCAAAACGAAGATGAGGATTGCTAGGGAATCTATTCAAAGATGCCCTTGAAGCTGGCAACTTATTTCGTAGTTGTTGCTCTGCCAACTGGGTGGATGGGGCGAGTCTATCGGTTAAATTCATGATGGTTTCTCCTAATTGGATAATTGTAGTTAATGTGAACGACGCGCAAGTTTTCTTGTGGGTCTATTTTTTGCAATTGGTTGAATAATCCGCGGTGCAAAATGTATACTCTGAAAAAGCAAAAAAGAACAGTCCATTATTTAAAATTGGTAGACTGTTCTTAATGGTTCAGATTTGTAAGGGCACATTTAAGAAAACATAATTTGAATTGATTTCCCGAATGCGTTGGCGATTTTTGATAGTGTTTCCATACTTGTGTTGGCACCGCTTTCTACCCTCACAACGGTAGGTTGAGGAATGCCAGCCTTAGAAGCGAGTTCCTGTTGAGACCAGCCATATTCTTCGCGCTCGCTGCGAATGGCAATGGCGCCGGCAAGCTTATTCTTTTCCGCTCTGACGTCGTTAGCAAAATCTGGATCTTGCATATCCTTTGTAAAAAGTTGATCTGTATCGGTTAAGTAGTCTTTGCTTGTCATTATGAGTTACCTTTTCCTTTTCGACCAGAAACGTTTCTATAAGTATAATATATAATGATTCTTGATTGAATAACATATAATGTGAGTAATTAATATGGAGGTAATCTCCCCACAATGCACCAAAGAAACTCTAAGATTTGGTGAAAAATGATTAATGACAATCTTGCTGAGGTTGATCGGGGTCGGTTTTTGACTAACGCCACTTTTCCAACCATCACACAGAAATTCTCGATTATATAATTTCAGTAGTGTAAACTAATGAAGGACACTAGAGAGGAGATTGGGGGGATTCAATGATGGAACATTTGAGAGGGCTGCGGTTGGTTGTTTTGACTGGTTTATTGGTATTGGGATTAGTTGGCGGCATTGATGCACATGCTGACGCCGACCAATCCTATTTACCCGTGAGTGGAGAGCAGACCACCAATTACTATACGAAGATCAAAGCCAGCAAGCACAACTATGGCATTTATCAGTCCGGTGGGTGGCGGACATCTGTGGATAATGTTCAGCCAATTGCCCACTCTGGCACCTATTCCAATAAGCGGGTTCACGTGACTAAGCAAGAAACCGTTCAACAGCAGACTTGGGTCAAATTTACATACAAGGAGTTCACTGGCTGGGTACACCAAAATGCCACCGACAAAAGTTATCGCTGGTTAAATGTACCGCTGATTGCCCAACGACCGGAATTGCCGACCGGCTGCGAGATTGTGGCTACAACGATGATGCTGAATTTTGCTGGTTCCAAAGTGACCAAGATGCAGCTGGCCAAGCAGACCCCGCGAAGTCGTAACCCAAATAAGGGATTCGTTGGCAGCCCGTACAGTCCGACTGGTTGGTATATTTATCCGAAGGGCTTGCTGAAAGTGGTCAAGCGCCATGCCGGCAGTGCCAAGAATATGACTGGCGCAACGGTTGCTCAGATTAAAGCGCAAATCAACTTGGGCCGTCCGGTGGTTGTCTGGGTTTATAATGTGGATGGATTTGTGAATCATACCATCACGATATCGGGGTATTCAAAGAATCGATTCTATTACAATGATCCTTGGACGAAGCAGAAAACCGGCATGACGATTAAACAGATGCAATGGCACCGTGCCCGGGATGGGTACCGGGCGTTGAGTTATTAGCAATGGTGAAGGGGAAGGTGACATGATGCAGAAACAGCAAAATTGGTTAATCAAAATGATCATTTTGGCTGCGTTTGGGGCGGTCATTGGCGTTGGATTTGGACCGTCGATTCACGCAAGTTCCAGCTATTATACAACGAATCCAGGAATTATTAAGACGAGAAAAGCAGTGGTTTACTATCGAGACGCGACTAGGCAGGTTAAGGACAAAACAGTTGCTGCCAACCATTTTGCCAAAATTTCGAAGGTTGTGACCGCAGCTGGCAAGGCGCCGGTTCTGGAAACAAATACGGGTCGATTTTTGACTGCAAGCAAGCAATTTGTAACTAAAACGGCCGGCTACCAGAATCCCAAACGGTATTATCAAGTGCAATATCACCAAATTAAGCCATCTGGGAAAGTTGGTTACACGGTTAAACGCGGGTTTGAAGGTATTAAGACTTGGTATATTATGCGCAAAATGGGGACTTTTTCTGGATATGATAAATATAATCAGGCAACCTACAATGCCGTTAAGCAATTCCAGCGGCGTCACCATTTGAAAGCTTCTGGTAATGTGAACGAGCAAACTTGGCTTAAGATGGGCTTTTCAAAGCAGGCTTGGACTGGTATTGATCGGTATGTGGCCCCATTGAGGGCTCATGCTTGGGATGGTCGCTCAGCTCATATTGAGGCGATGATTCACCAGGCTTATCGGTATTTGGGCAATCCTTATTTGGTGGGTTCCTCATCCAGTCCAAGGTATGGTACCGATTGTTCGGGCCTTGCCATTCAGGCGATGTATGCAGGCGGCATCAATCCGCTGCCGGTCAGTGCGATTCATCACGCTTATCCAGGCAACGAGTGGAATTCCCGGAATCTCTGGGCTTCCAAAAAATTCAAGCGCGTGGCTTATTCCCACCGTCAACGTGGCGATCTGGTATTCTACTATCAACCAGGCACCCATGTCATTTGGCATGTGGCGATTTATCTCGGCCATAATCGCGTGATTGAGAGCTGGCCACCGAAGATCATGATTCAGCCGATTAAGAACGGCCAGCGGTCGAATGTGGCTGGGATTGCGCGGGTGTTTGATTAGGAAAAGTGAATGGTTTGTAAAAACGGATCGGTGTCCAGAAGTTGGATGCTGATTTTTTTGTATCTGTTGTCAGAAATATAAAATTTGGTTGGTTAATTAACGTATTTAATATAGTAGGGGGGATAAATGGAAATCAGTTTTTTAACAGCGGATAAAGATTACAAGCAATTTCCTGAAAAGTCATTGAGGGTAATTACTGATGCATAATATTTGATTGTTAGGAATTCAATCATTGAACCCATGACTAATATCTGATGTAATTACAAAAATAGGATGCTGCATTAAAACAAACAAACAAAGGCCCCAGCTATGAACAATTATCGTTCATAGCTGGGACCTTCGTTTGTATCGGTGAAGTTTGATTTGTAAACGGATTTGGAGACAAAATTGTTCATTTTTAAATACAACGTTGTATTATTTAATACAACGTTGTATAATAAAATCTGAAAACGGTTACTATAAAACTTGTGTGAGGAGTTAATAAAAATGACAGAACAAGCAACAAAAAATCCTGTGATTATCAGTACTGATCCCGGGATCGATGACGCTGTTGCAATCGCAATCGCAACGTCTGATGAGGCATTAGACGTTAAATTAATCAGTCCAATTTCTGGAAACGTTAGCCTGGCTAAAACGACGTTGAACACACAAAAGCTACTAACGTTCTTCAACAAACCAATCCGAATTGTTCCTGGAAGTAACAAACCATTGTTACGACCAGCCAAGGATGCAAGTGGGGTTCATGGTAAGACAGGGATGGATGGCTACCCATTTCCTGAAATTACGACCAAAGTGGATGACAGTGTCACGGCTGCGACTGCTATGCACGAAATTGTCACAACAAGCGATC
The DNA here is from genome assembly GCF_019061365.1 of Lentilactobacillus dabitei. Lineage (GTDB taxonomy): Bacteria > Bacillota > Bacilli > Lactobacillales > Lactobacillaceae > Lentilactobacillus > Lentilactobacillus dabitei. Next base: position 10,282 of record NZ_JAHPPD010000025.1, read on the forward strand.
AGCCAGTAACTTTAATGGGAATTGGCCCGTTAACTGATATTGCACTGTTTATCCATCAATATCCACATGATCTGGCAAACATCAAAGAAGTTGTTTTGATGGGTGGCAGTCTGGGCAGAGGAAACTTTGGAGTTCTGTCCGAATTCAATTTTGCAACGGATCCGGAAGCTGCCAAGATCGTCTTCACGAGTGGCCTAAAGATTCGAGTGGCTCCAATGGAAATTGGTCGCCAAGCTAAAATCATGCCAACAACTTCCGAGAAGATTAAAACGCTTGGTAGGGTCGGCGATATGTTTTATAAGTTGTTCTCCAAATACCGGGGCGGTAGTTTCAATAAAGGGCTCAATATGTACGATGCATTGGCGGTCGCCCTCGTTCTTAAACCAGAATTGTTTGAGCAAGTCAAAACTCATGTCGAAATTGAAACGACGGGCCGCTATACAGCTGGTGCATCGCTAATTGACTTAAAAGGCTATTTAGATATGCCTGATAATGCAACCGTTGCGGTCAACGTCGATACTGACAAGTTTGAAAAATGGTTTGTTGAAGAAATTGGCAAAACAATGCCTTAATTAGGGGAGATTAATCATGAACACAATACTCGTAATTATTATCGGCTTAATTGCAGTCGGAATCTTGGTTTATATGTTATTGAAAAAGAACGATATCAAAATGACGTTACTGTCACTAGGGCTAGTCCTAATGTATGTTGCTATCATAATGGGAAAGAAAATTGTCGTAACGATGACAACAGGTGCCACGGCGTTTGATCCGTTCCAAGCAATTGTGGATCAATTCTCTAATACGTTAGTTGGTCCCGGATTTGTTATTTTGATTCTTGGTGGCTATAGCGCATATATGAGTCATATTGGCGCGAATCAAGTGACTGTTCACGCGCTTACCAAGCCAATTTCAAAAATTAAATCAGTCTACTTTTTGATCCCAATTGTTTTCTTGATTGGTAACCTGCTATCATTGGTGATTCCAAGTGCTTCCAACTTAGCGATTATTTTACTAGCAACCTTGTACCCAGTTTTGCGGACGGCGGGGATGTCCCGATTGAGTGCTGCCGCTATTATCGGGACTTCAGCAACGATTATTCCAACGCCACTTGGTTCTGATAACGTCGCAATTGCTGCTCAGTTGCATATGCCCGTTACTGATTATGTATTCCAGCACCATGCAATTGTTTCAATTCCAACGATTTTAGCGATTGCCGTTATTCATTATTTCTGGCAAAAGCATGAAGATAAGCGATCACCAGAAACGTTGAGTTATGATGCTGAACTTGCGCAAAATACGGATGCAAGCGAAAAAAGTGATGCCCCTGAAGTTAATTACACTGGCTTTAAAGGCTTCGTTTATGGATTACTACCACTGTTACCAATTGTGTTGTTGCTAATTGTCTTCTTCATGAACATTGTAGCTGGTACTAAGCTGAATCTGAGTGTTCAAGTTGTCAGTATTATTAGTTTTGTCGTTGCAGTAGTCGTTGAATTACTCTACAAGAGTAACTTTACCGGCGTATTGAAAGAAACCAGCCACTTCTTCAATGGAATGGGAAATGTCATGAGTATTGTGGCCTTACTGGTATCAGCTCAGGTGTTCGTGCAAGGCTTAACGTCAATTGGGATTATTGATTTGGTTCAAAATTCAATGAAAAATATGAGTGGCTCAGGGATTATTCTGCCAGTCATCATGGTTGTCTTCACTGCAGTGATTGTGTTATTAAGTGGGAGTGGCACGGCATTACTCTTTGCAATGATTCCATTGATTATTCCGTTGTCAAAAGCAGCCGGTATTGATCCTGTTGCCCTTTCCGTCCCAATGCAATTAGCTGGTAACCTGTTGCGGGCAGTCTCCCCAGTTGCTGCAGTTGTCTTAATTGTTGCTGGAACAACCAAAGTCTCCCCGGTTCAGATTGTTAAACGGACATCGGTTCCAATGGTGTTTGGCGTGTTAATGATGCTCGTCATGTCACTCATGATTTTCCAATAAGATAAGGTGATCAACATTAATTCAATTCAAGTTCCAACAATAACTCGCAGACTGGCCACGTTAAATGACGTTGAAGACATTTTGACGCTGATTGTTGATGCTAAGGAGCAAATGGCTCGAAATGGTGTTCAGCAGTGGAATGATGCGTATCCAAATGAAGCAGTTGTTTTGGCTGATATCTGTCATCAATCATTATGGTTATACGGATCAGCGAATAACGCATGTGTTACAATAGTGAGGCATGGTAACCAGTGTTTCATCAAGCGATTGATGGTTGACTCTGAACAAACTGGGTGTGGGATTGCTAGCCGAATGATCGATGATGTGGTGAGCCGGGGTATCTCTTCGAATACTAAAGAGATTCGGGTTCTAACCAATCACACCAATCAACCGATGATTAATTTAGTCAGAAAGAAACAGTTTTCCCAGATTGGCCAACTGATTATGCCTGACCGGCCACAGTTTGGAAACTTCATTGAGTTTCAAAAGGATGTTCAGTCAACGAAACCCAGCCCAAATTAAAATAAGGATGTTAAAATGATGCATCATTCCCCAAAGTATGTACAAGTTTATAATCAGATCTTAAAAATGATCAAGCAGATGCAATTCCCACCTGGCTCAAAGTTACCATCAGAAGAAGTTTTGGCTGATGAGTTTGATATTAGTCGGGTAACGTTGCGGACGGCTTTGTCTTTATTAAAAGAAGACGGGGTTGTTCAGAGTATCCATGGCCAGGGTCATTTTGTGACGCAAAGTGACGGTAATGCGTATCAGGGGATTGAAGTGTTAGAAAGCCCGGTTCTCAAAAGCTTAAACACCGAAATTACTGGTCGGGAAGTTTATTACCATGAGAACAAATCGAGTGAGTTTACTGATAACTTGTTTGGAGTTCATGACCTGCCGTATCTAACTTTAAATATTTGGTATCAAAATAATCAGCGAAATATTGCTAATAACTTGTCGATCGTACTACCTGAAATCATTGAAGAATTTAACGTAGATTTAACGGATCAGAAGCAATTTGTGCAGTTTTTGGAAAAGGATATCTACCAAAAAGTTGTCAATTCGGCTCTTACCATTACCGTATCGGATCGGCCGCTAACAACATTTAAGCGAAAGTTTCCCAAAAGCCCGTTGTTGATTCTGATGACCGAAGATTTGTTTGGGGTCAATGGTTCCCAAATCGCCCAAAACAAATATTATATCCCTTCATCAATGTTTAGAACTAAGCTGATGAGGTATCCGAGTGAACAGGGACGAAATTAGTTGAAGAAGAACCAAGGCAGGAGCGCTCGATTGTGGGTGCTTTTTTTGTTTTGGGAAGAGTTGGTAAATGATCAGGCCTATCTAGGTTGGCGGATGTCCTTAATAGATCAAAAAATCCACCAGCTAATCTCGTAATTATTTAGTATAAGGTCAAAAGCGCTATCAGTTGAAATAAAAGGAGAGATTAGCTATGCTTTGGTTAACGAATTGTACCAAGAAACCAGCCACGGAAAGACGATTGTTTGTCAGAATGGGGGTCGTTTCTTTTGGAAAATAGAGAAAACTTCCACCAAGATGTATTAGGCCGAAAAGGTCGTGCTGGTAATGGAAATGGAGGAGACGGGCCGATGGATAATGATAAGTATGCCACCAAAGGCGAACTCAAGGAACTTAATATTGATATTTCACATCAGTTTGAATTATTAAAGGCGCATTTGGATCTAAAGTTTGAAACCATCGAAAGGCGAATGGATACCCGATTCGAAACCGTTGAGAAACGAATGGATACCCGATTCGAAACTATCGAAAGGCAGATGGATACAAGATTTGAAGAAGTCAACACCCGTTTCGAGAAGCAAAACACGCAATTCGCCAAGATTGAAACAAAAATTGAGCGCGCCAAAGTGAGTGCCCTTATTTGGTATATCGGAACCACGGTGACGATAATGGGCTTGACGTTGACGGCGCTGCATTATTGGTTTTAGAAATTTGGCGCTCCCTTTAACTGTTTGCGTTATACTTAAATTATCAAATAGTTATGTTGGGGGAATTTCATGATGAAAATGAAGCAATTAACAATTGTTGGGGCAACAGCGCTTACACTTGGTAGCGTCATGTTTGGATCTGGTAGCGCCGTGGTAGATGCCAAAGCCAAACAGTACTATGTTCCAAAAAGCATGCGGGGTAAATGGCTGGATCCTTCGAAGGATAAGGGCAAGTTCAGTTACACCATATTCACGAAGACTCGAATGAATACGCATATGTTCAATTACGATTCATTTGATAACTATAAGTTTAAAGTTACCAAAGTTAAGAAGGTCAATGGCTGGTATAAAGTATCGACGAAAGAGATTGGGTCGACCTATAAAGATTCTGCACTCTACAAAGTTGGTAAGGAAAACTTCCAGGGGCAAGTTCGACCGGTGTTAATCACTAAAGGTTATCATGGTGTTATTTATAAGTTGTACAAAGGGCTACAATAGAAGTAAATAATGGCGCTCTCATGCTGATTGTGATTGAGCAACAGCGTGGGAGCATTATTTATTCCCATTTTTGGGCGTTAAATTATAGATTTGATAAACATTATATTATAATATAGGTATAAAATACAGGCATTCACAACCAAAAGGAGTTGGTTATGATGAAAAGACCCATTGGATTTGACCAAAAGAATCGAGTATTGAACAAAATTGTGATGATCATTTTAGCTGCGGTTGCGGTGCTGACTTTATTTACGATCGTTGGAACTAAGGTGACCAAAGCTGCAACTGATCAGACAACAATTCCGAGGCGGGAGACATTTAATATCCCCAAAAACCAAAAGCTTCAGTATACCTACGAGCACGAACCGCTCAGCGAAGTCCAGGGACAGGGCAAGTGGCAAGGGGCAGATTATGCGGCGAACATCCCTGCAGATAAGCCCGGTCAAGTTGATTACTGGATGCCAGATCAAGCCTTTCAAGCTTTCATTTATTATGGGAATTTTGCGTCTGAAACTGAAAAATATGCAGATTTTAATGATTGGCGAACCAAAGTCACTAAAGATGATATGAAATCTATCTCTACCATTAAGAACACCGATGCACTCCAATTGAATGGTGGCAAAGCGACCTTTTATTATCTGACCCTGATGTCCATGAAAAGTATGGAAGGATTACAATATGCAACCAACTTAACGAGTATTTCTATCGTTCCTGATTCAAGAATTACAGCGATGGCATATGGGGACCCCTTAAAAGACCTCCATGGGAACCTTTGGGACATCAGTGCATTAAAGAACTTAAATAAATTAAAAAGTGTCAAGTTGATGATGTTGTCTATCAATGATGTGTCGGCTTTGGCCAATAAGCCGGATTTGACAGAACTGTTATTGAATTTTAACCAAATTGCTGACTTGTCACCACTAGAAACCAATCGTGGTAACCCAGGCTTGGATTTAAGCCATGGTTTTAGTTATCAACATATTTTGCTTAAAGCCGTGGAGTTGAATCCAAGCATTAAAGAATATACGACGCCTTCGTTTATTATTAAAAATCTAGCAGCCGATAACTTACCTGTGAAACCTTTTGATCCTTCCAAAGATAAAAACAACTATCCATCTCTTTACCCAAGCACAGCAGACAGTGGCAACGTGGATTCTAACACATTAACTTGGACAAACTTTTTACCTGATCTCGAGAATAATTATGGGTCCTTATCCAGTCACTGGAAAGACCCAAATTCCGATTTTGAAGGTTGGATCATGGTGCCATACACCCTTAATGCAACCACTGGGAATGTTTCAGTTCAATATCAATTGTTGAAGAGTGATGGCGAACTACTGACCCTTGGCCCTGGTGACTTGATGGCTGGGGGAATCAACTCCAAGTTCGATATCCTGAACGATTCACAGACCGCTAATTCCTTAAGTCGATATGAAAATAAAGGCTATAAAGAAGAAATGGTGATCGGCGGCACTGGTAATTATCAAGACTTGAAGAGTGGAAAGGCGAGCGTTGTAGTACCTAATGGCACCTACACAGCGGATCTGCAGCAGCGAACCGTGATCTTTTCCCCACAAACTGTGACCATTACTGCAAATTATGTAGACGGCCAGGGTAAGGCAATTCCAAATACTGCTGATGAAAAGGTTGCCGGTAAAATTGATGCTGAGATTTCTGCCAGTGATATTGCGAAACTTAAGAAGGACATTAGTGGTTATGCATTCAGTCATTTCGAGGATCTCAATGGGAAGCATATTGATGATATTTCCAAGTTAACCTATGGTGATCTCCAAAAGGGTGTTAAGCTGATGTATATCAAGAGTGACGTCAAGCCGATCCCGACACCGGATACCAAACCGGATACCGATGCAAAACCAGGTAGCGAAACAACCCAACCTGACTCTGGCTCAACGACGACCGATAATCAAAGTGATAACGCGACTGATGGCAAGACTTCCAAGAAGGGCGAAGCTGTTTACGCTTTAAAGAAGATCTATCTATATAAGAACAAGGACTTCAAGAAGTCTGAACGGATTACTAGTTATGCCAAAAAACCAAGAATCAATCGACCAATGTTTGTCGTAACGGCTTATGCTAAATCAAAAGCAGGCGCAAACCGGTATAAGGTTCGCGATGTTAACCATCACAGTAAAACTGCCGGGATGACTGGCTATATCACGGCTAATTGGAAATATGTTCGCCCGGTTTATTATCACAGTTTGCATCGAACCATCACCGTGATTAATCCAAATGGGGTGAACGAATACCGGAACAAGAACCTGACGGGTAAGGTTAAGAACTTCAAGCAGGGCACCCAGCTGAAGGTGAAAGGATTTGTGACGCACAATCTGACCACCCGTTATCAATTGACCAACGGAAACTATGTGACTGCAAACCGGAAACTGGTGATTTCTGGCAAACTGAACCAGCCAACTAGGATCAAGGTTAAGAAAACAATTTATCGTTATCACAACGCCAACTTCGGCAAACGAATCAGCAAAGTTAAGAAAGGCACGGTGCTGAAAGTCAAAAAATGGACTTACTCAAAACCATATTCATTGACCAACTTTGGTACAAAACGGTATCAGGTTGTTGGTGGATATGTGACGGGGAATCCAGCATACGTGACGATCATAAAGTAGTTTGATATTCAATAAAAACGAGTCTCACTCACAACACCTATTTTGGCTATTGAGTGAGACTTTTTTCAGTTAGCAATAAAATAATCTGTACAAATTCAAGACATTTGAGCCAAAGCATTGTATGATACCGATATAAGTACAATCTACTTTTATTTCACGCTGATATCTAGAAAGAGGCGATGCACTTGCGTAGTAAAGATAAAATTCTTGGGGTGCTATATGGACAGGCGATCGGTGATGCAATGGGGATGCCGTCGGAATTGTGGCCGGTTGAAAGAATTCGGCAGCAGTTTCACGATCAGATTACAACATTTCTTGATGGGCCACAAAACAATGATATTGCCCTGAACTTCACGAAAGGGCAGTACACCGATGACACCAATCAAGCGTTGGCAATTTTAGATGGACTTATCGAAAATCATTGGCAACCCAATGCCCAGATTCTTGTGAAGCACATTCTAACGTGGGCGGAGTCCGTTGGTGCTTGGAAAAATAATATTCTTGGACCCAGCAGTAAGGCGGCCTTGACCGCGATCAAAGCAGGCAAAGATCCACGGCCTGTTACTGATCAAGCCTTAACCAACGGGGCCGGAATGCGAATTGCCCCGATTGGTGCGCTGTTTGAACCCGCTGATCTTAAACGGTTGGTGCAACTAGTCTTTGATGTCACTAAGATTACCCATTCCAGCGATGTCGCCATCAGTGGGGCATCCATGATTGCCGGAGCGGTGACCGCAGCGATGGCTTATCAGGATTGGGATGACATCATTGATTTTGCGCTTGCTGCGAATGATGAAGGGCTGAAGTTGGGAGCCCCGACTTGGGCTGCCAAGACCCACGATCGTCTACTGTTGGGGATTTATATTGCTCAAAAATATGAAGGAGCTGATGAAAAATTCAGTCAGCGGATCTATGACGTGATTGGAACCGGAACGATGATTTCGGAAAGCATTCCAGCCGCCGTTTCGATTGCGTACTATTGTCGTAACGTTCGAAAATGTGCGTTGATGTGTGCCAATCTCGGTGGTGATACTGATACGATTGGTGCGATGGCAACTTCGATTTGTGGTGCTAAAGAAGGGGCCAACTCGATCCCAAATGACTGGATGAAATTGATTGACACGAAAAATCCGCAACATGATCTCAACAATTATGCAGATGAAATGTTGAACTTTAATTAATTCTGGGTTAGTTCTTCTAAGTAGAAACTTGGATCTACTGACTTGTTAGGACAGCTGCGTAAAGCAGGAGTCTGCACGTAAGCACCTTCGACTCCTAAGCGCTTTACTCCGCTCACTTGAGGTGAAAATTATGGACGATAACATTATTAAGATACCAGAAGCACAAAAAACGTTAACAGCTGGCAAACTCTTCTACAACTGGTTTGCGGCCAACATTGGGATCATGGGCTTTGTCTTTGGTGCCATGATTGTGAGCTATCATTTATCCTTTATTCAAGCAATAATAGCTTCACTAGTTGGAGCATTGTCCTTCACAATTCCCGGTTGGGTGGCCATGATCGGCCAAAAAGAAGGCGTGACCACTTTCAAATTAAGCCGAGCCGCTTATGGAACGCACGGCAATAAGATTCCTAACGCGATTGCCTGGCTCAACATGGTGGGCTGGTTGGCAGTCAACGTCATTACAGGCACTTTGCTGCTCGTATCACTGTTTAAAGTGATCAATGTGACCAAGTCAGCGTTAACCACAGCAATTGCCTTGGCGGTGTTTGGCGGGCTGGTCGTCCTGTCTGGGCTTTTGAAAGAAGATACGTTGGCGAAGATTCAGACTTGGCTGAGTTGGATCTTCGGGATCTTAACTATCTTGATTCTGGTCTTATTTCTCGTTAAAGCAAAGTGGCAGGAGGCTTTCAGTTTACCAGCCGGTAGTTGGATCACCGGTGTCTTGCCAGCTGTTAGCATTGTTGCAGCGGGTTCCGGGATTTCCTGGTCAATGGCAGCCGCTGATTGGGGCGCATACGTGACCACTAAGACCCGGCCATCAGCCACTTTTTGGAATACAACCATGGGTGGCGCGGTGCCACTATTTGTTTTGATGGCTGGTGGCGTTCTGTTGAGCACGATTGAACCGTCGCTGGCAACGACCGGTGATCCATTTGGCGTGATGTATTCAGCACTGCCAACCTGGATTGGACCGATCTACTTCTTAGCTGCTGCAGGCGGTTTAATTCCGCAGTGTATTATTTCGTTTCGGTCAGCTCGAATCAATCTGGCCACGATTGGGATCAATGTTACCCAACGAACATCATTAATGATTCATGGGCTAATTGTCATCGCAATTCCGATTTATGTGCTATTTATTTCCGGTAATTTCTTGAGTAACTTCGAACTGTTCCTAAACTTCTTAGTTATTTGCTTGGCAAGTTGGGTAGCCATTTTTCTGTGTGATAGCGTGATGTTTCGTGCTGCCGGCTACGATGTCAGCTTACTGAAAAACGATTCCAAGACCCATTACAACTGGCGCGGAATCGTTTCCTGGGTGATTGCCACGGTCACCGGTTTCTTGTTTACCAATAACGCTATCTGGAACGGCCCATTTGCGCACGGTATTTTTCGGAATAATAGTTTAGGGGTGTTTGTTTCCGCAATAATTGCCATTATTTGCATGTTACTGTGGAAAGTAGCGGTTCCAAATAAGAAGGTGGCTTAAATGACGCGATCGTTGATTATTGGCGCGGCCTTTGTGGATGTCTTAATGGCTGTTCCCAAGCTGCCGACTACCGGCGAGGATGTGAGTGGCCAGTTTCATGGCAACATTGTCGGTGGTTCGGCATTTAATGTCTATGGGGCGGTTAAATATGCTGGCGAGTCGGCTGATTTATTTGTGCCAGTCGGCGAAGGTCAGTATGCTGAGGTGGTCCGCCTGGAAATGGCTCGCCGAAAGATTCCCGTTCAATTGAGCGTGAGTGGGGCCGATAACGGCTGGGATATTTCGTTTGTTGAACCAAACGGTGAACGAAGTTTCTTGACGGTTAACGGAATTGAACAACTTTGGCAGGATGCCTGGTTCAGGCAGATCAATATTACTGATTACGATTACTTCTACATTAGCGGCTATGAAATGGAAGCTGAGCAGGCAGCTGATGTTATTTTGCAGGCATTAGCGAACCGGAAACCGGAAACGTTAGTGGTTTTCGATGTGTCACCGAGAATTCAATATATTCCCCAAGCAACGATTAAACGATTATTGTCACTCGGCGTATTGATTCACTGCAATGAGGACGAGATTAACGCAATCATTCCGGGCCAGTCCTCATTAGAAGTTAAGTGCCGCCAAATTTTCTCCAAGACCCAGGCACCGGTTATCGTAACCTTAGGCGAACGGGGCGCGTATTTCTTGGCCGGGGATGACTCGGGAATCATCGCACCGGTTCAGGCAAAAGTGGTGAATACTCTTGGCGCAGGAGATACGTTCTGCGGTGGCTTGATTGCTGGCCTGATCCAGGGATTGTCGACCAGATCAGCGGTTACCAAAGCGAATGAGCTGGCAGCGTTGGTTGTCGAGCAGGAAAGCGGCACGTTGCTGGACAGATTGTGAAATTATACTACAAGCAAAGGTGATTCAGACGCTTCTATAACTATATAAATCAAATTTTTTTATGTAAGCAATTCCAAATTCCCAGTCAAAATTCCCCACATCTTAGTTGATCCACGATATACTTTTATTCGGAATTAGTACGAATGGGTTAAAGGGGGAAGTTATGATGAAGTATAAAAGACTTTCAGCACTGCTTGGGCTAACACTGGGATTGGTAGGTGGGATTACAACTTTGGTAGATCCTGTGATTCCACGATCTGTTTATGCGGAGAGTGAAAATATAATTCAACATGATGAATTTGGTCATGCACAAGCAGTAATTGACAAGCCGGTGGCACCTGAACAAATGAAACAGGTGTTGTTAGATAATGCTGAAGCAATTCGATCCGGTGATCTGATTATTTCAAATCAAACGGGGTTGTCTGGACATATCACTGAAGTACTTGCGCCACTCTTTGATAAGCTACCCGCCTATTCTGGCAATAGCTTTTCTGATCGTTTCATAAGCCAATTAACATTGGCAAATGATGATCTCAATAGCCAGGATTTTAAGGATTTGATGATGGTGATTAAGAATGCTCCTGCCCCAAGTAAGGGTGGAGGGTCTGCGAAAGTTATTTCACTAGATCTAAGTAATAATCACATTTCTGATTACAGTAGTGACAATCAAGCTGGTGATTCAGGATATCTTTGGATGGAGGCACCATACCAGAAGGTTGATCCAGACGTAAAAATGCCCACTTTGACGGTTAACGAGAAGAGGACTGCCATTGTTCCCTATGATCGAATTTACTCACTTTTTAATTATGGAACTCCCTATATGTGGCAAAATGCGAATCAATTTGATGAAGGAAGTAGATTTTATTTGAAGTCTGCAACGATGCAATCAGGCAATCATTTTGAGGATCCAAATCCAAGGTCTATTCCTCTTGATTATTCGAAAAATGGATGGGCACAGCTAGCTGATAGTAACGAAGCCCGTGAAGGCTTACAAAGAGTAGCACTGATAAAGAGTGACCCAGTTAAATGGAGCTTCCTTACTGATTATATACGTGAGGATGGATATACAGTAGATCAGTATGAAGCCTTATTAAAAAAGCAACTTTTAGATATGAATAATCTTGTGGTTAACAATATTCCTCAGGGCGCAAAAACAATTGATTTAAGGGTTAATGCCCATGGCGCTTCTTCTACCGGCGTTGAAGCTGTCTATCGGTTTTCACTCGCTTCATCCTCTTCCGGTTCCAGCACGCCAGTGACTCCAAGTAGTAGTTCAGCTGCTAGTTCCTCACAATTCAGCTCGTCGACGCCAATTACCCCGTCTGTCCAACCAGACCAAGATAAGGTTGTTCCTGAGAAAGAATTTGATAGAAAGATAGCTGACGTAGGGCAGGCAGTCTATTCATTGAAGAAAGTCTACTTATACAAGGATGCTTCGTTCAATAAGGGCCAACGCATAGCTTCATATACCAAGAAGCCACGGATTAACCGGCCGATGTTTGTTGTAACTGGGCACATGTATTCGAATAATGGGCGTCTCCGCTATCAAGTTCGGGATGTGAACCATCATAGCAAGACTGCTGGCAAGAAGGGATATATCACGGCTGATTGGAGTTATGTTCGACCAGTTTACTATCGTAGTGAGCATCAAACCTTAACTGTGATTAATCCGAAGGGGGTCAATTCTTATAAGAATAAGAATTTGACTGGCAAGATCCAAAACTTTAAACAGGGTAGCCAATTGAAAGTGGAGAGCTTCGTTAAACACAACCTAACAACCAGGTATCGCTTAAGTAATGGTCGCTATATTACTGGTAATCGAAAGTTAGTTACGACTGGTAAACAAAAACAGCCTAAACAGATCAAGGTTAAGAAAATAATCTATCGTTATAATAATGCTAACTTTGGTAAGCGATTGAGTAAGGTCAAGAAAGGGACCGTTTTAAAAGTAAGGAGCTGGGAATACTCACATCCATATTTGATGACAACCTTTGGGGTTAAACGTTACCAAGTTACTGGTGGGTATGTGACGGCTAATGGTGAGTATACAGAAGTAGTTAAATAATTTTAAGATAGAGCATTTGGCATAGCAACCAGATGCTTTTCTTTGTTTATCTGATGCGGACATATCAAAGATTTCAGGAGATTTGAAAACAAACTGTTGGCATATATTGTTCATATTTTTTAATAAAAAAGCAATGATATAATTTAACGCTATTTACAAATGATATACAAATATAAGAATGCCAACTTGACTCAGAAGTCTAAGCACTTTAAGAAGGGTACTCGTTTAACAGTTAAGAAGATCGTTAAGCACAATTTGACCACTCGTTATCAATTGAGTAATGGTCATTATGTAACAGGAAATAAGAAACTAGTGATTCAAGGTAACTACTAAAGCGAATAATTCAATGATCCCCGATGGTAAAACGTCGAGGATTTTTTATGTTAATAAATGTGTTAATATTAATTTTGAATCCGAAAAAAGTGGCTACTGACTCTAAATTGGGAGTGAATTCTAAATGGTGCTTCATTTCAATCAACTGAAATCACCGCTGTTATTTGACGGTGCGATGGGGACGATGCTTCTAGGTGCGGCACCGACAATTGAGCAACCAGTCACCCTTGCTAATCTGTCACACCCTGAGTTGGTGCAACAAATTCATCAAGCCTACGTGGCTGCCGGGTGTGATATTGTCACCACCAATACGTTTCAATTACACCAAACCGAATTCACGCCTGCTCAAGTGGCCCAAGTGATCGCAGCTGGAATTAAGCTCGCTAAGTCTGTTCATCCCAAATGGGTGGCTTACGATATGGGACCAGTGAACGATCCCTGTGCGCAACTAACGCCCAGTCAACAAGCCGATTTATTCAAACAACAAGCCCGATTGGCGGAGAAGGGGCAGGTTGATTTCATTTTGATTGAAACAATGACCGACCTTCAGGAAGCGCAATTGGCGGTGAAGGCCGGTCGAGAAAATACCCGGTTGCCAGTCGCCGTCACCTTCAGCTTTCAATCAAATGGGCGACTTCCAACCGGCGAAGATGCCAAAACGGTCACCCAATTTTTACAAAGGTTGCCGGTCAACGCTTTGGGTCTGAATTGTGGCTTTGGTCCTGTTCCAACTATGCAACTGTTGGAAGAAGTGCTGATGGCAAGTCGGGGGCCAGTGATTGTTCAACCGAATACTGGGATCCCGATCGATGAGACTGAAAATCCGGCCCAACTCATTCAATCAACGACTTTCGCGGCAGAAATGGGCGAAATGTTGAATCGCGGGGTTCAATTGATTGGAAGCTGTTGTGGATCGACGCCGACAATTACCCGTGAGTTAAGAAAGCAAGTTGATCAGTTTAACCTGAGATAATCATTGATTTAAAGTCAAAATAAGAGTGGCTCATCAACGTTTAGCGTGTTGGCGAGCCACTCTTATTTTGATGCCTTCAATCACCTCGCAAGCAAATGACCCTGACGACTTTTCGGGCCAACTGGTCAAAAGGTTTTAGCTAATTCACTGTAAAAATCACAAAATGGTTTCATTGCTTACAAATCCCTAGTAATCGGGCCCAATGTTACTCGAACAAGGGCTTCCCGAGCGACAAGCGGTTGAAACATTTTGAAATCGGATTTATAATATTTATATTTTTATGGTACAAAAACTCAGCGATTTATATCGTTGAATGGAGGATTCTTTAATGGAACTTACTGAAGAGAAAGATGATGCGAACGCTAAATTACCAGTCTTTGAGAAAGTTAGCTATGCATTTACGGACATGGCGGGTAATTTGTTATATGTCAGCATGTCCAGCTATATTTTATACTTTTACACTGACGTTTTTGGCATCCCGGTTTCCAGTGCCGGTATGATTATTTTACTGGCCTGTATCGTGGATGCAGTCAGTGCGATTTTTTGGGGCTCGATCGTGGATCACACCCATACCAAGTGGGGGCAAAGCCGACCGTATTTTCTGTGGTTGGCGGTTCCGTTTGCTGTGACCACCTTTTTAGCATTTACAGCGCCTAATTTAAGTGGCACCGCTAAGCTATTGTACGCCGGGATCACCTACATCCTGGCTGCCGGGGTCATTTACACGGGGATTCAAACGACGATTTCAGCCGTTTTACCCAACTTGACATTAAACGCCAGCGAACGGATTGGTGCCAACTCATTTCGGATGGTTGGCAGCCTCATCGGTTCCTTTGTAACCAGTACGTTTACTTTGCCGCTGGTTGCCATCTTAGGCAAAGGCAATGACAAAGTTGGCTTCATGATTACGATTGCCTTGTTTGGTGTCGCAGCAGTGATCCTACTGTTGACCGCTTTCAAAAATATGCGCGAGCGGGTTCCGGTGAGCACCAAATCGATTTCATTGAAGCAAAGTATGAAAGCCACCGTTGGCAACATTCCTTGGTTCTTATTGGTGGTATCGTTTTCGATTTTTTGGATTGCTCAATCTGATCGGAACAGCTTTTCAACTTATTATGCCAAATATAACCTTGGTAATCCAGAATTAGCAGCTGTTTTCAATGGTCTTCAAGTCCTCGGGGTTATCTCAAGTATCTCAATTCCATTCATTGTCAAAATAACCAACAAGACGGCCACAATGTTGATCGGTTTGGCGATTGGTGCGGTTGGTCAGGCAATGATGGCCATGGTTGGTGGTAACTTTGCCTTGGTCATCGTTTCATGGTGTGTTGGCGTGCTCGGTTCAGCTTTGGCGATGTCGATGCCGTTTGCAATGCTGGCAGATACCGTGGACTATGGCGAGTGGAAGAGCGGCATTCGGGCAGCTGGCTTTCTAACTGCTGTCGGGAGTGCCTTCTGTATTCAGTTGGGATCAGGCTTCGGTAGCTTTATTCCGTCTAAGATTCTCGATGCCGCCGGTTTTGTTGCTCACCAACAACAAACTGCCCATGCGTCTGCAGCTATTAGTTTTTGTTTCATTTGGTTACCAGTTATTATTTATGCTATCGTGGGCTTGATCATGGTATTCTATTTTAAATACGAGAAGATGGAACCCCAGATCAAAGCAGAATTACTGCAGAGGGCTGAAGCACGGGATTGATCATCAAGCTCAACATTTGCAACTTCCGATGCGCCAATTGATGAACCAGAAGAAATAGTACCGAAGTCAGGGTCAATCAACTACAGGTCTGGCTGAGTGGGTATTTGAAAACTTTAGGCCTATACTTTTAGGCCTATACAAACACGCTTGCAGTTAACATGAAGTGGGATAAGAAGAGATTTCCTACTTGATGTGAAGGTGAGGGTGTTTTTGTTTTGTTCGAGGGACAGAATTGCAGGCAAATAAATTGCCGAAAATTCATAAATATAGGATAATATCTTAGTAATCAAAAACATGTTGATTTTAGAATGTTTCCGTGCGGGGGCGCAAATCATTGTGAAATGGACGGCTTGACTGCTAGTCGCTTGAATGGGTTTAGGACAGCTCCGTAAAGCAGAAACTTCCACCTAAGCACCTTCTGCAAAAATCCCAGAAACGGGGGTTTCTGCAGAAGGAGACCTAGGCTCCAGTTTCTAACCGCTTTACTCTGCTCACTTTTCTTAGGACAGCTCCTCCAAGCAGAGATCTGCATGTAAGCACCTCAAACAAAAATTCCAAAAACCGGAATTTCCGTTCGAGGAGACTTACCCTCCGATCTCTAACCGCTTGGATCCGCTCACTTTATTTTAGGACAGCTCCGTAAAGCAGAAGTCTGCGTGTAAGCACCTCTAAGAAAAATTCCAAGAACAGGAATTTTCCTCAGAGGAGACTTACACTCCGACTTCTAACCGCTTTACTACGCTCACTTTGGGGGAAGAGACTATGAATATGCAATTAATACAATCCGTTGATTTGAAAAATAATAAAAATTGGTTGGCAACGAGTAGGCAACGCGCATACAATGGTGAATATAGTTCTTGGATTAGCGATGATCTATTTGCGGGTCGGCCAACGTTACGCAACATCACCCAGCCACGCCACGCAACCATTCACTTTGTGGACGTGCACGGTTATCAGCTGGGCAAGTCTAAACTGATTGTCGGCACAACTGGGAGCAGATTACGATTCCAGCCACCTGAGTTTACTGGCTACACAGCAGTGGCGGATCAAGTTGAGGGGGTATTTGAGATCGACAAAGAAAAAAATGACTTTAAGGTGATTTATCGTCAAAATGTTGCAACTGATCAATTGCGGGTTCATTATCAAAGCTTCACTTGGAATGGCGCAGCGCCAGCCAGTTTCCGGGTATACGTCCCGGCAATTTTTAATGTGCCCAGTGATTGGAAAAAAGTTCGTGGTGAAATTCATACCTATGAAGTTGCTGCAGATTATTTAGCAGGCGTTACTGCTAATGCAGGCAAGCATGATCTCCAGCTGGCACAGAAGGGCTTGGAGGCCCTCAAGAAAGCCAACTTGGACCTGGCTTTTTATGATTGCTTGCCAGCAATTGGCACGCTTAATATTTGGCCGAAGTTAACCGTCAGCTATGTGGATCAAGCGAGTGGCAAGGAAGTCGGAAGATATGTGAGTGATGACCAGCATGCTGCCAAATCCGGCCGCTACTATGTGGATGTTCCGGAAGGCTATGACTTGGCAGATGGGCAACCAAATTTTGTGGACTATCCAATAACCGCTAATGAACCGGAAGCCACTGTAAAAGTAATCCAATTAGATTAACAAATAAGCTTTTCGAATTGTATTGTCCATTTAAGGACATTCATGAATTCGGGAAGCTTTTTAATTGTGGCTTAATTTGTCACACTAATTTAATACGTTTGCGTCTGAATTGCCCTTAAACAATGGTTCCTAAAGGCTTATAATTATAAGCATGTGGAATTATTATTTGGGTTATTGTTTTTGAGTGCTTGGATGTGCTCACTATTTTAGGACAGCTTTTCAAAGCAGGGATCTGCATGTAAGCACCTCAAGCAAAAATTCCCCAACCCGGAATTTCCGCTTAAGGCGACTTACACTCCGACTTCTAACCGCTTGGATCTGCTCACTATTTTTTACGGAGGAATTACATATGAAGGAAACTATTCAGAAATCACTTTTCGTTTCACTTGCAGCTCTTGGATTATTTACCGCTGTTACAACGACTAACGCCAGTGCTAGTGCCAAGAAGACTTATCCCCACATTACGATGAATCGGGTATTGGACACCAATCCTTATAATCGGAATGTCAACTTTACCGGGACTAACGCCCTCTATAACAAAGTTGGAACGTTGAAGGGTGCCCGCGTCGTTGCCACTAAGACGACCGTTAAGGCGATTGCCAACTCAACTAACTCTAAGGACAACTTGCGAGCATATCGGGTTGCCAAAACCAGCAAAGGGTCCGTTTATTACAAAGTGATCTCATTTGATGGAAATTACCGCGGCTGGGTATACGGCGGTAAGAGTACTCAATCATTTGGCGGTGGTCTTGAAAGTTACACGACCTTCACCGAAGGCACTTTGACCGACAGTCAGAAGACTACCTTGTATCGGATTGCCAATCCCGGCATTGCCAACGATGGCAAATCCGCAACCTATTCACAACCTCACTTCACGCAATACACGTTGAACCACGACGATCGCCAAGTTGATAACACGACAACTTATGGCGATGCCCGCTTCCACATCGACCAGATCGGAACTCGGACTCGTGAAGGGGACACTTGGGTTCATATTGTTGCCACCGACCCTGCCTATACGGTTGCCAACGGCTGGATTATGTTGGCTGGCTTGACAGCTGCTTCTCCAGTTGCCAACTAACACTGAGTATCGCTAGTGCTGAGAAGTCGAGCTGATTCAAATTAAATTCAAAAGCACATAAAAAATCATCTCTACTCATTTCTGAATAGGGATGATTTTTATTTTCTTGATTATTTCGGAATATAGTTCTCACCAAAGTACTTTTCACTGACTTTCTTGGCCGTGCCGTCCTTTTGAATCTTGGTGATGGCAGCGTTAATTTGCTTTAGTAGTTTGGTAATCTTTCAAAGCAACTATTCGGATAGGACCGCTTAATATGAGTGACTGCTTCCATTCCATTTTCAAAAAATACATTGACAAGCTTAACGGCCTGTATTAGGATTTAACATAACTTAAAAGTTAGACGTTGATGAGAAGAGTAGCTAATTTATTAGAATTAAAAGAGACCGTCAGTTGATGAGAAGGCGGATTCGATCGATTAGTGAAGATGAGCTCGTAGTCATGTGGCAAGTGAAAGCTTAACACACGGGTGGAGTGCGATACGACTCCGGATATACCTTTTTGGGTGTGTCTTTGAGGTCACCATGCGCAATTGTGGTGATAATACTGGGTGGTACCGCGGTAATCGTCCCTGTTCGGAGAAATCTGAGCAGGGATTTTTTTGTCGACTGAAATAAAAGGAGGCCTGCAGCATGTTACAAATTATCGTCCACTATCGGCATGCCGGTGGCGTCGCGTTGATGTGTCAAAATTAAATGAATCAAATCTGTAAGATGAGTAAATAAATGAATTAAAAAAGGAGCCCAGTTTAAAATTCAAGTGCAACACTAATCAACTAGACCTTTCAGACTAGACATGAAAGGCCATGAAGACCTATTCTTA
>NZ_JAHPPD010000026.1 GCF_019061365.1 Lentilactobacillus dabitei
AAAATACTCGACTGGCAAACACCGTATCAGGTTATGCTGACAAATTTGTCCAAAAATTCGGATTAAATTTGCAATCTACCTGATAAACATACCTACCACTTTTTAAAAGATGCAAATCACATTACCCTGAAATTTACGGCCGACAATCAAGGTTATCAAAACTATGCCTACTACCCTGTCAGAATTAACCATTCTAAGACATTTTGGGTCACATTAAAGTTCAATCCCAATCCAATTGATACGCTTATTCTCAATCACTTTTCGATGATTAAAATTCAATATTTTAAGCAGGATAACAACCGATAAGAGTACCACCTCAAAGCCGCTCATATTTCAGCTTCAATTCCCATGAATTCGACATTGACATCGTTTTCAATCCTTGTAGTATTAAGGTACAAATATAATTTGTGCTTTTATAACTACCAAAGGGGAAATCATCATGAAAATCGCGGTTATTGGTTGTACACATGCTGGTACCTTCGCTATCAAGACTATTCTATCAGAAAATCCGGATGCTCAAGTGACGGTATACGAGAAAAATGACAATATTTCATTTCTATCTTGTGGGATTGCCCTTTATCTGGGCGGCCAAGTTAAAGACCCCCAAGGCCTCTTTTATTCAAGTCCAGATGAACTGAGTAAGCTGGGGGCGACCGTCAAAATGAACCACGAAGTAACCAAAGTGGCGCCACGTCAAAAAACAATCACTGTCACCAATTTAGAAACGAATCAAACCTTCGAAGATTCTTATGATAAATTAGTTGTCACCTCTGGCTCATGGCCAGTTATCCCCCCAATTAAGGGGGTCGATAACCCAAATGTCTATCTTTGCAAGAACTGGAATCATGCAAAAAAATTATTTGAAACCGCTCCTTCAAAGAAACGAATCACAATCATTGGTGGTGGCTACATTGGTGCTGAATTGGCTGAGGCATATAGCACCACCGGCCATGAAGTCACATTACTCGATGGGGCTGACCGGGTAATGAGCAAGTATTTTGACGATGCGTTTACAAGCATCGTGGAGAGCGACTTTGCTGATCACGGCGTGACTCTTGGCCTGGATCAACAGGTCAAAGAGATCTCTGGTAATGGCCCCGTGACGATCAAAACAACCAAAGGGACCTACGAGACCGATCTGATTGTGATGTCCGTTGGTTTCCGACCAAATACCGCTTTGTTCAAAGGTGAGTTGGCAATGACCGAAAACGGCGCCCTCATTACCAACGACTACATGCAGACATCCGATCCGGATATTTTTGCGGCCGGTGATAGCGCGGCCGTCCATTATAATCCCACTCATAGCCTCTCCTACGTTCCCCTGGCAACCAATGCCGTTCGCCAAGGAATCCTGGTTGGCAAAAATATCGTTAAACCAACTGTCAAATATATGGGCACCCAGTCATCATCCGGGCTCAAATTGTACGACAAAACCATTGTTTCAACTGGTATGACGATGGCTGCCGCAACTCAGCGAGGAATGAACGCGCATGAAATCATTGTTAAAGATAACTACCGGCCGGAATTCATGCCCAGCACTGAACCGGTCTTGATGTCTTTAGTCTATGATCCCGTGTCCCGCAAAATTCTTGGTGGTTCCTTATTAAGTACACACGATGTCTCCCAGTCTGCAAATACGCTGTCAGTTTGCATCCAAAATAAGAACACAATCGATGACTTGGCGATGGTCGACATGCTATTCCAGCCTCAATTTGATCGCCCGTTTAATTACTTAAATATCCTCGCCCAGGCAGCTCAAGCCAAAGAAGCCAAATAGTTGATCATTTTTGTAAAGCAATTTGACCCACGTTATAATATGACTGCAGAGTGATGACAGTCTTTCTAAACCACATTAGCGTCTTCACGATGCAGGGGTTAAGTCGCTGCGGTTTCGATCTTAGCGTTTAACGACGAGATCGGGGTGAAAAGCAGTTTCATCCCAGATTCAATTGGAACAAGCAGGGCATCTGGTTTTAGATGCCCTGCTTGTTTTGCTTAAGCGGCCGAGATTGGTCGGAAATAGTCGGTTTGACAACGTAAACACGCTATTCCACAATACTGGGCACTAAGGATGATCTTTCTACCTTTTGCTTGCCAACAACCGGCCTTTCGATATACTTAAAGTGTACCTATTCTGACAAAGGTGGAGATCATCATGGCAAGTGACAATTTTATCATTACAACAACTGAACACATTCCCGGCAAAGAATACGACGTGATCGGCGAGGTATTTGGCCTCACCACCCAATCAAAAAACGTTGTTAGAAACATCGGCGCTGGTTTGAAAAATATCGTTGGTGGCGAAATCAAGGATTATACCAAAATGCTTGATGAGGCCCGCAACATTTCGGTCCAACGACTAGAAGATAATGCCAAGAAAATGGGTGCGGACGCAGTCGTCATGATGCGGTTTGACTCTGGTTCAATTGGCGCAGATATGCAGTCGGTTGCGGCTTATGGGACAGCAGTTAAATATAAGTAAGTGTCAAAGAACAGATTAATGTGCCATATTTTGGGGTCAAGTAATTAAACAATCGATTCTTAGACTTCCTTTATTTAGCCTGGCACGTCAGCAATACAACAGAGTGGTCCGAAAAGCAGTCCCAGCTTCTGATGGCTGGAATGGTTTTTCGGACCACTCTTTTAATTTGCTCTCCAATCTCGGTCAACCGCTATTAAACCTGCGCCTTAACTGTGGCACTCATATTCTTCAGAACTTGAGCAATTTTGGCAATTCCTGCCAGCAGGTCTGCTTCACTCATCACCAGCGGTGGCAACAATCTCAAGGTATTATGATTAGCCGGCAACGTCAGCATCCCTGCCGCCTGCAATTTAGCAATCACCGTGGCGACTTTCACGTCATCACTCAAATGAATCCCGATCATTAAACCCTTTCCACTGACGCTGGCAACAACTGGCAATGGTCCAACACGCTTTTGGATTGCCTTGAACACGACTTGGCTCTTTTGCTGAACTTGAGTCAAAAATTCTGGGGTTAACTGGGTCAAGACGGCTTTGGCAGCAGATAAGGCCAACTTGTTGCCACCAAATGTCGTGCCGTGAGTTCCCGGCCCAAATGCACTCGCTAACTTCTGCTTGCCAAGCATCGCGCCAATTGGCAGCCCATTTCCCAAAGCCTTGGCACTGGTAATAATATCCGGATCCATGTCAAATTGTTCATAGGCAAATTTAGTGCCCGTTCGCCCAATCCCTGTTTGGACTTCATCGATGATCAACAGAACACCTGTCTGATGGCACTTTTCTGATACCGCGTGCAGCCAGTCAGCATTGCCAGAGTTGATGCCACCTTCACCTTGAATCACTTCCAAGATAACCGCAGCAAACTCGTCTGTAATTTGGTCGATCGCGTAGGAATCGTTGTAGTCCGCAAAGGAGATCCCCGGAACCATGGGCGCAAAGCCTGCCTGAATCGAAGGATTGCCAGTTAATGACATCGATCCAAACGTGCGCCCGTGAAACCCATTATTAAACGCCAGCACGTTACTTTTGCCAGTATACTTACGAGCCAGCTTAAACGCCGCTTCATTCGATTCAGTGCCGGAGTTACAAAAGAAGGCCAGCATCCCTTGCGGACACAATTGCTTGGCCACCTCGTCCTGTAAAGCACTCGGATACAAATTCGACGTGTGCCAAATTTTGCCCAATTGATCAGTCACCTGTTGCTTGATTAGCGAATTGCTGTAGCCAAAACTGCAAACGCCGATGCCACTGGTGAAATCCAGATAAGTCTTACCCTTATCATCAGTCAAGTGCCAGTCGTGACCGGCAACGATTTCTATTGGATATTGTTGATACGTAGGAAAAATATTTTCCATGATTAATTGTCTCCTTTAAATTGTAACCTGCTTTGTCAAACTGGTCCCAGAATATTTCAATTCATTGGTGATGGCGACTTCTTTCACGCCATTTTTGAGGGCATCAAATGCGGCGGTAATCTTAGGCTGCATGCCCGCCTTGATCACTTTAGCTTTAAATAAACGCTTAGCGGTGGTCTGGGTCAATTGGTCAACAACGTGGTCGGCCACGATGACGCCCGGAACATCTGTGAGTAATACGAGCTTCTCAGCACCAAGTAAACGGGCAATTCCGGCCGCAGCAACATCACCATTCACGTTAAGCAGCTTGCCGTTTTCTGCCACTGCCAAAGGAGCACAGACGCCGATTTTCCGATCCAAGACTTGATTTATGTAATTGCGGTTAACCCCGGTCACTTGACCGACTTCGCCGTAGACTGCCTGGTCAAGATAGTCACCTTGAATGGCGGGGACCCCCGCAGCATTCAAACTCATCGCAGGCAAATGATGATTAGCCAGGTGCTGGCATAGCAATGGCTGAACAAGCCCCAACAGCACGGCTTGAGTGACCTTTAAAGTTTCTGGTCCGGTCACCCGAATCCCATTAATTTTGCTGACGGGTAAATGAAGTTTGGTGCTCCATTCCGAAATTTGGGGGCCACCACCATGAACAATCAAGATTTGTTTGCCAGCCTGATGCCAGTCGGCTAACTGTTGATAAAACGTTTCTGACAAATTATTTGTGGCATTGCCGCCGATTTTAATTACAATCGTTTGAGTCATCCAATCACCTTCTAGCTTCGATACGATGCATTAATTTGAACGTACTTATAAGTCAGGTCACAGCCCCAGGCGGTTCCTTCGGCAGACCCGGCATTCAAGTCAACGTCAATGACAACCTTGCTGTTTTTCAAA
Organism: Lentilactobacillus dabitei; assembly: GCF_019061365.1. Classification (GTDB taxonomy): domain Bacteria; phylum Bacillota; class Bacilli; order Lactobacillales; family Lactobacillaceae; genus Lentilactobacillus; species Lentilactobacillus dabitei. The sequence goes on from NZ_JAHPPD010000026.1 coordinate 4,731, forward strand.
CTGGCGGAAACTTTTGCATCTTCAATCCCAGTGGCGGTACTATTTGCCACCATCTGCATGCCATTGATTGAAACACTGACCCCGTCAATGTCGACGTGAGCGGTTGTTTGGCCAATTGCCTGCATCACCCGACCCCAGTTAGCATCAGCGCCAAAAATCATTGCCTTGACCAAGTTGGAGCCAACAATTGTTTTGGCAACCTGTTGGCCTTCAAGATGATTAAACGCGCCGGTCACATTGACTTCGACTAATTTAGAGGCGCCTTCACCGTCCCCGGCAATTTCTTGGGCCAGATGAGTGAGAACCAACTTGAACTCCTTCACAAAGGTCGGATAGTCTTCACTGGATTCAGTCAGCGGCTCGTTGCTTGCCACCCCATTGGCCATGACCATCACCATGTCGTTGGTCGACGTATCGCCATCAACAGTGATTTGATTGAAAGTCTCATCAACGGTCGTGCTGAGCATTGATTGCAGTTGCTGACCATCAATTGCGGCGTCAGTCGTCACAAATCCGAGCATCGTTGCCATGTTGGGATGAATCATCCCTGATCCTTTGCAAAATCCAGTTAAGGTCACCGGTTGATTATCAATTAAACACTTCACGGTAATTGTTTTGGGATGGGTATCAGTGGTCAAAATGGCCTTGGTAATCCCTGCAGATTGTGATAAATGAAGTTGGCTAATACCAGCCTCAATCTGATCCATCGGCAGCGGCTCACCAATCACACCGGTTGAGGCAACCGCGACCAAGTCTTTTCCAATTTTGAGCTTATCGGCAGCCAACGCCTGCATCTTGAGGGCATCGGTTTGACCCTGGGCGCCATTGCAAGAATTGGCATTACCACTATTCATCACGACTGCCTGCAGTTGATGTTTTAAATTGATCGTTTGCTTGGTCAGTTTCGTTGGGGCTGCCTGAAATTGATTGGTCGTATAAACACCTGCAGCACTGGCCGGAACTTTGGAGTAAATCCAGCCCATATCGTCCTGCTCTTCCTTTAAACCTGCGTGGATTGAATCAGAATCGAATCCGGCTGGCCATGTAAAGGCGGTTATGTTAATTGAATCTTCACTCGTCATTTGCATCCTATCGATCTCCTTTAATTAAGGCAGGAACGTTTGTAATTCCAAACCTTCAGTTTCTTTATAGTTAAATAGTTGATTAAAATTTTGAACCGCCTGGCCTGCAGCCCCTTTTAGGAGGTTGTCGATGACACTGTCCACGGTAATGGTATGAGTCACTGGGTTATAAACAAAGCCGACATTACAATTGTTCGTCCCAACAACTTGTTTGATATCTGGTAGTTGCGTGCCGGTGTACTGAACGAAATGTTTATTTGTGTATGTCTCCTTAAACGCGCTTGTCAATTGATCCTCGTTGATCCCAGCTTTTACCTTGGCGTAAATCGTGCTCATGATCCCACGGTTAATCGGCACCAAGGTTGTCATAAACTGAATTGCAGGCACTTGGTCATTCCAACTTCGCAACTCCTGCATGATTTCTGGAATGTGCTGATGCTGATTGGGCTTATAAATTTGTAAGTTTTCATCTACTTGAGTGAAATGCGTGATTGCGTGGGGGGGGTTCCCTGCCCCGGTGGTTCCCGATTTAGCATCGACAATAATGCTTTCCGGCTCGATCAAGTTGTTCTGGACGAGTGGCGCCAAGCCAAGTAACGTTGCGGTGGCATAACAACCGGGATTAGCGATGTAGGTTTGTCCCTTTGCGGATTGAAAGTCTGCGAGACCATAGTGGGTTTGCCGCAGGAATTTTGCCGGTGCCGCTGGTTTGTGATACCACTTAGTATATTGGGCTTCACTTGCCAGTCGCATGTCGCCAGATAAATCGATCACTGGAAAGTGAGCTGCCATGTATTTTGGCGCAACCTTTGAGGTTACCCCAGCTGACGTTGCGAAAAATACGACGTCATTCTTTTGAATAATGGCCTCATCGTCATATGGCAGGACTTCTGTCTGATCCTCATTAAAGATCGGGACCACCTGATTCAATTCGCTGGGTGCGGTTAATTTATGATCATAAGGATTGATCTTAGTGACTCCTGAATGTTTCTGTAAGAGTTGGTATAAAACCATCCCTGCGTATCCGGTTATTCCTACTAATGCTACCTGCATCTAATCGCCTCACAACTATTCATAAGAATGTAATATTAATGAATTGCAAATAGCTTACAATTTTTATGAGATAAATGCAAGTAATTTTTAATTTATTCATAAATGTTTCTTTATTTAGATATTTATTCATTTATTTGGGAAATAATATACATATTTTAGATTGTTCACAATTGTTTCCTTTCAACATCTAATTGCATAATTATATTGGTTATCGCATAAATTTGATAGAATGAACAAGCGATACTTTGATCCCTTATTGATACAAAAAGGCGCTGCATTCCACAAAAACAGAATGCAGCGTCTTTTTTACTTAAATTCTGGGATCAAATTCCCTCTTGTCCCAATCAGCTGAAGTTTCGAATACTGAGTTGCTAAAACATGGTTCAAACTATGGCCGGGGAGCCCCAACTGCATCGTGAACATCGGCCGGGATCTTATCCAGTGCTTGGCTCAGATCGGCAATCAAATCATCGGCATTCTCGACCCCAACTGATACCCGGATCAAGTCAGGAGTGATCCCCGCTTCCTTCAACTCTTCTTCGTTAAGTTGGGCATGGGTCGTTGAAGCTGGATGAATGATCAGGGATTTGGCATCAGCAACATTCGCCAATAATGAAAACAACTTCAAATTTTGAATCAGTTGTTTGCCGGCTCTTTCGCCACCCTTTAGGCCAAGCGTAAAGATCGACCCCACGCCTTTGGGGAAGTACCGCTCCGCTAAATCATGATACTGACTGTCTTCAAGGCCAGGATAGTTAATCCAAGCGACTTTCGGATGATGATGAAGGAAATTAACAATCTTTTTCGTATTCTCAACGTGGCGTTCAACTCTTAACGATAAGGACTCTAGCCCTTGCAGCAATAAGAAGGAATTAAACGGGCTGATGGTTGCCCCAAGGTCTCTCAATGATTCTGCGCGAACCTTGGTCGTAAACGCACTGCCACCCAAATCAGCGAACACTAATCCATTGTATTGCGCATTGGGTTCGGTAAAACCAGGATAGCGGCCACTGGCTTGCCAATCAAATTTGCCATTTTCAACAATCACGCCACCCATTGTAGTCCCGTGACCACCGATAAACTTAGTGGCCGAATGAACCACAACATCGGCACCGTGATCTAATGGCCGAACCAAATAGGGCGTTCCAAATGTATTATCCACGATCAAAATAATGCCATGACGGTGGGCGACTTCAGCAATCGCCTCAAAATCCACCAGATTAATGCCCGGATTACCAATGCTTTCAACGTATAATGCTTTCGTGCGCTCATTAATTGGGGCTTCGAAGTTTTCCGGGTCATCGGGGTCAACAAAGTGGGTCTTGATGCCTAACTTTGGTAAGGTCACATTGAATAAATTGAAAGTGCCACCATATAACGTGCTGGCAGAAACAATCTCGTCACCTTTAGCTGCAACGTTAAGAATGGCTGCGGTAATCGCTGCAGAACCGGTTGCTAAAGTCACGCCAGCTGTCCCATTTTCCAGCGCAGCCACTCGTTTATCGACAACATCGGTCGTGGGGTTAGTCAACCGGGTATAAATATTTCCGGGATCGGTTAGCCCAAACCGCCCGGCAGCCTGTTCAGGGCTGTCAAAGACATAGGAAGTTGTTTGATAAATTGGAACCGCTCGTGATCCGGTTTCGTCAACAACTTGTCCTGCGTGAACCTGTAGTGTCTCAAAGTGTAAATTTTGTTCTTCGTTTGTTTGTGTCATAATGATAAACCCACTTTCTTGTCTGTTAAGAGTTGCGTCCAATTTTGATAAAATTTAATACTGGCCTCTCGCCAGGTTTCGTGAACCATTCCAGTCGTTGAATCTTCAAAATAATGTTCTGGCAGTTGAATCGGTAGATGCTTTTTCACGTCGCGCAGATATTCTTCTGCCAGAGTTTGTTCCTGATATTCAGGATGCCCGGTTACGTAGGTGGTCTGTTTGCTTGGTGCTGATAAGATAATCGGTCCGGACTGCAGTGATGAGGCCACCACCGTCAAGCCAGCCGGAAGATCGTTCTCATCAAGGACACTTTCCGTCTTCCGGGATTGAGGCATCCGAATCAAACCGCCAGCCCCAAAGCCACGAGCGAGTGGTGATTCATGATTGACTTTGGTTGCTGAATAAATCCCAAATAATTTTCGTGGCAATAAGTGCTTTTCAATGCCAAAGTCGTGATAGAGGCCTGCCTGGGCTGCCCAGCATTCATAGAGTTGCTCTTTAACATGGGTGCTGGCCCAATCAGTAATTGTCACAAATTCATCCCAATAATCGACGGCTTCAAATTTAAGGGTTTCAACTGGCGCCCCAGTGATAATCAGGCCATCGAAGAATTGATCCTGGATCTGGGCAAGACTGACATAATGAGCTTCAATCTGCGCTCTCGGGGTCCCTCTAAAGTGATGAGTTACTGGATACATAAACGTTAATTGAACCTCCCGATCACAATCATTGAACCGTGACAAAAACTGTAATTCAGTGTTTTGCCGAGTTGGCATCAGATTCAATACCAAGATTGATAATGGTTGTTCAAGTGGTTGGTTCTGCCAATTCCCACTGGCATAAACTAACCCGTTCGTTGCGTTTGCCGTCATCCAAATCATCTCCTTATTAGCAATCAAAAAAAGCTTCCGTCCACATAGTTATGATTAACTACGGGACGAAAGCTTCGTGATGCCACCCTGATTCATTGCCGCTTCACAGTGACAACCTCAATAAGTACTCCTTGGCATAACCAAGGAAAACCCTGTCATATATCGGTCACCACCGGACGTGCTAGCCTCGCAACCGCACGTCAGACTCAGAGCTCATCTTCACGTCGCTGTCGGGCACTTCTCTCACCAATCGAAGCTCTCTGTATTGCCGACATAAACGCTACTCTTCTCTTCAACGTCTAATCTATCTTTAATAATTGCTGATAACTTTATCATCGTTCTAACAGGCTGTCAATCTATTTTTATGAAAAAATTTTAGTTTGTCGGTTACAAAATGAGCTTATAATGTGTTTATTAATCATTCCAGGGAGATTAACATGGAGAACCCAATTTCTGAAGATGAATTGATTGCGACTTGCGGAAAAGTTGGCAAAATATTGCTCACCAGCGGTGCTGAAACTTCTCGAGTGGAAAGTACGGTGGAGTACATTGGCAAGGCTGCCCACTTTGATATTAGCTGTCACGCCACGATTACCGCGTTATTTGTTGGGACCAACCAGCAAAGCCGCACGCATTTAGTGAAAGTCCGGCTTGGCGATTTTAATTTGGAAAAAGTCGATGAAATCAATACGATGTCCCGAAAATTTGTGGAAGGTAAAATTAACTTTGATGAACTCAAAATTGCGATCGATCAAATTGATCACAAAGTTATTGACTTTACTTGGCCGCAAAAGATCTTTGGCGCCGGGGTTGTTTCAGTTGCGCCAATGCTATTATTCAAGGCAACCTGGGCTGACTTGGGGCTAGCCTTCTTTGTCGGTATTTTTGGTTACCTCGCCGCCCAACTGGCTGGCCGGCGGATTAAAACACCCTACGTTGCGGCAGGCTGTGGCGGCTTCATTGTTGGCCTATTAGCAGCAGCCCTGCAAACTGTTGGAATTGCCACCAGTGCCGGTAACATCATCGTCAGTGCCCTCATGCCGCTCGTTCCGGGAGTTGCCATCACCAACTCATTTCGAGAAATCGTCGACCGCAATACGATTTCCGGCGTTGTTCGAGCAGTCGATGCGATTATCATTGCCGGATCAATCGGCGCTGGCGTGGTGCTTGGCACATCCCTTTGCTCGTTATTGGCTCACATGATTGGGGGCTTTTGATGCGAGTCCTAATTGAATTTGTCATTAGCTTTTTATCAACAGTCGGCTTCGGCCTCATTACCAACGTCCCGCGCCGATCACTACTGCCAGCGGGGATCACCGGTTCACTTGCCTGGGTCGCTTACTATCTGGTACTACAGGTTGATCCTGGCTTAATTTTACCCAACTTCACTGCCGCCATTGTGATTGGGATCCTTGGAAACATTTCAGCAGTCTTATTTCGAGTGCCGGTCAACATCATTTACGTGCCCAGCCTGGTGTCATTAGTTCCCGGCGGAATCCTCTATTTGGGGATGCGTAGTTTTACGTTAGGCCGGGAAGCCCCCACTTCGCAATATCTGTTTAATACACTCACGATTGCCATTTCACTTGCCGTGGGATTTGTGGTTGCCGAAGTTATTTTTTACCGGATTAAACCGATTCTCATGAAGATCGTCACTCAGCGACGATCCCCATCACATTCCTAATCTCGGGATGACGAGAAACTGCGGATCGATCACTGACTAAATCAGTGACGGCGAACAATCAGCTATTGACAAAAGATCTGGCATGGCCTATTCTCAGGTTAATTAAACATGAGACGTTAATGAGAAGAGTAACTGGTTGGCTTACCAAACAGAGACTGCTGAATGCTGAAAATGCAGGCTAAACCAATCGGTGAAGATGAGCTCGGAGTCTTGTCGAAAGTGAAAGCTTTAGACACGTTGAGGGGTCGATATCCCCCAGAATATGATCTTTTTGATTGTATTTTTGAGGTGATTCAGCGTAAGTTGAATCACAAACTTTGGGTGGCACCACGACTAAATTCGTCCCTGGACAATTATTTTTGTTCAGGGATTTTTTGCGTCTAATGAAAATCAATCTTCATTTGAAAGGGAGCGGATCTGATGAGAATAAGTTCATCAGCAGAAAAAACATTTTTAGAAAAGGTATTTGCAACAGACGGGTTTTCAGAACATGATGGCGCCCTACTTGCCGACACATTAGTTGATGCGGATTTACGGGGCATTTCGTCCCATGGGATTCAACGGTTGGCTTGGTACACCAGCATGATCAAAGAACACATTATTGAACCCAAAAACAAAGTGAAAGTCCTAAAGGAAACGCCGACCAGCCTACTGATCGATGCCAATAAAAACATGGGTCAGATTGCCTCAGCATTTGCAATGAACAGCTTAATCGACAAAACCAAGAAATTGGGGATTTCGCTGGCTGTTATCCGCAACTCCAATCATTTCGGAACGGCCGGCTACTATGCCCGCTTAGCCGCTAAGCAAGGATTAATTGGGATTGCCTTGACCAACACGCGCCCATTAGTTGTTCCAACCAACGCGACTGAGGCCTTCTTGGGTTCCAATGCCTTCGCCTTTACTTTCCCGGCTGACCCCCATCCCTTTGTCTTCGATGGGGCGACCTCGATTGTTTCCAGTGGAAAGATTCAAGTGCTCGCCAAAAACAATCAACCCATTCCCGGCGACTGGGCGGTTGATGACCAACGACACGTGGTCACCGATGCGCAAAAAGTGGAAGACAATTTGGCCAAAGTTGCCTTCACGGAAGATGAGCCTGGCGGCGGAGTCTTAACCCTTGGCGGTCTGCTTGAACAAAATTCCAACTACAAAGGTTTTGGTAACTCCTTAGTGGTTGAATTATTGACCGGAATTTTGGCTCAGGGGTCGATCTCTGCTGATACGAATAAGCCAGGTCGACATGACTTCAGTCAGTTCTTCTTAACCATTAATCCGGCGTTATTTGGTGAGCTTGATGATCTCAAGCAACGGGCTTCTAAGATGTTTGATCGGATTCGCCATCTTAAGCACGTTTCCGGGACTCATATCATGATCCCCGGTGATCGTGAGTATAAGCATTATGACGAAAATCTCAAACAAGGCGTTGTGATTGATGATAAGACCGCCAAGGAGCTTGAAACAATTGGCAAGCAAGCCGGTGTTGCCGTTCCCCCAGCAATCTAGTTCTGATTGGTATCTCCACTTATAACTAACTCTACAAAATGCTTTTCTGCAACCAAAAGCGTTATAGTAGTTGTGGTACCAACAAAATGATTTGAGGAGGTATTCAATTGAAAACTGTTCTGATTTTGGGAGCTGCCGGTCAAATTTCAAGTTATTTGATTCCAGCCCTCTTACAACAAACTAATTTTAACTTAAAACTGTATGCTCGCAATGCCAATAATCGGATTAAAGTGACTGATCCGAGCAGAGAAATTGTCATTGATGGCGACTTCAACGATAAAGCTACCTTGGATCGAGCCATGGATGGGGTTGACGCAGTGTATCTAAACGAAATGCGTGATCTTGATTCCGTTAAAAATATTGTGGCGGCAATGGATGCCAACCACGTCCGTCAATTTATCGGGGCCACCGTCCTTGGAATTGAAGATGAGGTCAAAGGCGCCTTTGGTCAGTGGAATACCAGTATGATTGAAAGCTCAATCACCAAGCGGATTAAAACCGCCAAAGTCATTAAGAATTCTGATCTCACTTATACGTTGCTGCGGTTAGCTTGGCTTTATAATAAAGACGGTAACACCAACTATGAGTTAACTGACAGCGACCAGCCATTTGGTGGTACCCAAGTGACCCGTCAGGCTGTTGCCCAACTAATTGTTAACATTTTGCAGGATGAATCACGCAAGTACGCCCGCAAGAGCTTGGGTGTTAACGAGCCGAATACAAATTGGGATAAACCGTCGTTTTATTAATTTGATGAAATTAGGCCGAACGGTAACTTGATCCCAGAATTTAAGTAAAAAAAGTAATGCATTCCGGTTTTGGAATGCATTACTTTTTGGCTTAAATGGCAAGGATCAGTCACATTTAGCTGGTATTATTTCTAGGAAACTGAAGCGCAAATTTAAAGCGTTTAAGTTAAATCTTACCGACTAATTTAGTTCCCGGCTGCAACGTTTTTTCACCTGGCTTCCAATTTGCTGGGCAAACCCGATCGCCGTGTTCAGCGACAAATTGAGCGGCTTCTAAAGTCCGGAGCACTTCCTGGGCATTGCGACCGATGCCCATATCGTTGATCGTGTACGACCGAATGGTACCTTGGGGATCAATGATGAAGACCCCTCGGTAGGCTTGACCAGCATCCTCATCAAGAACGTCAAAGAACCGGGCTAGCTTACCAGCTGGATCTGCCAACATTGGGTACTGGACTTTACCAACCTCTTCACTTTGTTCATGCCAGGCTTGGTGAACAAATTCCGTATCTTCAGAAACGGAATAAATTTCTGCGCCAGCTTTTTTAAACGCCGCGTAATTATCAGCTAAATCGCCTAACTCAGTTGGACAAACAAATGAAAAATCAGCGGGATAAAAGAACATAATCGACCAATGCCCTAATAGGTCCTGCTTGGCAACTGGTTTGACTTCACCATTCTGAAAAGCATTTACTTTGAAATCATCAATTTCTTTACCGATAAAGTTCATATGCGTCTCCTCCAATAATTATCATTTACAACCTGTATCCAGTTTAAAATATTTCGGAGAAGTTTTCAATAATGATTCTAAGATAATATCAATTCTAACTTAAAAGCGGACTAATCTGTAAAGATTTTCTTGGCAATTCCAAATGCCGACCAAGCCTTGGGCCACCCGGCATAGAATGCCAAGTGAGTGATTAATTCAACCATCTCATCTTTGGTCACGCCATTTTGTTTGGCCATCTTCATATGAGCTTCTAACTGTGGGAACAAGCCCTGTGACATCAGGCTGGCACAGGTGATCATGCTCCGGTCGCGAGCGGATAGTTTGGATTCTCGGGACCAAACCTCGCCAAATAAAACATCGTCATTTAATTCCGCAAACTTGGGAGCAAAATCACCCAAATTATCGCGACCAGCTGTTTGTTTTTTTGCCATTGTTATTTGACCTCCAATTTGTCATATTGTTCATCTAAAACTGGCTCTAACCATTCCGGAGTTCCCGCAGTAATTGCAATGTGGGAGAACCAGCTATCCTTGGTGGCACCATGCCAGTGTTTAACACCATCGTGGGTGACGATAACATCGCCTGGGACTAGGTGCTGGGCTGGCTTTCCTTCCTCCTGGTACCAGCCTTCACCGCCAGTGACCAATAAAATCTGAAAGCCATCGTGGTGAATGTGCCAGTTATTCCGGCAGCCAGGTTCAAAAGTGACGTTCCCCACCCCCACATTAACATCAGGATCATTCACCAATCCCTGTAAATAACTCTGGCCAACAAAATACTTTGCATAGGCATCATTCTTCGGCCCAGCTGGAAAAATAATCCCATTCTTAACATTTTCATTTTTTGCCATGATTCATTTCTCCTTTTATGCTTGTTTAGTTGGGTAAACCGTAAACTCATTTACGTTAACGTCTTCTGGCTGATCAATCGCAAAGTTCACCACTCGGGCAACCGCTTGCGGACTAATGCCAACCGAGTTATACAGACTGTCCATCCCCGCTCTCGTCTTTTCATCAGTGATTGTGTGAAGCAACTCCGTATTGATAGCAGCCGGATACAACGTCGCGGTCCGAATGTTGGTCCCCTCTTGGGCACTTTCCATTCGAATCACTTCCATCAAATTACGAACGGCAAACTTGGTTGCGCCATAAACGCCGGCGCCAGTAAAGCTCTTAATCCCGGCAACTGAGGAAGCCGTGATAATTTGACCATGCTTTTGGCTGGTGAAATCAGGCATTACTGCGGCTACCCCGTTTAGAACCCCTTTCAAGTTAATATCGATCATTGCGTTCCACTCATCGACATGGAGCGCGCTGATTGGCGAACTCGGCATGATCCCCGCATTGTTAAAAATGACATCCACTCGGCCAAATTGATCCTTTGCCAACTGAACCAATGCTTTAACTTCTGCCGGCTTGGTCACATCGGTTGATCGATAGGTGGCCTGACCGCCAGCCTTAATGATTTGATCAGCAATCTCCTTTATTCTTTCCGTTCGGCGGGCGCCCAATACTAACTTGGCTCCATTTTTAGCGAGCAACTTTGCGGATGCTTCCCCAATTCCAGAGGATGCCCCGGTAATAATGACAACTTTACTTTCAACACTCATATAGCCATCTCCTCAAATTAATTTCAAGTTTTTCTTTACAAACGTCACCTTACAACTTAAAGTGGACTTTAAGTCAATAACTAATTTTAACAAGAATTGAGGAATTTAAATGCCAGCACTCAAAACTGAATCAAGTTATCCAATTGGCAAATTTGCTGATCTCGTTGATCTCACCGCACCAACAATTCGTTACTATGAGAGCCAAGGCCTCTTGAAGGCTAGACGAAACGACAGTGGCCGGCGTTATTTCACTGAAGCGGATATCAAATGGGTCAAGTTCCTACTGCATTTAAAAGGAACTGGCATGAGCATCAACGACCTCAAGCAATACGTCACTTGGCGCGCTATGGGCGACGAGACCATCCCTAATCGGTTGGCACTGTTGGAAAATACTCAAGCTGATTTCATGAAGAAATACCGCGAAGTCCAACACCATTTGGAAATTTTGAATGACAAAATCAACTGGTACAAACAAAAAGAAACCGGCAAAACGGATAGTCAGGAACCCTTTGCCGATTATTTAAACCGGATGGGCCACGAGGAATAAAGCGACCGTTAATATTTTGCTTTACAAACGCTTTCATTCAACTTAAAGTATAGTTATAAATAACTTCTTGTTTTAAAAGGATTGGAGATAGCACGATGGCAGAAACCGATTCAGAACATAGATATACCCTTAGTGAATTTTCACGAATTGTTGATCTGCCCATCCCGACAATTCATGCTTATGAACGTCAACGAGTTATCAAGGCCCATAGCAGCGAAGGCAGCCGGAGAATTTTCACCGATGCCGACGTTGACTGGGTCAAGTGTTTAGTTCATTTAAAGGCCGCTGGAATGAGCCTGCAAGATATTCAAGAATACGTTGCCTGGCAGGACTTGGGTGACGACACGATCCCTAATTGCGTGTCCTTATTGGAGCGAACCCGTGACGAATTTGTTCGTAAAAATCAGCGAATTCTTCAACACTTGCAAGTGGTCAATGATCGCATTGCTTGGTATGAGGCGAAAGAATCTGGCGAGCCAAGCGGCAATGAACCGTTTGCGCAGTACGTCAAGGAACGCGGCCACACAGAATAGGTAATCACTAGATTGTGGCTGATAAACAACCTTCAGAAATTCGACATCAAAAAGGAGTCCAGGACATATATTAATTTTCAATCGATGATTATTCACATAGATCACCATAGCCACTTAGATAAAAGCTGCGCCAAATGGCTGATCCCTGCCATTTAATAAAAATGACCAACTATTCCAAAGTCAGGAATAATTGGTCATTTTCGTTAAATTCTGGGATCAAAACGCCTGTTGTCCCTGTCTCCTAACTACTCATACAATATCATGGCACCCACATAACCAAACCCAACGGCAAATTTGACACTGACGACTTTTTTATCATGGTTGGCCAAGAAACGGTTCACTTTCTTATCCAAGCTATTTTGGCCCATCGCAGTAAACGTTTTGCTTTTCATGTGATTACCTCATTTCTTTTCGATACTTTGCATACATATAAACGGCCGCGGCGATCATCGCAAACGCGTATTTATACAGCTTGAATTGATTAACCAAATACGTTGACGGAAACACAATCTCACAAACCAGAATCACAACCAATGCCCACGACATTGCTTTCAAGTATGTCTTGGAAGTTCGCTCATCCGATTCACCTAGCCGTCTTACCAATATCCATACCATGACGAAAGATAATACGAGGAGAATCATTCCGGTGCCAACCAATATATTAAAGTTGTCGCTGTCCTTTTCCGCCCATAATTTAATTGGATAAAAAATCCAGGCTGGAATATCTGAAAGTGATTTAACGTCCATCGGAACCATCTCCTTCTACATAAGTAAAAATATCAGTAATCGGGACCTTAAAATAGTGAGCGATCCGAAATGCCAACTTGAGTGACGGTGAATAATGACCCTTTTCCATGACTAAAATTGTTTGCTTACTGACACCAACTGCATCTGCCAAGTCCTTTTGAGACATGTGACTGAGAACCCTGAATTCATATACTTTGTTCATAATCTGATCATCATCAAACTTCTTTTTACTCATTTGCATCACCTCACCTCACAAGAATAGCCTACAACTATATTTTCTAAAAGTAAAGTATTATTTACCATAAATAAAATTTAGTTAATAAAAAGACGGCTACATTTTACATGCAGTTGCCTTTTTATTGAAAGATTAATTTAATCCTGTTCCTTTTGATAAACGTATTGACGAGTCATTGGCAACCCAGTTCCACTCGGTGCATTCGTCAGCAAATACTGCATAACGTCAATGTTACCTGCTTCAAATGAAGCCGCGCTGGCTTGCAGGTACAGCGACCACATTCTTGAGAACGGCACACCATACTTGGCTTGTACTTTATCAAGAACCTTCATGTAATTGGCATACCAAATTTCAAGGGTCTTTTGATAATGACGACGAAGTGGTTCCAAATCTGTTAACTGAAGACCGGCATCCATTACGTGAGTCAAATTCTCAGCCATGTTTGGAATATAGCCACCGTGGAAAATATACTTATTCAAGAAAGGATCAACCCCGGCCCCAACGTGTTGTCCGGTAATCCCGTGGATCAATGCCCGCCCATCTGGTTCCAAGAAATCCTTGACCTTCTTGAAGTACAACCCAAGGTTCTCCTTACCAACATGTTCAAACATGCCAACCGAGGTCACATAATCAAACTTTTCGTTGACTTCACGGTAGTCTTCCAACAAGACGTCAACTTTACCTTCCAAATGGCGCTTGGCAATTTGTTCCTTAGTGAAATCATATTGCTCTTGACTAAGGGTAATCCCAGTTGCGTGAAGATCAAATTCTTCAGCAGCCATGAACAATAAGGTTCCCCAACCACTACCGATGTCTAATAAACGCTTGCCGGCAACCGGATTGAGCTTATGCAAAATATGACGGTCCTTATTGATCTGAGCCTGTTCCAACGTATCGTCATCATGCTCAAAGTAAGCACATGAATAAGTCATTGATTTATCCAACCACATCTGATAAAAATCATTGCCAATATCATAGTGGCTTTGAATATCTTTTTCACTTTCCTTTTCAGAATGGGAAATCTTTGGTAAATGTTTTAAAAATGGGTTGTTGGTCAAAAAACTACCCGACTGACGGAAAGCTGAGGCAACCAGTTCCTGAATGCTGCCATCGATTTCAATGTCGCCGTTCATGTATGCTTCAGCGAGGACTAAAGTTGGCTTTGACGTCATTTCTTTAATTGGAATTTCTTTTTTAATTTCAATTTTTGCTTTGGGATCGCCGTCACCATATGTTTCAGTCTTACCATTCCAATAAGTAACTGAAACCGGAATGTCGAACGCATGACTCAATAATTCCCTGTAAACCGTTTTCTCTAACATCAAATAAACCTCCACGAATTATGATAATAAGTCCAGTGTAACGCTTATAGGGGTTATAAAAGCAACCCCAAATTGAAAATTAATTTCAATTTTTTTGTTCTGAGTCGTCCATGTCGCGGTCAATTTCCAACAGGCAACCAGACACTCAGCAGCGTACTGATCCTGCCACAATAAAAGCCTGCCGATCATAGCAGACTTTTCAAGCAGTCATTAGAACTGGGTTAACCGATGTATTTGCCGACAGCAGTTAACTTATCGAGAACAGTCCGTTTATGGGGCGTGTGATCAATCACAACACTCAAATCTTGACCGGCCAGCTTGCCGTGGTGCCGGCCGGTCGCCCACTGATCGACATTGGTCAGATCATACACAATCCCGTCAATTGCAACATAAGCCTTGTTACCATCTTTGCCGTCAAATTGCGCTAGTTGAGCCTTTGTAAAGGTTGTTTCAGTCATATCGTAGCCTCCCTATCACGTTCAAATATTTCCTTTAACTATACAACCTAATCCTTAAATATTTCAAGCAGTTTATGCTTCTTTATCTGGCAAATCGACCAGCTTAAATTGAGTGCCGCCATCATAAATAACCGCGTATAGCAATTTATCCTTATCCTCATCAAAGGGGCCGAGATTGATTGCCTGATGGCCGTCATAGGTCGCAACATCTTCAAACCGGTCAAAAATAACCTTGCGGACTAACTTCAAGACGTTGTTTTTTGCCTCAGCTTTTTCTGCAGCCACTGCTAATGTGTAGCCTTGGTCCAAGAACAACTTGATCTGATAGGCCTTGATTAACATGCTATAACTAAATTTACGATTCTGATTTTTACCCTGTTTACTTTCAATGTAGCCCTTGCGCTCCCAGTAACGTAGCTTGGTTTGAGAAATCCCGGTTGCCCGGGAAACATCCCCTAAGCCCATGTACCAGGCATTATCTTTGACAATTTCGGCTAATTTTTGTTTGAATTCCTTATCCACTTAAATTCCTCGTTTCTAATCATCGAGACTGTGTAATTGGTTTCATTGGCTCTAGATGGGCATTCTTATTATTAGATTCTCTATAACCCACCGTCTATTCATTAACATTAAGTATATATTATTGAATATCGTTGTCAAGATAGTTGACAATTGTTGTGAATAATCTTATATTAGTCAGGAATCGTTTTTTGAAGAAATCTAATTTGAAGTGAAGAAGGTAATCAATCGTGGCAAATTCAGTAGACGAAAATGGCAAGCCATATAATCGTGGAATAATGATTGTGGTCATTTTAATTGGTACGTTTTGTACTATTTTGAACCAGACCATTCTTTCGACGGCATTTCCTACTATTATGAAGGCCTTTGATGTGTCGACATCAACCGTTCAGTGGTTGACCACTGGCTTCATGATGGTTAACGGGATTATGATCCCAATTAGTGCTTGGTTAAGCACAAGATTCAATTCTAAAATACTCTATATAAGTGCGATGACAACGTTCTTCATTGGAACTATCGTCTGTTACACCGCACCAAACTTTGGAATGCTCCTGACTGGCCGTTTGATTCAAGCATTGGGTGTGGGGGTTACCATGCCATTACTCCAGACCATTATGCTGTCAATCTTTCCGCCTGACAAACGAGGAACTGCCATGGGCCTTGCCGGAATCGTCATCGGCTTAGCCCCAGCCATTGGCCCAACTCTTTCTGGATGGGTCATTGACAACTGGACTTGGCGAGATCTTTTCGGCATGATTCTGCCATTACTAGTAATCGTTATTTTGGCCAGTTTTTTCTTTGTTAAGAGTGTACTGCCAACGAAGAAAGTTGGAACAGACATACTCTCAATCATCATGTCAACCGTTGGCTTTGGTAGCTTACTTTACGGGTTCTCATCAGTTGGTGAGGACGGCTGGGGCAGCGCAACAGTTATCAGTACCCTCGTGATCGGGGTTATCTTCATCATTGGTTTCATTTGGCGTCAATTAACCATGAAGAAACCCTTCTTGGAATTCCGAGTTTATCGGTCATTTCCATTCACCATTTCTGCCATCTTAAGTTCTGTTACAATGATGGCAATGGTTGGAGTTGAAATGGTCATCCCATTGTACCTGCAAATTGTTAAAGGCATGTCTGCGTTTGAATCCGGACTAACCCTCCTTGCTGGAGCCATTATGATGGGAATCATGAGCCCAATTACTGGCCGGGCTGTGGACCGGTTTGGTGCCAGACGGCTTTCGATCATCGGAATGTTCTTTCTAACCCTTGGCTCAATTCCATTTATCTACATTACAAAGAGTACGCCAACTATCTACATCGTGTTCTTCTACGCCGTTCGGATGTTCGGTATTTCAATGTCAATGATGCCGGCTACCACAGTTGGAATGAACTCCTTACCACTTAATCTACTGAGTCACGGAACTGCTGTTAACAACACGCAACGCCAAGTCGCTAGTTCAGTTGGAACCGCCGTGTTGATCAGTATCTTGACCAACGTAACGAAGAACAATATGCCTTCAAAGCACATGCTGACCACTAACCCATTGAATTACCAGACCCATGCCATTAACGCGACATTAAGTGGTTACCATGCAGCATTCCTGATCTCATTGATCTTCTGTCTGCTTGCATTTATCACCGCGTTCTTCTTGAAAAACCGTGGTCACTCATCTGACTATACTAAAGCAGGAGGCGAAGATTAATGATATTAGCAACTTTAGTAATTAGTGTTGTTTTGGGCTTTGTCTTCTTCATTTACATTGAAAACAAGACTTGGAGCAATATCTTGACCGCCATCGCAATTATCGGGGCGGTTCTGTCAACCTTTTACATTATCAAAAACGACCATGATCATTACGGAATGAAACAAGCCACCGAACAAACGGCTCAGCCAATTTATTCCGTTGGCAAGTCAAAGCAAATGCAAATGGTCTTATATCAACCAATTGGCACTGCCGATAAGAAAAAGGTTTATATCTACCAAAAATCGGCGGATGCTAAGAAAAAATCCCACACCCGAGCAAAAGATGACACCACCAACAAAGTGGTTCGCATTAACGGCGAATCCAAGATGGTGACTCAAACCACTCATTGGAAATACAAAAATAAAGCTGCCAAGTTATGGTTTGGAATTGCCGATGAAGGCAATAAACTAGTCAAGCAACACAATACCTTGTATATCAACAAGGACTGGCTCGTACTTTCGACTACCCAAGCTAAAGCCCTGCAGAAGAAGATGGCTGATAAGTCTTATCAAGCCCAATTGAAAACTGCTGGAAAAGCCTTCGTCACCAAACAAGTGATGGCGGCCATGCAAAAGAACCCAAGGATGTCTGCTGCCGACCGCGCAAAGCTGGTTAAGCAAGCGACTGCTGAGTTCCATGCCCAAGCAGTTAAGAAGTTAATTGCGTCCTTGAAGTAATTCAGTTTACTAGCCTCAAAAAAGCGTTCCATAAAATCCAGATTGGATTTATGGAACGCTTGTTATTGTCCAGCCACTAAAAGTTAATGTTTACTAAGCTGCTTAACCAATTTTTCGGGAAAACTTTTTGAATCCAAATAATCGATCAATTCTTGGATAATATTCAGCCGGAATATCTAAATCAATCGCCTTCAAGTTGTTCTCAAGCTGACTTGGCTTGCTGGCACCCGTGATTAAGCTGGAAATTCTTGGATCTCTCAACGTCCAGGCTAATGCAAATGTTGCCAAATCTGTATTGAGCTCGCCGGCCATCTGGACTAAGACTTCAACCTTATCTAAATTATCTTCAGTCAAGAGTGCTTTGATCTGATCCTGGTAAGTTGCCCGCGAACCAGCAGGAATTTGGTGGCCCTTACGATATTTGCCGGTCAACAATCCTTGAGACAATGGTGAGAATGGCACAACACCAAGGCCTAATTTGCCACAAACATCCAACAATTCATGTTCAATATATCGATCAAACATATTATATTGCGGCTGAACCACGGACATTGGGTGGAGTCCCCGCTCTTGAATGATCAATTGGGCTTCCAAGATTTGGACTGGCCGCCATTCGCTGACGCCATAATACAGAATTTTACCTTGATCCACCAGGTCGCTTAATGCCTGTAATGTTTCTGCCAATGGTGTTTCAGGATCAAATCGGTGACAGAAGTAGAGATCTAAATAATCTGTCTGCATATTTTTCAGCGATGTGTCAATTGATTCCATAATGTGCTTTCTGGATAACCCGCGATCGTTGATTCCCTCACCGGTTGGGAAAAAGACTTTACTGGATAAGACAAGCTCTTTGCGAGGGAATTGTTGAAGCGTTTTGCCGAGAAATCGTTCGGCAGCCCCGCCACTGTATGCATCGGCACAGTCAAAGAAATTAATCCCATGTTCATATGCCAAGTTGATACTTTGAGCAGCTAACTCCTGCTTATCTGGTTCGCTGACATCAGTCATCCAGCTCCCCAATGCCAATTCACTTACCCGCAAGCCTTGCTTACTTAAATGTCGGTATTTCATATGATTGGTTCCTCCTAATAGTTGAAATAAGGCATCGTTTAAATTCCTTATTTACTTTACTCTAGCACCTCAAGTATACTTGAGGTAAAGTTAAATATTTCGGAGGCATTTAATGACCACTTACACCATCGCGGAAGTTTCAAAGAAATACGATTTGCCCATCTCAACACTGCGTTACTACGAAGAAATCGGGCTGCTTCCCCACGTTGCCAGAAATGGCAAAAACCGCCTGTACAACCAAGCGAATTTGGATCGGTTGGCGGCAATTTGCTGCTTCAAGGATACCGGAATGCCACTCAAAGAACTCCAGACACTCTTTAAATATGAGGACCAAGACCATGATTTAGATGAAGTGATTGATCTGCTCCAAACCCATTGCAACCGGGTGGCAGATCAGCTCGTCCTCCTTAAAGAAAATCAACGCCATATTCGGCGAAAGCTTCAATACTACACCGATATCCGGAGTGCCCAGGTGAACCATCAACCGCATCCAGATTGGGATGATTATCCATTAAGTCGGTTTGAGTGAATCTGCGATAACTAAAGCGTATCAAAAAGCAGTGGCCCCAATGACGAATTGTTTGTCAATCGTCGGGGCTACTGCTTTTTAAGCTGACCATGATTAATCAGCCTTTTTAATTATTTTTCAATCGTCACTGTTTCCATCGTAACCGCTTCTTTAGGCTTATCGGAGCCGTTTCGGTCAACCTGACTAATTTCCTTGACGACATCCATGCCGTCAATCACTTGGCCAAACACCGTATGCCTGAAATCAAGCCAAGGGGTGCCACCATTTTGATAAGCTTCAATAATTTCTTCTGGGTAACCAGCCGTCTTCATTTGCTGAACCATGCCATCGTCAACATGCTCGTTGGTCACAATAAAAAATTGGCTGCCATTAGTATCCGGACCGGCATTGGCCATCGACAAAGCACCGTTGATATTAAACAGTTCTGGTGAAAATTCATCAGCGAAGTTGCCGCCAAAACTGCTTTCACCACCGGCACCAGTTCCAGTTGGATCGCCGCCTTGGATCATAAAGTCTGGAATTACGCGATGGAAAGTAACCCCATCGTAGTAACCCTTTTCAGCTAAGGCAACAAAGTTCTCCACCGTTTTGGGAGCTTGCTCAGGGAATAACTGAATCACAATATCGCCATGGTTGGTTTTAATGGTTGCTTTGGGGCCATTTGCGTATGCCAAATCTAGTTGAGGTAAGGTCATTATTTATTTTCTCCTTTATTATGCATCATCACTACTGCAAAAGCGTATCATATCCCGAGAGGAAAGTCAGGTAAATACAGCTAATTATTAACACTTTTTGCTTTGAATACGTTAGAATTGACTTGTACAAATTTTCACGAAGACGGGGTAACAGACATGAAAGTCTCTCAAGAACATTGGCGTCGAAATATTTATCTATTTCTGATCAGTCAATTTCTAACCGGAATTACCAGTATGATCGTCCAATACGCAATCATTTGGTATTTAACCAAAAAAACCGGGTCGGCTACCGTACTGAGTATTGCTACCATTTTAGGGATGCTGCCGATGGTCATTCTCAGCCCTTTTGTAGGCCCAATGGTCGATCGCTGGAATAAGAAGGGGTTATTGATCTTTCCGGATGTATTTGCAGCCTGTTTTGCTATTATTCTTTCAGTATCTGGAACGGTCTTTCACGTTTTCCCACTGTGGCTGATTTTTATTTCGCTACTCATGCGGTCATGCGCCCAAACCTTCCAGATGCCAACGATTCAATCCGTAATGCCGACAATGGTGCCAGACAAGGAATTGACCAGAATGAACGGCCAGCTCGGAATGGTTCAGTCCGCCAACATGATTATTGCACCGGCTTTGGGGGCCTTCCTATTCGCCCTGATTCCAATCGAGTACCTCATCTTATTGGATGTCTTAGGTGCCATCATCGGGATTTGCATTTTAACCTTTGTTCAGATTCCAAATAACGAAAAAATCGATCAGCCGATGCACGTCC
The DNA here is from genome assembly GCF_019061365.1 of Lentilactobacillus dabitei. Taxonomy (GTDB): domain Bacteria; phylum Bacillota; class Bacilli; order Lactobacillales; family Lactobacillaceae; genus Lentilactobacillus; species Lentilactobacillus dabitei. The sequence goes on from NZ_JAHPPD010000026.1 coordinate 25,580, forward strand.
TGCACAATACCAAACTTGGCATCAAGCAGTTGACCAGCAATAAGGGGCTTTGGTCTATTACCCTAATTGGGGCTGTCTTCACCTTGACCTATATGCCGGCTGCCAGCATGTACCCACTCATGACAATGAAATACTTTCAGGGAACGGTCAGCCAAGCCGGCTTGATTGAAGCCATTTATTCAAGCGGAATGTTTATCGGTGGGGCCATCATCGGGATTTTTGGTAAATGGAAAAACCGGATGAAGCCCGTGATTATTGCTTTCTTTTTGGTTGGTATCCCCACCGGAATTAGTGGCATCCTGCCAGGCAACCAAACCGGCTTTGTTTGGTTTGCGGTCTTAAACATCGTCGAAGGCATTGCCACACCATTCTTCACGACACTCCTCATGGCAATGATTCAACAAAGCTATCCGCCTAAGGAACTTGGTCGGGTCTTGGGGGTTCTCAACTCGTTACTCAACTTGGCTGGGCCGATTGGGCTCATCTTTGCCGGCCCACTTGCCGACGTCATTGGAATTGAACGGCTGTTTATTGTCGCCGGTATCGGTTCGGCGATCTGCGGCTTAGTGGCACTGCTGATGCCATTAACGCGGCAATACGATATTCGGTTGCATGAAAAGTTAGCCGAAAAAGAATAGGCTGTAAAAAAGTGGTGGCTCTCCTCCCGACTTCAGTTGTTGAGTTGGGAGGTGGGCTACCACTTTTCTCTCTGATATTGTTTGGTGATTAAGTTATTCCTAATGTGAGGTTAGAGGGAGAAATGGCGTTGGTTATTGCCTCTGTTTTTAATCGTTTGGATCACTTTACTAGGACAGCTCCTCAAGGCAGCAACCTGCACGTAAGCATCCCAAGCAAAAATTCCAAACCCCGGAATTTCTCCTTGGGGCGACTTACGCTCCGGTTGCTAACCGCCTGGATCCGCTCACTCGTTTTAGGACAGCTCCTCAAAGCAGTAACCTGCACGTAAGCACCTCTAAGAAAAATCCCCAAACCCGGGATTTCTCTTAGAGGAGACTTACGCTCCGGTTACTAACCGCTTTGATCCGCTTACTCATTTTTTATCTTCTCACCCGTCAAGCCCATTGCATTAATCGCCACAATGACCGTTGACATCGCCATCACCGCTGCTCCAACTGCTGGATCGAGGATAATGCCGATAAATGATAAGACACCGGCAGCCAGCGGAATTGCAATAAGGTTATAGCCAGCTCCCCACCACAAGTTTTGGACCATCTTGCGATTGGTAATTTTGGCCAAATCCAAGAAATGTAGAATGTCACTTGGTTCTGATTTAACCAAGATCACGTCTGCTGAATCAATTGCGACATCCGTTCCGGCACCAATTGCGACACCAATGTTTGCCGCTGCTAGACTAGGGGCATCGTTCACCCCATCACCAACCATGATGACATGATTGCCCTTTGCTTGATACTCAGCCACAATCTTTTGCTTATCATTGGGTAACAGACCTGCGTGAAATTCTTTTAATCCAAGTAAACCAGCCACGTGTTCAGCGGCTTTTTGATTATCACCGGTTAACATCACCGGAGTAATTCCCCGCTTTTGCAAACCACTGATTAACTCTTTAGCCCCAGCCTTAATGGTATCGCCCTCAGCAACCATTCCCTGGACTTGTTTATCTTGAAGAAGGAAACTGACTGAGTTACCTTTTGCGGCCCACTCATCAGCAACTCCTTGATCAAATTGAATGCCCTGTTTCGTCAGATAGTTGCCGTTAACAATCATATATTGGTGACCGTTGATTTCACCAGCAATACCCACGCCGGGAATATTTTGAGACGCTTGAGCTGCTTCAACTTTAATCCCTTTTGCCTGAGCTGCGGCGATAATTGCCTGGGCAAGCGGATGAGTTGAATTGCTTTCAAGAGCTGCCAACCGCGTCAGCAACGTCTGTTCGTCAACATCTTTACTCGGGACCAAAGCATTCACGGTAAATTGACCTTCAGTCAAAGTTCCCGTCTTATCCAGAAGAACGTGGCTGACATGTTGGCTGGCTTCAATGGCTTGCCGATTGCGAACCAGCAGACCGTTTTGAGCACCAATTGAAGTCGAACGCGAAACGACCAGCGGAATTGCCAACCCTAAAGCGTGGGGGCAGGCAATCACGAAAACCGTCACCATAATCGTCATTGCAGTTGCCAAACTTTGTGGTAACCAAGCAAAGAAAGCAATGATTCCAACGCCAAAAGCAGCGTAGAACAGGTATTTGGCCACTAGATCAGCCTTATCTTCAGCTTTTGATTTGGACTGTTGGGCATTTTGAACCATCTTCATGACTTGAGAGAGATACCCGGAATCCCCGGTACCACTGATTTTAACCGTCAGCGTACCGTTATTATTAGTCGCTCCGCCAATGACCTTGTCGCCAACATTCTTGGTAACGGCAGCTGATTCACCAGTCACCAAGGCTTCGTTCACTGTGGATTGACCATCAGTGATAACTCCGTCAGCAGGGATACTTTCTCCAGAGCGAACTTGAAATGACTGGCCAACTTGTAAATCGGCCACGGCAACGTCTTTAGTCTCACCGGTTTCAGTGACCAGATGAGCTGTCTTAGGTAGCAAGGCCGCCATCTTTTGTAAGGCGTCACCGGCACCCATCAAAGCATTCATTTCAATCCAGTGCCCTAACAACATGATTAAGATTAGCGTCGCCAATTCAAATGAAAAATCCATCACGTGGTTCGCTGGATTCAAGAAATTGTTAGCCACAAATGCGTACAAACTATAAAAGTACGAAACCGAGATTCCAAGGGTAACCAGCGTCATCATTTCAGGTGACTTATCCTTGATCTCGGCAACTGCGCCCTTCAAGAACGGCATCCCACCATAGAAATAGAGTGCTGAATCAAACAACACAATCACAATACCAACAGCCAGCGGGGCATTCAAATTAATAATTGAAATATTTAAGCCCATGATGGGTGCCAACAATAAGACTGGAATTGCCAAAACAACCGAAATCCAGAACTTAACCTTCAAGTTCCCCATGTGCATCATGGAGCCACCGTGCATCATCACGTCACCACCGGCCATATCCATATTATCCGACATATCCATATGGCCATGATCCATCCCGCTCATGTTCATGCTCCCATGATCCATTTTCATCTGATGGTCCGTTGAACTTATCCCGTGATCCATCTTCATACCGTCATGGTTCATCGATTGCATACCGTTCATCTTTTGGTGATCATTTTTTATATCATCCATCTTCATCTGGTCCATATTATTTTCCTTATTGGCCATGTTCCTCAACCTCCTCACACATATGATGGCCCGGCAAACAGTTGCACTGCACCTGTTCAGGGGCTGTTTTTGCTTTTTCCGTTAAAATAGCTTGCAGTTCAGCGATATCTGCCTGGGAAAGCTCCCTGGTTTTGATAACGCCGGCAATTGTGGACCCAGCCCGCATTGCACACATATGATCAAACAGATCTGTCGCTGCTGCGGCCATGGACTCTTTCTCGCCCACAATTGGTTTAAAAACGAACGGTCGACTCGTTCCGCTCTGGACAACGGCCCCTTTATTAATCAGCCGATGCAATAAGGTCTTTGTCGTCGAATCTGACCAGCCTTGTAGTTGATTCATCGCGTCAATCAGCTCCCGGCTTGTGGTTTTCCCCATTGTCCAAATTGCTCTCATAACTTCCCATTCTGAGTCTGTGATAGTTTCGTTCTTTGCGTCTTTCATTTTGGGGTCTCCTCTGCGTTATCCTTTAAATTTACATCTGTCACCTTTCAACAATTCAAGTTTACATCTGTCACTTATTTAATGCAAATTTTTCTACCGATCAATGGTTATTCTGGGCAATAAAAAAAGCGCTCATTGATTGTGAAGTGCAACAGAAAAGTTAGACAAGTTTAGATATTGATTTAAGCTACCATGGCTTGATTCCTGTATTCTACAGGGG
>NZ_JAHPPD010000027.1:0-18178 GCF_019061365.1 Lentilactobacillus dabitei
TAGCTTTGGCTATCGCAGTTTCTGGAGATTTAGAACGCGAGTACTATACGTTTTCAAGGTCAAAACAAAAAGAGCCCTAATTACAAAGTGATTAGAACTCAATTTAGTTTCACCAACAACAGTTGACGAAGAGCCTGTGTTTTTTGCATTTTGCCAGTTTTGATTTAATTACCCAACAACAATATTAACAATCTTGTTAGGAATAACCACGACTTTACGAATGGTTTTGTCATCAGTATATCGTTGAACGTGTTCATCTTTTTTAGCTAATTCTTCAACTTTTGCCTTATCTTCATCACGAGCAACCTTCAGGTGTGACCGCACCTTACCATTGACTTGGACAACGAGTTGAACAGTGTCTTCAACTAATTGTTTTGGATCAAAGGTTGGCCATTGTTCATAGGTAATTGTTTGATCGTGACCCAAGAGGCTCCAAAGTTCTTCGGCGATATGCGGTGCAATTGGCGATAGCATCTTCACGAAGCCTTCCAAGTAAGCAATTGGTAGGGCATCTGCTTTGTAAGCATCATTAATAAAGACCATCATTTGAGAAATTGCAACGTTAAATCGCATATGTTCCAAATCATCGGTAACCACTTTAACAGTTTGGTTGTAAACTTTATCAAGTTTGCCGTCATTAATGGTCGTTACCCGATCGCGTAGATGGTTGTTATCGTCAATCATGAGGCGCCAGACACGATCTAACCAATGATGGGCACCGTTGATTCCTTCTTCGCTCCAAGGCTTAGCAGCGTCGATTGGGCCCATAAACATTTCATAAACCCGCAAGGTATCCGCACCATACTTTTTAACAATGTCATCAGGATTAATGACATTACCTTTGGACTTGGACATCTTTTCATGGTTAGTTCCCAAAATCATTCCTTGATTAACCAACTTCTGGAATGGTTCTTTGGTTGGGACTACCCCAATGTCATAAAGGAACTTGTGCCAGAATCTTGCGTATAGCAAATGAAGGACGGCATGCTCTGCACCGCCGACATATAAGTCAACCGGTGACCAATACTTCAATTTCTCTGGATCGGCAATCGCCTGATCATTATGCGGATCAACGTAACGAATAAAGTACCATGAGCTACCTGCCCATTGTGGCATCGTGTTCGTTTCCCGTTTACCCTTACGGCCATTTTTGTCAACGACGTTTACCCAGTCCGTTAAATTAGCTAGTGGACTCTCTTTACCGCCTGAGGTTTGAATATCTTTTGCTTTTGGCAATTTGAGCGGTAACTCGTCTTCTGGCACCAGGGTTGTTTCACCATCTTCCCAATGGATCACAGGAATTGGTTCGCCCCAGTAACGCTGGCGACTGAAAATCCAATCACGCAACCGGTAGTTGACCTTTTCGTGGCCAGCTTTGTGATCGGTTAACCAATCAATTGCCGTCTTAATAGCTTCATCCTTACCCATACCATCCATAAAGCCAGAATTGAAGTGAGGACCATCTCCAGTGAACGCAGATTCATCAGTGTCCCCACCCTCAATTACCGGAATAATCGGTAAGTCAAACTTCTTGGCAAACTCATAATCACGGTCATCGTGAGCCGGAACCGCCATAATTGCACCAGTTCCGTATGATTCAAGAACATAATCACCAATCCAAATTGGCACTTCTTTACCGTTAATTGGATTAATCCCATAGGCACCGGTGAAGACCCCACTCTTATCCTTATTTAGATCCGTTCGCTCCAAATCGGACTTTCGGGAAACTTCATCCTGATACTTTTCAACTTCAGCTTTTTGCTCGGGTGTTGTAATCTTGGCAACCAACTCGTGTTCTGGGGCTAATACCATGTAAGTTGCCCCAAATAACGTGTCCGGTCGAGTGGTAAAGACTTCAATCTGAGCATCATCGTGCCCCTTCACCTTGAAGAATACACTGGCACCGCGAGAACGGCCAATCCAATTACGTTGTTGTTCCTTGATACTTTCAGGCCAGTCCAAGTCATCCAAGTCATCAATCAACCGGTCAGCGTAAGCAGTGATCCTCAGAACCCATTGACGCATTGGGACCCGATAAACCGGGTAACCACCACGTTCAGTTTTCCCATCAACAACTTCTTCGTTGGCAACAACAGTTCCACCCATAAAATCAGGCGCCCAGTTAACTTCAATGTTATCTTCATAGGCCAGTCCATGTTTATATAATTGCTCAAAGATCCACTGGGTCCATTTGTAATACGATGGATCGGTGGTATTAATTTCTCGGTCCCAGTCATATGAAAAACCAAGCGACTTGATTTGCTTTTTGAAGACCTTAATGTTTTTAGCCGTAAAATCACGTGGATTATGCCCTGTCTTTAATGCGTACTGTTCTGCGGGTAATCCAAAAGCATCCCAGCCCATTGGGTGAAGCACGTTTTTACCTTGCATGCGTTTCATCCGTGCCATGATATCAGTGGCCGTGTAACCTTCAGGATGGCCAACGTGGAGTCCTTGACCAGAAGGATATGGAAACATATCCATCACATAATATTTATCTTTCGTATTATCTTCAGTTACTTTGAAGGTCTTGTGTTCATTCCAATAATGCTGCCACTTACGCTCGATTACGTCGTGATTGTATGCCATTGTGTAACTGCCACCTTTCAAAACTTTTCAATAAAATGAAAAAAGTCCTACGAGAAACCACACTGGGATTCTCATAGGACGATTTATCGCGTTACCACCTATCTTCTCAATTACTGAGCACTCAAAATCAATAACGGCGATAAACCGGGACGGCCTACTTTGTTCAGCCGTTCATTCAACGATGAGTTCACCCTAACTTGGTCCAGATTCACAGCGACCACCTGGTTTCTTAAAGACAAGTTAAAAGTTACTAATTCGTTTCTTCATTTTCACTAAATTGAAATTATTGCCTATTATCATACCAAAGCTGCGTCTAAAAAACAACCGCCTCAAGATGTTATAATTGATTCATCTGTTTGGAAGTGAAATTAATGAAAATACGATCAAAACAAATCGGCAACCTGTTTTGGGGCCTTTCACTACTTGTGTTTCTAGCTTTTACCGCTGGCGTTTGGCGTCAATCAGCATGGATAACACAATTTGACCACTATTTTGGCAGCCGAATTCGTGAATTGGCTAACCCGGAACTCACGGCCTTCTTTGTTCATTTTACCAAAATTGGGAATCTGATACCGCTCATCACATTCGTTGCTGGCGCTTGCCTGGCTTTATTGATTCTCAGAAAAAATAAAGCTAGTCTCTTTTTATTCATCAACACTGTTCTGTTAGCAATTCCGGTCAATACATTCGTTAAAGAATTAATCGATCGGCCACGCCCACAGTTTACCCACCTCGTTGCGGTTCACTCAAGCAGCTTTCCGAGCGGTCATTCAATGAGCACGATGATGATTTTTGGCAGTTTAATCATCATTGTCAATCAATTATTAAAAAATAATTTGGAAAAATTAATGCTTAATACCCTATTCATTGTTATGATTATACTAATAGGAATAAGTCGAATTTATGTTGGTGTTCATTTTGCAAGCGACGTGGCCGGTGGTTGGTCACTTGGATTCTGCCTGTTATACATGAGCGAATTCGTCTTCAACAAATTTGGAGGAGGCCTATCATGAAAAAAATTCCGTCAGCATTGGAATTTAGTCATCAATTATTTGCCGAACGAATATCGCAGGGTGACACGGTTGTGGACTGCACCGTTGGTAACGGCCACGATACATTGTTTTTAGCAAATCTTGTCGGTCCAGCGGGCACATTGTATGGATTCGATATTCAGGCGGAAGCGATCAAAAACACGCGTAATTTATTGACCAAAAATCATGTCGATACGGAAAACGTCTATCTCTACAACATCAGTCACTCAAAGGTTGATGAGATCCTGCCATACGAAACAACCATTGCCGGGGCAATCTTTAATCTCGGGTATCTGCCGGGCGGCGATAAGACCATTGTCACCTATTCTGAAACAACCATTCAGGGCATTCGGGGTTGCCTGAGCCATTTGGCTAGAAACGGCATCGTCGTGTTAGTGATTTACTATGGTCATCCTGGCGGTGAGAAAGAGAAAAAAGACGTCCTTGAATTTGGTCGCCAACTCGACCAAAAACAATACAACGTCCTAACTTATAAATTTATTAATCAAGAACACTGGCCACCGTTTGTGATGGCCATTCAGCGGATCGATTAGTCGGTTCGCTGTTTCTTTTTGCGATCAGCAAAATTAACTGCAAATGCGATCAATATCAAAATCAGCGCCACAATAAATACATTGTGTAACGAATGATAGAGAATGGTCCTCAATTTTGGCAAGACATGACTGCTCAGTTGGTTGGCCGTCATTGGGTTAATTAACTTGTCCATCATTTTCAGTGTGGTGCCCTCGGTTTGGCGTACCCCTCGGAGCATTGTCATATTCATCACAATTCCAAAAATAGAAATCATCAGCGTTTGCCCTAATGTTCTGGCAAGGGTGTTAAATGAAGTCGCAACGCCAATTTCAGTAGACTTCACTGTATTTTGAACGCTGATCATCGACGTCGTCACGGTGAGACCAAATCCAGTTCCACAAATCACTGATATCAATAGAAAGGCCACAAACGGTGTATAGGCTGGAATAAGCACCATGATAATCCCGCCAACTAAAATAAAGAACAAGCTTAGGTTGATAATTGAATGCGGGGTGGTTTTGACCAACAATTTACCGGCAATAAACGAACCAACAATCCACATCAGTGAACTCGGAGTGATGGCAAAACCGGCCATTGAAGCTTGGAGGCCCAGAATTCCCTGCGTCCAGTCAGGCAAGTAAACTTCGTATCCGATCAAGAAACCACTGACTAAAAAGACCACGATATTTTGAACCACGAATGTCCGATTATCAAATAGTTCCATAGGGATCAAAGGATCTTCTGCGACGCGTTCTCTTCTAATAAACATAATTGCTGCAATCACGGTCACTAAGAAACAGCTGGCCACGATTTTCCAATTAATTGGACTTTGACCCACCAACTGGAAAGCATACATAATCGCCAAGAGCATAATTGTTAACCAGCAAGTCCCGCCAACATCCATTTTACTTTTTGTCTGGCGTTTCTCTTCATGAAAATAAAGTTGAACCAAGATCATGACAATCAGGCCAATTGGCAAATTAATGAAAAAGATCCAGTGCCAACTTAGTTGATCAACAATAAAACCACCAAGTAACGGGGCGATGACAGAAGCGATTCCCCAAGCGGAACTGTTTAAGCCTAAAACCTGAGCGCGCTTCTCCAGCGGATAAATATCGGCAATAATGGTGTTGGAAATCGGTAAAATAGACCCAGCCCCTATTCCTTGAACTGCCCGCCAAATAATCAGAACCAGCATGGAGTGAGATAATCCGGACATCACGGAACCAAAAATAAAGATTGTAATGCCGCCGATAAACATGGGCTTGCGGCCAATACTATCAGCCAGCTTCCCATAGATCGGCGTTGCAATCGCATTGGTTAACAAAAAGATCGAGAAGACCCAATTCATCAGCGCAACGCCGTGAAGATCCCCGACGATTGTTGGCATTGCAGTTGACACAATTGTTCCTTCAATGGCTGCCATGAAAGTGGCAACAAAAAGCGCAATTGTGACAAGCATAACGTTACTTTGTTTAGCTGTTTGTGACATGAAATAACCCCTTACATTGATTTTTAGCCAAAAAAGCACCCTTGAATTTTCAAGGGCGTTTTGCTGGTTAGCTGTTTATAACTTGAAATAATCTTTTAACGCATCAACCTTATCCGTATGCTCCCAAGGCAAGTCAATATCTGTCCTACCAAAGTGGCCATATGCAGCGGTTTGTTCATAAATTGGTCGTTTAAGATCCAACATTTTAATGATTCCTGCAGGTCGCAGGTCAAATAGTTTCCGAGTTGCTTCAATTAGTTTCTCTTCTGAAACCTTTCCGGTACCAAACGTGTTGATATCGATTGAAACTGGGGTGGCAACCCCAATGGCATAAGCCAACTGAATTTCAAGTTGGTCTGCTAACCCGGCTGCCACAATATTCTTTGCAATGTAACGAGCGGCATAACTGGCTGACCGATCAACCTTAGTCGCATCCTTACCAGAAAAGGCACCGCCACCATGGTGAGCATAACCACCATAAGTGTCAACGATAATTTTCCGACCAGTCAAACCGGCATCCCCTTGAGGACCACCAATCACAAACCGACCAGTTGGATTAACCAGATAACGGGTATTCCCATCCAAGTACTTGTCTGGAATAACGGCCTTGATAATCTTCTCAATCACGTCAGAGCGAACTTGATCCAAACTGACCCCTTCATCATGCTGGGTGCTCAAGACGACCGTATCCACTCGCAGTGGTTTGTCGTTGTCATCGTATTCCACGGTGACTTCTGCTTTCGCATCAGGTCCTAAGTAAGGAACCGCACCAGACTTACGGAGATCAGCCTGCTTTCTCATTAACCTATGGGCTAATGAAATGGCTAATGGCATCAGTTCAGGGGTTTCGTTAATCGCATAACCGAACATCAACCCCTGATCACCAGCACCAATCTTATCAAGCGGATCCGTCTCACCATTACGTTCCTCTAAGGCATCATCAACCCCCTGAGCAATATCAGGAGACTGTTCGTCCAAAGCAACGATCACGGCACAGGAATCACCGTCAAAGCCATAACGACCATCACAATAACCAATTCGCTTGATGGTATTTCGAACAACTTTTTGAATATCAACATATGCTGTCGTTGATATTTCACCAAAAACTAAAACTAATCCAGTTGTCACGGATGTCTCACAGGCAACCCGGGCATCTGGATCTTGAGCTAACAAGGCATCAAGAATTGCATCGCTAATTTGATCTGCAATCTTATCTGGATGACCTTCTGAAACTGATTCCGAAGTAAATAAATGTTTTTCGCGCATTTTATTTTCCCCCTATATATTTTTAAGGTTACAAGGCTTCTTCACGCATTACGTGAATCCTATCGGGAACTCATAACTTTATTATGTTATCACAGATCATTTTATTTTGAAACCAATTCTTTCAAAACCCGTTGACCCCTTGGCAAAAAAACATTACGATTATTTGTATGAATATTCGACTTCAATGGGGAGAAAGACACTTTGACAAATTCAACTAAAAATTCAATGATTCAGTTTTCAATCAGAGTGGCCATCTCACTTTTTATCTGGATGCTGTTTGCGCATTTACCAATTAAATCATTCTTCGTGAACAAAGATTTAATCCAACTGATGGTCATTGGTATTCCGTTTGCCATCCTAATGAATCAAGTCCTCACTTCTCCCAAAAACCAATTACTCACAATTGCTTGTGATGCCCTTGTTGGTATCTTGAGCATCCACCTTTTCTTAAACGCCGGCGCCTTAAATGCTTCGCTCATCTTGGTCGATTTTGTTTTCGCAAATATTTTGCTGCTGACTCCCTTGGTAAATGAACCGCATGGTCGGTGGATCATCTTTGGGATCATTAATGGCAGTGGCGTAGCTTTCTTATTCAATATCACCGACCATCACTACTTCTCACTCATTTCACTTATGTACATTACAACCCTTATTTTTTCTAACATCTTTTTTTCATATCATGGATTCATGAAGAAACATAACCTTTCATCCCTGTTGATCATTCTGGTTTTGATTTTAATGCTATGTCTAACCTTACAATTATCATTGCTTAGGACGCTTTTAATTGCAATCATCCTCGGATTTTATCTCTTTTTTGAATCACAGGTTAATCCAAAAAATTCTGAAAAAAGGGCCAACGTATCTTCTGCATGTTACCTGTTATTTTCGCTGTTAGTCTGTTTATAAGCCCTAAATATTATAATTTTATTAATATCATTAATTTTGCTAAAAGATATCCAATATGATACCCTGTTCACCTTCAAAACCAGCTATCATATCAATGATTGATAAATGGTGAGGGGCGGTGTAAATATGAATATCAGAGTCGTAGGCGACATTCGAAGGGGAAAGATCCAACCTTCCCTGACCGGCAACCCAATTGTCGATGATGCCCTGTTACAAAATTTCTGTGAGCGTTTGAGGAACAATATCAATTCAGCTAAAGCATCAATCAAGGTTATTTCAGATCACTTCTTCGATCCAACCGAATTAACAGATGATGTCATTTTGATGGATAAACAAATTATTCGAGATTTCCCAGGAGATCTGCTCATTCCTTTCACAATTATTGGCGTAGATCACAGTGACCTTGTTCGCGGCAATGTTCGCAACGCCATCAACGCATTGAAGCATTTCGCTAACGGCGATCCAATTTCAAACAACCCAACGTTTTCAAAATAAGAGTTCAGCTGCAGCTTGATTCATGCAACTGAACTCTTATTTTTGGCTTTATCATAATAGTACTTAAATCCAAGATAGACGAGGCACTCAACATCTGGTACTACTAACCCTAGTAATGAGGTGATTGGAATTTTCCTGCTTGATAAACGATCCACCCTAATCTCGTTTGTTAATATCGGCGATTAAACCGAATATGTAGAAACATCCAAACAACCAGTAATAACGTGATCACCAGTGTGTAAAACCACGCTGCATCATTTTCAGCAAACGGTAGCTTGACGTTCATCCCATAAAAGCCCGAAACAATTGGCGGAATTGCTAGAATCAATGACCAAACCGTCAGAAATTGCATGGTTTGGTTTAATTTGTTATTCAAGATATTACCAAACGCGGATTCCGTTTCACTGACAACATCCCCAACCACATCAAACATTGTCTGACACTGTTTATATTCAATCAAGAGATCAGAAATTTGCTGGTCCGCACTCTTGGATAAAGCAGCCGTTAATTTCAACTTCTCATGGAACGTTCCTTGAAGTTCTTGGAGTGCAATCAGATTTCCAGCGGTTGCCGAGCGCAAATACACCAAATTGGTTTTCATCATCGCCAAATTGTCCAAATTCTGATTACTAATCCCGCGGCCATGAACCCCCTCGAGCTTTTCGGCTCTCTGGCTAATGTCGTCCAGTTTATCGAAATACGGCGTTAGAATCGCCATTAAAATTGCTAAAATATGATTACTAATTTGTGAATAGCCAAGGGCCGACTGCTTGTTGACAAGCGTTGCCTGATCCGTGTCATGGCAAACAGAAATTAGCACCTTGTCACTGAACCCTAAAAAGATTGGCACCGTGGTTGCGTGACTTTCTGCAATTGATCCCATTGCTCGAACGACCAAGACGCCGAAGTCCGACAGATCATCATAAGCAGAACGGGGTTGTTCATGGCGATCAAGCATGTAATTTTTAAACTTTTTTGGCAGCTGATATTTATTGATAATGTCATTTAGCCCACGCTCATTGGGGTCAACTGCTTCCACCCAAGTGTAGGTGGCAAATTCGTGAATTGCGATCATTGCTTTTTCCTCGTTAATATTTATTGGTGGTTACATAGCTAAATTGTAAGGGACCCAGGTGACTTTTTCAAATTGAACGTCGCAACGTTCAAATAAGCTCAACTATGCTTTGGCTATTCAGTTATGATGGCATCAAAAAATCCCACCAAAATCTCAAATCTCGATTTTAGTGGGCAGTAATTTCTTTCTAATTATTCAGCTTTTTTTCTGAGTCAGTTGATAAACTAAAAGCATTGTTGCCACCGAAACGATTGAAATAATCATTGCGACTCTTGTTGTCGAACTGACCAAAAGAAACCCAAGAATGAAAATAAAAAATACCAAGCTGATGTAGTCCGCAATCGGATAACCAGGCATCTTGAAGGCTTTAACCCCCTTAGGATTGGCTCTGCGATATTTTAAATGGACAATCAGTAAAACCACCCAGACAACCACAAAGTTGATCGTTGACACACTGGAAACTAAGTTAAAGACACCTGCTGGAATAAAGTAATTTAAAACGACGATAATCAGCAGAAAGGCCGTGGAAAAGTTCAAGGCGATGTTAGGAACCCCGTTTCTCCCCAGTCGATTGAGAAATGAGGAAGCATTTCCACCCATACTGAGTGCATACATCGTTCGACTGGTACTGAATAAGCAGCTATTGGTAGCAGAAATGGCCGCCGTCAGCACCACAAAGTTCAAAATGCCGGCTGCCCCAATAATGCCAATTCCAGAAAACACTTGAACAAACGGACTCGCGGTTGTGGTGATTTTATTCCAGGGATAGACACTCATCACCGCAATCATTGACCCAACATAGAAAAGTCCGATTCGGATTGGCAAACTGTTAATCGCCTTTGGCAGGTTCAGCTCCGGATTGTCAGTTTCACCGGCTGTCAGCCCCACCATCTCGATACCAACAAAGGCAAAGACCACCATTTGAAATGACATTAGGAAGCCATGAGCCCCGGTGGGAAAGAAGCCACCATGAGAAACTAAATTACTAAATGAAGCAGTTGAACTACTGGTTTTGACATGGAATAACGCTAACCCAACTCCAACGACGACCAAAAGAATAATGGCAACCACTTTAATCATTGAGAACCAGGATTCCAACTCGCCAAACAGGCCAACGTTAACCATGTTTGCGCAGAACAGACATAGCAGAATCACCAGTGGCGGCACCCACTGAGGGACACCTGGGAACCAATACTTGATATAAATGCCAGTGGCAGTCAAATCTGCCATGGCTAAACTAATCCAGCAGAACCAGTAAGTCCAGCCAGTCACAAATTCCCAACGGTCACCAAGGTAAAGTTTGACAAAGTCCAAGAACGAATGCTTACTGGTATCGGATAAAAGTAGCTCTCCAATTGCCCGCATCAACAGGAAACAAAAAATTCCAACGATTAGGTAGGACAAGATAATGGATGGTCCAGAAGTGTGAATGGCTGATCCGGATCCAAGGAACAATCCGGTCCCAATCGCACCACCAATTGCAATCATCTGAATGTGGCGACTCTTTAATGAACGTGACAATGTATTTGTTGACTTACTTGACTCCATCTGGTTTCCTCCTTCGAATAAAAAATACCCCCAGTACCAGTTACGGTACCAGGGGCATTCGTGAGAACGCGGTTCCACCCAAATTCTGCAACACACTATGTATTGCCTCAAAATGCAGATATTGGCTGCAACCAGTTATGTGCTCTGCCATAAACTTTTGCTGACTTCCAGCGACTGTCAGCTCTCTGGTGATTAGTTAATAATTATAAGGGTGATTTTTAAAAAGTCAAGGGTAAATCCTTAACAATTACTGATTCAAAGTTAATATCATACGGGTTACTCAATTTTTTGATCACAAATGATTGAAACTATGATCAAATCAGAGTACCTTTAGGTCAGTTAAAGTGAAAAATACTTTTATTTCGATATTTGGAGGGATTCAGATGACTTCACACACTGCCTTATTGATTATTGATTACACAAATGATTTTGTGGCTGACAAAGGTGCCCTCTCTTGCGGGAAAGCAGGTCAAGATATTGAGCCGACCATTATTAAGCTCGCCAATCAATTCGTTCAAAACGGAGATTGGGTAATCTTGCCAACTGACGTTCACAAACCTCATGATCCTTATCATCCAGAAACCAAACTATTTCCGCCTCACAACGTCCGCAATACCTGGGGTCGCGAATTTTATGATGGCTTGAAGGACTGGTTTACTGCCAACCAAGCTGAAGATAAAGTTTATATGTATGATAAAACCCGCTATAGTGCCTTTGCGGGAACGGACTTGGATATTCGGCTACGGGAACGCCATATTGACACTTTGCATTTAGTTGGGGTTTGTACCGACATTTGTGTACTGCACACGGCGGTTGACGCTTACAACCTCAATTACAATATCGTTGTTCATCAAAACGGGGTTGCAGGACTGACCCCTGAAGGAAAAAAGTGGGCTTTAGGACATTTTAAGAATGTGCTTGGCGCAACGGTTGTCGACTAGATTTACGCTACCCCTTTGCAAAATAATCCGATTTAGTGTTTAATGAACGTCAGATGACTAAACATAAGATCGAATGGTCAAGTAATTTTAATGCTTGGCGATTATTTTTGTACTTAAGGAGGCGTCACTCATGGCTAATAAATTGCCAAGGTACAATAAGGAACAATGGGAACGCGCTAAGGAAGCTGTTTTACAGGAATATGATGATTACAAAGTTACTTTAAGGCAGCAAGGCGTTGATTACACAATCAAAAATTCCCGGCAATTACTAATTTATCAGGACCTGGTTGCTGAATGGAATCACAAGCTGGGAACGGTCATTAGTGACCTGGAGGACAATGTTTTTGCCCTAACCGTTTTTGATGATTTGAAAAAGCGAAAAGTCAGTTCCTTACTCAAACGTGGTTATGAACACATTTCGAGCTGGCCTGACTTTAATCCAACCGCCTTGGCCCTGTGGCTGGAACTTGATGAAGACGAAGCAATGGCTTAATAACTGAAATAGTTGTTGCCTGGATTAATTAAAGAGCATCCTGACTGAAATCTAAACATGATTTCGATCAGGGTGCTCTTTAATTTGGTCAGAACAGCTCATTTATCTTTGTCTTTCTTTTTATCGTTCTTGCGATTCTTATTCATAAATTCTTCCCGTGTCTGGAGCTCTTTAACGTTAATCTTGATTTCAGTTGGTTTGAGATCCGTCATTTCAGTGATTGCTTGAGATAATTTATTGGTTACTTTATTGAAGACACTTGGAATACACTTGCCATATTCCAATACCGCATCCATCGATAACTTAACTTCTTTGTCATCATTATCCAAATCTACCTTAACACCCATTGCTGGGTCAGTTTCGTCACTAAATCGATCAGTAACTGAGTCAATCAAATTACCTTCCAAAGATAAGACCCCATCTACGTCACGAACAGTGTTACCAGCAATCTTTGCTAAAACATCGTCTTCATAGGTTAATACAGTTGCGACACCTGCGTCTTTGTGTTGTTCAGCCATCATCATATCCTCCTAAGGGGTATTATTTTACTCTGTCATCAGTTACGTCGTTGGCAATTTTATCCTTCTTACGGTCGCTTTGTTGGTCCCATTCTTGTTTGGTCAGGACATCGTTGATATTTAGGTTTAATTCAACCACGTCCAAACCAGTATAGTTTTTAATTGCCCGTTGGGTCCGTGTACAAACTTCGTCAAAAATTTGTCGGGCATCTGCCCCATATTCAATTGTTGCTTCCATATCCAGTGCGACCTGTTTTTCACCAACTTCGGCATCAATGCCTTTCGTCGGATCAGTGGATTTTGAGAATCGATCTGCCAATTCACTAATCATTCCACCATCCAGCGATAAAATGCCGTCAACATTTCGACAAACCAGTCCTGCAATTTTTTCGATCACAGAATTTTCAAACGTTAATTTTCTGGTTAATTCTGGTTTTTGTACGGTTGCATCCATCAACATCAACTCCTTTTTATTCGTCACTAATCATTTGGCCGATCAAAGTTCTGATACCGCCTAATTTCCATATAATGGCGCCTACCAACGATCCAATCAAAGTGAGGGCAAGAACCAGTAGCATGCCGCTAAAGCTGCCAAATACCCACACAACGCCACAGATTAAGCCGATGAGGCCGCCATACATAATTGATTTCATTTAACCTGCCTCCTTATACCACTCGGGGGTGGTTCGCCCGCTTCTTATCCCGGATTGAATCGAATGGATTCACCTTGACTTTCACTTTCTTAACCTTCACATCCATCAGATTCGCAATCTTATTGGTCACGATCGATTGAATGTCCTCACCTAACTTCACCAAGTCGCGCCCTTCCTTATCTACCGCGGTCACCTTAACTCTGGCAACCCGGTTTCGAGTGTGAAGTTTGACATTTGTTTGGACATCTGCCACTTCGGCGTGTTGCAAGACGGCTTCGGCCAACGATTTTTCAATCGCCTTTTTTGAAATGCTCAGCCGCCCACTTGGTGACCTAAAAATGAGTTGATCCGCCTTTTTCGGGGCAAACAAAACTGTGATGATCGCTGCAACCCCAATTAAAGCCACAATTACGCTGATTGTTAAAGCAGCAATCAGCAGCCAATCCGTGTTCGTCTGCACTGACGGTAACACAAGTTTTGACACGTAATCGATTGGCACCACCAATGCCAGCAGCCAAACTGATTGAACAATTGAGATGATACTGATTACTAAAACCAGTAATTTGGTTAAACGACTCACCGCCTTACCTCCTCTCCATTCTCCCGATTTAGCTTCGTGCTAAACCACGAGTGACCAGAGATACAACTAGTACTAAAACAACGGCACCAACAATTGCTGGGAAAATTGCGATTTCAGCCAATTGTGGGCCCCATGTTCCTAAGAGTGCTTGACCAAGCCAAGCACCGATCAGTCCACCGACGATATTTCCGATCCA
Source organism: Lentilactobacillus dabitei (assembly GCF_019061365.1). Taxonomy (GTDB): domain Bacteria; phylum Bacillota; class Bacilli; order Lactobacillales; family Lactobacillaceae; genus Lentilactobacillus; species Lentilactobacillus dabitei. Next base: position 14,318 of record NZ_JAHPPD010000027.1, read on the forward strand.
GCCCATTGGCATGTCCCGGCTCGTAATTGCACCCGCAAGGGCACCAATAATCCCGCCGATAATAAGTGTCCAGATTAAACTAAACATGGCAATCATCCTTTCTGTAAGTGAGATTTAACAACGGTTATTGTTGCTATAACCATAGTATACAATAACCTATAACTTATTGTGTGAATAAGTTGTGAAGGAATATTGGCTTTTTTTAGTCTAAAGGCTGATCATGTATTGTTCGCAAAATATAAAAAAACTAGCCGCACAAAATTGAATTTGCACGGCTAGCTGAATCCCCCTATTTCGACACTGAACAATTATTTTTCTGATCTGGACATTTCGTGAGCAGCAAAATCCTTAATAAACGCCAGAATTTCTCGAACCCTGTCCTCACCATAACGGCTGATCCAATTGTCAAAACGTTTGGTAATTAAATCGTTGACTTTCTTCTCGGCCTTTTCTCCTGCAGGTGTCAGATGCAGATATAATCTCCGCCGGTCGCTTTCGGCAGGCTTCTGGAAAATATAATCGTGTTGTAATAAAACTTTGATTTGTCGTGAAATTGCACTTCTAGTTACTTTTCTTTCACTGGCAATATCCATCAGCGATACATGATCCCGTTCAGCAATCGTGTGTAAAATCAAATATTGCTCAAACGATAAACCATACTTTGTTGCTGGTTCTGAAACGAAATTATCTAAATACTTTAACGAAGAAAGATAAACATCAATTGCTTCTTTCAACAGTTGTTGATTTGTTTTACTCATATCCCTCACCATTCCCAAATAATTATTATTGTTTATACCGCCCTAATTATATATTTTCACGTCAATAGGCGCAACCTTATCGCCCTTGTTTTGGGAATCTTTCTAAAATGGATTATAATTAAACTATTAAATGGAAGTAGAGGATGCTATGACAGACAGTGTAATTAACTTAATCCACGAAGTTGAATTAAATATCTTTAAACAGTTTCGCCAATTAACAAGTACTCTTAATATTAACTATATTGCCCTTGGCGGCACCTTGCTTGGCGCGATCCGCCATCAGGGCTTTATTCCATGGGATGATGACATGGACGTTGGCATTCCCCGAGAGGACTACGAACGGCTACTTGACCTTGCCCCAAATATTTTAAAGAACACGCACTATTTCCTGCAGACACCTTGGTCAGATAGCAACTATGCCTTGAGCTATGCTAAACTTTTAGATCGTAATACCTTTATTGAAGAACGGAACAACGTGAATAACGCCCGAAAAGGAATCTTTCTGGATATTTTCCCGCTGGACAAAATTCCCGCTTCAAAAGAAAGACAGCGGCGACAAATTCTTGACCTACGAAGGCTGGATAGTCGAATCTATCTTAAATTGCGTTATAATATTATTGATAACCCGATAAGAAAGTTTCAAAGTCCACTTTCACCGGAACAGCTCCAAACGGCTTGGGAATACAAACGCCAACGTCAGGATACAATGACTGAATTTAGTAAGCGGCCGAATTTAACCGTTTATAAGAACTTGGCTTCTCAGTATGGTTATGACAAAGAATTATTCACTGAGGATCAGCTCACTAATTTAATTGATCTCCCATTTGCTGATACAACCATTGTCGCACCAGCAGACTATGATGAGATTTTGACCAACATTTATGGCGATTATATGACTCTACCGCCAGAAAATGCCCGGACGGAAAAACATATTACCAGGCTGATAATGGATAATCAGGAATTTATGGTTTAACAAGTTACTTGCATCACTGATTGTTTTTTGTTAGGTTATTAGCAATCACATTTTGAGTATTGAAGGTGTTTTTATGTTTGATAAAGATCATTCACGTTTCGCAAGTTATAGCATTGTTTCCACTTTACCGGATGAGGCAATTGATCATGTTTGGTATTTGATTGACAATGATTTGCAAGGGATTTTTCCACTGTCCAATTTAATTGTCTTTGATTTGGTCAATAATGATGGTAACCTGTCATACGATTACATCCAAGATAACGAATTAGTGGCCACGTTTGATTCCCCATTCCCTTATAACAATAATTATCCCAAATCACTCGTCGTTTACGACAGTGGTGATCGCCAAATTATTGCGACCCCTTCGGAAATCAATATTTAACCGGGGTAAGACCAATGATATCTTGATTTCAACATATAAATGAATCTGTTTGACACGTACTTTTTGGGATTGAGCTGATTCATGTTACATGACAAAAAAGAGTCTTTGGTCGTGATAATAATCAATCATTGAAATTTAAAAGCGAGGCAGACAATGTTCTAATTGTCCTTACCTCGCTTTTTGATTATTCATATTTTTACAAAGCTTGTTGACATATCCAAACGTTGTGACCTTTTAATTTAAATCGATACCAAGTCGTTTTACCCGTCGGATAGGTTTTAACGGCTTTTTTATTCGCTTTATAGGTCCGCTTAAGAATTGATTTGGCTGAACTAGTCACCAGTGATAGATACTCTGAACCATACACGTGATTTCTCAGGGCATAACGCCCATGTTTAATGGTGATGGACCGATTAGAATTCGAATATTCGATTGGATTAAAGTTCAATGCACCGGCGTAAATCCAGTATTTTTGCGCGTTAGCGGCTTTGGCAAACCGAACCCGGTACCAAGTCGTCTTGGTTGGACTCTTAACACAACGGGCGTCCAGATAGACCCTCTGGCCAGACTTAGCCAATACGTTATTCCAGTTATAGTAAAACGTAAAGTAATCAGAGCCTTTGACATGGTTATATAACCTGAACTTTTGGTAATTTGAATTGAGTCTGGCGGATTCTGTTCCCTGGCCATGATGATATCGAATGGTAACTGGCTGAGTAACCTTGTTAGAACTCGTCAGCCGGCCTTTGGATGACAACGTCGTGTGAGTGACTGTCGATGTCGAATTCGACGTGTCAGCGGCATTATAATAGTGTTTAACCAATTGATAGAAATCACTCATCGTATAGGCCTGGCCGAAAAATTGTTTCCCAGAAGTGGCGTAGTAGCCGGTTGGATCTGTATGATCAGTACCCCCGAGAAATTTCGAAACCGCATTGTGTGACCAAACGGTTCCCTTACCATCATAAGCGGCGTCATTCAACGGCAGCTTATATTGATGGAGCAATTCTGCTGTATAATTTGCGGCATTATTAACCTCTTTGGCGAAAGCAACTTTACTATGCACCTCAACTTGTTCAAATTGAATGAACTCCCCGTTCCCAGGGTAAGCACAGCCCCATGCCAAATAGTTCGTGTTGGCAATATTGATCACCCTTGACGCGTCAACGTATGAATGCACAAATGCATTTTGATAATTTTGTTTCATATAAGCAATCTCGCTAAAAATTGTCGAATTAGGATTGCCGGTTTCATGAACCACAACCCCAGTCGGCTTCCCCGTAGTGTACTTGTTCTGCGGAAAGCCACTCCAAATTTGTTTGGTTACATTGGCAGGCGTCAGCTTATGGTTCAAAATGTAAGTGTTAACAGCAGAACTTGCCTCTACTTGTGAGCTGGCAACTAGCATCATCACAACGCCAACCATAAACGTTGCGACTAAGTGTCCAATAGTACGGGTTGTTTTTTGTTTAATCAATGTTGATATCCCCTCATATTTAAAATTAATCAAACGCAACAAAACTTTATTTTCGATAAACGGTACATTTATCGTAACATAGTTGTCAGCCATCTGGAAAGATTGATGCATGGATGTGACAACATCTGAATATCAATGGTTTTAATATAAAAATAAAAAGCCTGACATTTGTCAGACCTTTACAAAACAGCTTACTGCTCCGGCTGGGTTCGAACCAGCGACCTCTTGATTAACAGTCAATTATTCTACCACTGAACTACGGAGCAAAAAT
>NZ_JAHPPD010000027.1:18490-29120 GCF_019061365.1 Lentilactobacillus dabitei
TTTGTAATTGCGACATATATATTTATATCATATTTGCCAAAACTATGCAAACATATTTTAATTATCCGATGTGATTTTCTTTCAGAATAATGGCAACTTCCTTTTGCATTTCAGGGGTTTTCTTCCATTCTTCGAAATGATCCATATTCTCATCTGGCATTGTAAAATTCTCATTTACGTAGTGTTCATACTTGGCAACGTGAGGAGAATGTGGAATATTAAGCTGAAGGATCCGGACCTGTTTGATAAATCCTCTATCGGCTGCCAATTCCGCCCGCCCATTTTGAACCATATTGCTAATTTCGATGTACTTTGAGCCGTCATTGCGGGTAATTTCTTCAATTAACGTTAAAACTTCATTACTTTTCAAAAAATCTCCTCCTACTATCGTACTATTATACATAAAAAAACCGACAGTACAAAGACTGCCGGTTTTTAAGAGAGAAAGAGAATTGATTAGAAGGTATTTATTTAGTACCCGCACATAATATACCCACTTTTGGAAGCGCTGTCAATACTGTAATCAAAATAAGTGGCGTAAATCGACAAAACCATCAATTTAGACCACTATTATTCACAATCAACGTTATTTAATGCCAGGTAAATTTAAAACGTGGGATGGATGCAAAATCAAAGACGGGTCACTCAAAACGTGCCCAACAGAGTACCCAGAAATGTTAACTAAGCAGAAGAACACAATAACAAGGAGAACTCCCCACGTGAGTAATTGGTTCCAAATGGACATCTTCTCGCTAATCACTGATCCATAGAATAAATGGTGAACTTTTGACGGAATACTTTTATCCTGAGGGGCCTCTTTCTGCATTTGATCGGTGATTTGCTTTTGATAATTTTCAATGCTGAAGTTCTTTTGCACGCTCTTTCGTTTAGATTCAAAGGCATGCTTTTCTTTTTTACTGAGCTTCTTAAACCACTGGGTGAACTCGCGATATTTGTCAGTGACTTCTTTGGTTTCACCAACCATCTTCAACTCACCATAGTTAATCCAAGCAACTTTGTCACATAACATTCGAATTTGTTTGAGAGAGTGACTGACAAAAATAATCGTCTTACCCTCTTCTTTAAATTCAGTAATCTTATCCACACATTTCTGATAGAACGTGTCGTCACCAACTGACAACGCTTCGTCAATGATTAAAATATCTGGCTTAATATGAACAGCAATTGCGAACCCAAGTCTGGAACGCATTCCACTTGAATAACTCTTAACAGGTTGATCGACGAAATCACCAATATCCGCAAATGAGATGATATCTGGCATCATTTCATCAATTTGTTCATTGGTCATTCCCTGCATTAAGGACTTCAGCCGAATATTTTCCCGGCCGGTTAAATTATTTCGTAAACCGGCGCTAATCGCAACAATCGATGTTTCACCACGAACGTCCACATAACCAGTGGTTTGGGGAATAATACCAGAAATAATGTTTGACAAAGTCGACTTACCGGAACCATTAACGCCAATCAGGCCAAGGGTTTCGCCTGGTTGAATCGTCAAAGAAATACCCATTAGTGACCAGAAATGGGGAACGGCTTTTTTAGACACCGAAAAGAATGAGCGTAACTTTTCTGATTGGGTTTTAAATAAATCATATTCTTTGGTAACGTTTTGCACTTTTACTTTATAATCTTCCAAAATTATTCTCTCCTACTCTAAGAGATTCCAATATAAACAAATCACATTATACCAAAAAGGTCGCTCAAAAAAAGGATCCGCAAGTAATCTTTGCGAACCTTTAAAAATTATTGTTGAGTCACTTTCTCCATAAGAATATTATTTATTTGGACCTCATTAGCTTGATTGGGATTGTCTGAACGCTTATTTTGCCCAAAAATATTTTTGGGTAGTGGCTGATTGTTCTGCGTAATCCGGGACTCGGCCTCTTGCTCAGATTGAACTTGTTCTGCTTTATTCGAACTTCCCAACTGTTTCTTTAAGGATGCTTCTATTTTCGAGTTGATATCACTGGCGCTTGCACTTGAGTCAAGTTTATTGAGATCATATTTGATAATCACAGCATTCAACTTATTCCCATAAGCCATGTCCGTCGCATATGTCGAAGAAAGCGCCATGGCAGCATCTGTAGATGAAAGCGCATTGTTGGTCCAAGTTCCCGAATAATAGTCTGGATCCGTCAAAGTACCATGGCGGAGAACATACGCATTATCCCGGATTGAAGCCAAAACACTCGGATATTTTTTAAATTGAGCGGCGGTCATATAATGCTTCCCCTTGGAATTATACTCTCCGGTACTCATCGTGACCGATTGACCATCATAGGTCCCTTTGATCCCAAAATAATTATTAGCTTGCACTGAGAGCTCAGAACGGCCAAAATCACTCTCGACAATTGCTTGGGCCATCATTACCGAAGGATACAAGTGATTTTGTTTACTGACCTTCACAATTGGAGCCTTCATTTGTTGGATAAAGTCGGTTTCGACGCTTGCGTTGACTACTTGATTGCTAACAAAAGAAAAACCGATAATCGAGACCCCCAGGATTATCGCTTTTCCAATCACTTTTTTAAGTCGTTTAAAAATTTGGAAAACCTCCCTAAATTCATATACCAGAATTTTATTATACATCATTTTCTGATATTTGCTACTTTAGGGTTTGAATCATGATAAACATTTAGCAGAAACCCAATATTTGTTGTTTGAACCCGGCGTTGTGATGCGATACCAAGTTGAGTGGTCCTGAATCTTGTACCCAATTTTATCGACGGTCACCTTTGTGCCAATTTTCAGATTCGTTTGGGCAACTTTGTAGTGCTTTTGCATATTCCCATTATCAACAGCTCGGTCGTAGAGCAGATTGGAAGATGCACTCTTAGCCACTACTTTAGTCGCCTTGGCGTTGGCAATTGCAACTGAGGCAGGATACGACGTGACATCGCTGCCCTTAATCCAGCCCTTAGTTTTACCGTCAGAAACCCGATACCAGAGAATTGGTCCCTTGCTGGAAGATTGAAGGGCAGTTTTATCGACTGAATAGCCTGCCTTTTTTGGCTTCAATGATTTGAGCTTGGTAACAGATTTAGCAAGTGTGGGTGTCCCAACGACGTGATTATAGAGTTTACCAGCGGACTTAACATTTGGGGTTAATCGACCAGATGTTGAACCATAATAAGTTTGAGCAAAGCTTAATGCTGGTGCGTAAACCCAAAACTTTTTAGCTTTGGTGTTTTGATAGAATCTCAATCGATACCATGAACTGGAAGTTCCTTGTTTGACGCCACGCATATCAAGGTAAACATTTACCCGATTATTGACGCCTAATGACTGCCAAGTGTACTTCTTTTCGGAGTGACTGGCGCCCTTGATATGATTATACACATAATATTTCTTATATTTACTTGAGAGCGGAACTTGGTCGGCTCCAGATGAATGATAATACTTAACTGAGGCCAATGGTGCCTTCTGAGCAACTGGAGCCGTAGTGGCCGAACTGCTGGTTGCTGAAGAACTTGAGCTCACCGCAGTTGCAGAACTGGAACTGCTGGAGGACGAAGCTGTTTCGCCGAATACCTGATCCAAATTATAAGTCTGAATCAAGTTAATCAACGAGGCCCCATAAGTCGGTGCCGTTGCGTATTTTCCGGTCAACGCATTTGCAGCTGCCACGTAACTGGATGCATTCTCTTTCCAAGAGCCTGAATAATAGCGAGAATTCCAGCTAGTCCCATTTCTCAAAGTTGAACCGTTGTCAGCAAAAGAAGCATAGGCACTTGGATACTTTTTAAAGTTAGCGGTGGTATTAACCATCTGTCCATTACTATTGTACTCGGTTGTCGGCATTGAAACCGATTGGCCATTGTAGGCCCCCTTAATCCCAAAGAAATTATTCGCTTCTGTTGTTAACTGGCTTTGTCCCCACGCACTTTCCAGTGCAGCCTGAGCCATCATCACAGAACCATACAAATTGTATTTCGTTGACGCTTTCTTCACATCACTTTTATATTCATTTATGAAGCTGTTTGCGTTTGTAGACTGAGCATATGTACTTTGGGCCGGAAACATTGAGCACAAGATCCCCATCCCAGCTACAACGATGGCAGCAAGTCCATGTTTAATTACCTTATTCAATCATTCCACCCCTTCGTTAGAACTCACACCACTATCATATTAGAAATTCAGTTAAAAATGAAGTGGTTCACAACAAATTTAAACATTTAATTCTTAATACTTTCTTAATACTTTTCAACACACATAATACTATATTATCTTGAACTTGAACACAAAAAATTAGCCTGAAAAAATCAAGAATATTTTTAAAATCAAGTTAAACACTATAACTGAATGAAGGTTGGCAACTTTTAGAGCAGAAAAAAAGTTTCGAAACCTTTTTTAGATTTCGAAACTTTTTAAACTCATGAGTTAAAACTATTCCACTGTCACACTCTTGGCCAAGTTTCTTGGTCGATCAACATCCAAACCTTTGTTAAGGCTTGTATAATAGGCAATCAATTGAGCTGGTACAACGCTCAGTAATGGTGTAATCATTTCATCAACGTCAGGGATAATAATTGTGTCCCCGTCTTGAGCCAATCCTTTGCGAACAATCGTGAAGGTTTGAGCCCCACGAGACATTGTTTCTTGAAGATTACTTCGAGTCAAATTAGCAGTTCGTTTCTGGGTAATGATCCCAACAACTGGCGTCCCCTCTTCAATTAAAGCAATCGTTCCATGTTTTAGTTCTCCAGAAGCAAATCCTTCAGCTTGCACATATGAAATTTCCTTAAGCTTCAGGGCTGATTCTAGTGAAACAGTCTGATCAATTCCACGACCGATGTAAAATGCTTTACTGGTTGGAACAAAGTACTTCTTGGCAAGGTCTTCGATCATGTCCTTTTCATCGATGATAGCCTGCATCCCTGTGGCAACCAAACCAAGTTGCTGGCGAATATCAAATTCTTCGGCAATGACTTGTTGCTTTGCTTCTCCCAGTGCCTTGGCTAAAATGGCTTCGACACCAATTTGGGCAGTGTAAGCTTTCGTTGAAGCCACTGAAATTTCTGGGCCGGCATGCAATAACAACGTATAAGTTGCTTCTCGGAACAAGGTTGAGTTCTCAACGTTTGTAATCGTCAAACTCTTATAATCGTGAGCGTTAACGTTAACCAAAACTTCACGACTATCGGCAGTTTCACCACTTTGTGATAGGAAAATAAAGAATGGGTTGTCTGAGAGAAGTGGGTTGTCATATGCAAATTCAGATGCGACATGGACTTCGGTTGGCACGTGGGTTAATTTTTCAAACAATTTTTTCCCAACCAAGCCAGCATGATAACTTGTGCCGGCACCGACAATATAAATCCGATCCGCCTGCTTCATTGTAGTGATTAGATCTTGATCAATATTTGGTCGACCAGATTCTTGAGTATAAAGCGAAGCCAAATTACGCATCACGTTTGGCTGTTCGTCGATTTCCTTTAACATGTAATATGGGTACGTACCTTTGTCAGTTTCCTGAGCGTCCATTGAAACGTGGAAGCTATCCCGTTCAACGTACTTGCCTTCAGCATCCTCAATCACAACTGAATCAGGCTTGATGGTCACAACTTCGCCATCATGGAGTTCCAAGAAATCATGGGTCACGTTGAGCATGGCCAACGCATCAGAGCAAACAACGTTGCAGCCGTCACCCAAGCCAATCAGTAATGGGCTCTTGTTCTTAGCAACGTACAAAGTTTCGGGATCGGTGCTATCCATTAACAGGAAGGCGTAGGATGAACCCTCAAGCAGGCTTAGTGTTTTCAAGAAAGCTTGTTTGGTCGATAATCCTTCAGTTTGGACGAAGCGATCGATCAATTGAACAACGACCTCAGTATCAGTTTGAGACTCAAAAGTCACACTGCTTAGATACTTTGCCTTCAGTTCCTTGTAGTTTTCGATAACCCCGTTATGAACCAAGTAGAAACGGTGGTCTTCAGAATATTGTGGATGCGCATTTGCAACGCTCACAACACCGTGAGTCGCCCAGCGGGTGTGGCCAATTCCGACTGACCCGTGAACTTCAGGGGTAACAGCAGCTTCAAGATTGGAAATCCGCCCCTTACGTTTAACCAGATAATCATTGCCGTTTAAATCATTGACATAGATTCCGGCAGAATCATAACCGCGATACTCAAGTTTTTCAAGGCCTTCCAATAAAATTGAAACAGCATTGTCGTTTCCAGTAACTCCAACAATTCCACACATAATGTATTCTCCTCAGCATTTATAAATTGGTATATACAAAGATATCATTTAAATTAATTTGTTAACACGTATAATCTACACAACTTGGACAAAAAAGTCAATAAAATAGATAAAGTGGTATAGGAAATTAAAATTTACAGAGAGCCGGTGAGCATTTCTTTAAGTAAATCCTTATAAATGAAAAAGCCAGTTGGAAGTTCAGCTGACTTTTTCATCAAATTATTCAATTCCAATTTCTTTTTGGACGACATCAGCGATCCGTTTGGTATAGTCTTCAACTAAATCCTGAGTTGGCGCTTCTGTCATCACTCGCAATAATGGTTCGGTTCCGCTTGGTCGAACTAACACTCGACCATCACCGTGCATCTCTTCTTCAACTTGTTTGATAACTTCTTGAATCTTGGGGTTATCCATCCCGGTCTTCTTTTGATTCGTTTTAACGTTAATGAGTTTTTGTGGGTATTTCTTAACTTCACCAGCCAATTCGGACAATTTCTTGCCAGTCGCTTTCATGACGGACAATAATTGGAGGCTTGTCAACATGCCATCCCCGGTTGTATTGAAATCAAGAAAGACAATGTGACCAGACTGTTCGCCACCAAGGTTATAACCGTCTTCATTCATCTTTTCGACAACGTAACGGTCACCAACTTGGGTTTTCACACTGGTCATCCCGGCACGCTCCATGGCTTTGTACATGCCCATATTACTCATCACCGTTGTCACGATGGTATTCTTCTTCAGGCGACCACGTTCTGCCATGTATTTACCACAAATGTACATAATGGCATCTCCGTCAACCAACTTGCCGTTTTCGTCAACAGCGATACAACGGTCGCCATCTCCATCAAAAGCAATTCCGGCTTGAACGCCCTGATCCAGGACAAACTTCTGGAGTTGCTCAGGATGAGTGGAGCCCACATGATCGTTGATGTTTAAACCATCCGGGTTAGTTGCCAATGTTTCAAATTCAATTCCCAAATCGGCATAAAGCGTCGTGACCAATTTGCTGGTCGAGCCATTTGCAGCATCAACACAAACCTTGATTCCTGATAAGTCTTCGGAAATTGTCTGCTCAAGAAAATGAATGTATTTTTGGCTGCCTTCGAGATAATCACCGGCGACACCAAGGCCTTGAGCTGCTGGCCGAGGCAAAATGTCTTCAGAACGTTCGAGGATGGATTCAATCTCTTCTTCCATTTCATCTGAAAGTTTGTAGCCATCCGCACCGAAGAACTTGATGCCATTATACTCAACGGGGTTGTGCGATGCGGTAATCATCACCCCGGCATCGGCTTCCTGATTTCTGACCAAATAAGCAACCCCGGGAGTGGTAACAATTCCAAGATTCAAGACCTCAATTCCGACTGAGAGCAAGCCGGCAATTAATGCCTCTTCCAACATTTGCCCAGAAATCCGAGTATCTCTGGCAACCAGCACCTGTGGCTGTTTGCGCTCTGAATGATGCGTTAATACGTAACCGCCAGCTCGGCCACAACGAAAGGCAAGTTCTGGGGTAAGCTCTTTGTTCGCGATTCCACGGACACCATCAGTACCAAAATACTTCATTATAAATTTTCCTCATTTCAAATATAAAATAACAACTAATTGTTTCTAGTAATCTTCACATTAATATAATCTGGATCAAACCCTTTGACATCGTTCAATTTACTGTCAAGTTCAATCTTTTTGGTCTTCGTATTCTTAACGTCACTTGTATCCACCTCAACCTCAACGGAACTTAACTTTTTCAGTTGAGCTTTGGTTCCAAATACCCGAACCCGTTTAGTTGCAGATGTCAACGTAAAGCTTTCATTGTCGTCAGTAATGCCCTTGGCTTCCAACTTAACTGGTAATTCTTTACTGTTGCCAGGCGTGATTGGCAATGTGACATCAGCCGTGGCTGGAGTAATCACAACGTTCACCGTATTCTGATCAGCGTCCAAGGCCTCGATAATCGCTTGACTGTTGATTGATGATTTTGCGTTCTGTGGCACGTTCAGTTGGGCAACAACCGAATGAATCCGGTTAATCTGATCAGATGCCCCGGTGATCTTGACAGTCTTCACGTCTGCCGTGGCGTTACCAGCTTGATATCCAGAAGCCACATTCCCCTTGGAATATTTAACTTGGAGCGGATAACTCACGGTCTTTCGCGGTTGAATATTAACCTTTATTTTAGCCGGTTCAAACCGATATCTCAAATCATTATTGAGCCCTTCCTGTTGAATCCGGACCGTATGACTACCCACGACAAGCTTTGAAAGGTCTGCATAAACTTTAAAGTTTTGAGTATTAGCCGTTGTTGTAACCAAAGCAGATGGCCCACTCAAGTGAATTTTGACCTTTTCTGGATAACCCGTCACAAAATATTTATTACTATTCACGGTTAGCGACAATGGAACCGAAAACGTTTTTGATTTATTCGAAGTTAATTGAGTGGAGTTGCTACTTTCACTGTCTTGCGTAGATGAGCCCATTTGAGTTCCACCAACATAAAGAAACAGTAAGATAGCAAAAAATAAAGATAGAAGTCGGTAGGCCCAATTATTGAATAGAAACTTTTTCACGGTTACCGACCCCCTTTAAAGTGATTTTCGATGAAAGTCGAAATGGTGTTAATGACTGTTCGATGTGTCGGTTGTGAATCATCGGTTAACAGTTGATCTCGGAAATACTTCAGATAATCATCTTGAGTCATCCCCCGGAGCAACTCATTATTTTGAGTAATTGAAACCTCACCGGTCTCTTCAGAAATCACCACCGTCATGGCATCAGTCAGTTCAGAAATGCCAACCGCAGCCCGATGTCTGGTTCCAAGTTCTTTAGGGATTAAATTACTCTGAGAAAGAGGTAAATATGCAGCAGCAACGGCGACCCGATTATTCTTAATAATTACCGCGCCATCATGTAATGGCGTATTAGGAATAAAAATATTGATCAACAACTCACCGCTTACATCAGCATCAATATCAATTCCAGTTTCGATATACTCTTCGAGGCCGGTATTCATTTGGATCGTAATCAAAGCACCAATTCGGCGCTTTGACATATACTGAATTGCTTTATCCAACGATGAAATCATTTTCTTAGCTGCTTCATTTTCTTGACGTCCACGAACAAACAGGGAACCGCGGCCCAAATGTTCCAAACCTCTACGAATTTCAGGCTGGAAAATGACCACAATGGCAATGACTCCCCAGTTGATGACCTGATCCATAATCCACGAAACTGTCGCCAGACCAATCCAAACACTCACAATCTTAATCAGCAGAATGAAAACAATTCCTCGAAGGAGCTGAACTGCTTTGGTCCCACGAACCATCAGAATTAAATTGTATATCAAAAACCAGACGACACAGATATCAATCAAATTTATAAAATTATGTAATGTAAAAATTCCAGACCAGTCCATTGCGCGCTCCTTAATTAATTTTGTCAGCAATATTATAGCATTCTAATTGCGTGAACATCTAATCATACCAAATTCCGGGGGATCTTTAAATAAATTATAAAAAATAAGCTGAATCCGATTTATTTATAGCATTTGGTTTGCAAAAATAGTTTAATATTAGTTGAGGGGAGGTTTGTCTGATGAGTCAATTAAATAAATGGATTGTCCGAGCATGTTTCATCGTCTGGATCACAATCCTCTACACTTATCTAAAAGAGCCTCCATTCAATTTTTTGGTTCTCAATACATTTTTAGCGTTCATTCCAATTGAGCTAAGCTTTCATATTGACAATACAACACCCAAAAACGGGTTGCTATTCTGGGTCATTGTGCTGGTATGGCTACTATTTTACCCCAATACGCCCTATTTATTAACTGATCTATTTCACTTATCGTTATTAACACCCTATGGTCCAAATGGGCTGCTGAGATTAAATGATGTCATGTGGCTGAAGTTTTCGTTGCTTCTGGTTTCCACCCTGTTTTCGACAATCATTGGTATCTGGGGACTTGATCGCGTTTCAAAAGCAATTAGCTATCGGTTGAGATTGAATCATTTATGGTTCAAGCATGCCATCGTTGTTTTGCTGACAATCTTAACGTCGATCGGAATCTTCATTGGCCGCTTTTTGCGAATACACACAATCTATTTGTTTCTCACACCAGAGTTATTTATTCGACCGCTAATGAATATGTGGAGTCGGCCGGCAATTGTCTTTATTGGCTTACTCACAATTATTCAGTTGGTCTTCTTCTACACACTGAAATTAATCGGAAGTTCGCATTTTATGAAAGATCAGCAAGAGCCATCAGAAAAATAAATATTTGGTAAAAAGCAAGCCTACTCGGTCACATCCCAATTGAGATGAAAACGGTTCTACAATATCTGTTGTTGGTAATAGATTTTATCTATTACTGATGACAGATTTTTTGTTTCTCGTTAGAATAAAA
>NZ_JAHPPD010000028.1:0-27859 GCF_019061365.1 Lentilactobacillus dabitei
TGGGATAATTTTTCATAGCTTAAACTCGCTTTTTACATAGAAGTATATCAAAAATCATAGATCTTGGACAGCTTCTAAAGAAGTATTTTCCAATTGGTCGTCACGTTGTGTTTCTTGGGGGACAATGCCTTTTTCTTGATAATCAGCGGGTACTAAGAAATTGGGAAAACAGTAAATAACTCCGGGATCAGACGAATCACTACACGTGGCAAAATATAAGGCCACAAAAAGACAAGACGTAACGTCTAACAATCTTGTATGCAAACCGTAGTGTTGCATACATATCAGTTTCTGAAGATTAGAGGTAATTCCCTGTGAGTAAATGTTACTTGGGAATTTTTTTATATGATCTAGTTCATTGTCTTCATCATTGTTTCTAAGCAAACTGGCTATATTGTTGCTATTTTCATAGTCTTTGCTTTGTCCCCTAAAGTACAATCTGGCCGCATTTCCTTGACCGTCAATGAAAGCACTATATCTGTTCGAATTACAATACACAGCAAGCAGTTCCTTTAAGACTTGATCTACTTGTTTAACAGACTTAATTTCCAAAACTAATCCCCCCCCAATAACATTAGCAAAATCAATCGAACATTCTATGTTATCAGCATAACCTCAGTTAAGATGAAGTACACTACTGATTTAAAAATATGTTTCTAAAAGAATTATATCTCTGTATAATGGTTCCTTGTAGAGAAGTTAAGGCGGTGGCTATTTCCAATCGGAGGTGGTGCTTATGGTGTTAAAACTTTAAAGCCCATAAATCCTAACGAAAGGAGTAGCCTAAGTGTCCGTTTCGGACGCTTTACAATTAATGCTGGCTTTTGGTACGTTTATCGTAGCCTTAATCGCATTAATTGTTGAGCTGATCAAAAGTCAGCAAAAAAAATAATCCGTCTTAGCTTTTGGCAGGGCTAACGGATTATTTAATCTAATATTAAACTTTGCCACCGTCTTAAACGGTTCTACATGGGAAGTCCTGTTCTAGCGGGGCTTCCTTTTTCTGTGTTCATTATAGCATGACTATAACTGACTTTCGACTATTTTTAATCAGCTTTCTAGCAGTTTGAGGGAACACACGTTTGCTTTTGTGCTACAATACAGGTAAAAGCTAACGGAAGTGATCTAAATGTTTTT
Source organism: Lentilactobacillus dabitei (assembly GCF_019061365.1). GTDB lineage: Bacteria > Bacillota > Bacilli > Lactobacillales > Lactobacillaceae > Lentilactobacillus > Lentilactobacillus dabitei. Next base: position 1,138 of record NZ_JAHPPD010000028.1, read on the forward strand.
TGATGATGAACCGCATGGCGTGTTCTTCTTAATCGATAACAAGTCCTTTTATGCTAGTTGCGAAGCCGTTGCCCGGGGGCTAAATCCCTTAAAAGTCCCATTAGTGGTCCTTAGTGAAGCTGAAAATACCAATGGCGGGCTCATTTTAGCCACGTCACCTGAAGCTAAGCACTTATTTCATCTTAAAGCCAACGTCTCCCGTAAACGTGACTTACCCAATGACCCCAGGTTGTGGGTCGTGCCACCGCGCATGAACCTTTATATTCAACGTAATTTGCAGATCAATCAGATCTTTCATCAATTTACCACTGAACAGGAGGTTTGGCCGTATTCGATTGATGAAAGCATTCTTGATATGACCCATACTTGGCGGCTGTTTGGCAATTCTGTTCGCGAAGTGGCGCGCTTGATTCAAAAGACAGTTCGGCAAAAGTTAGGCTTGTATACCACCGTGGGAATTGGTGACAATCCGGTGCAAGCTAAATTAGCCTTAGACCTTTATGCTAAACATAATCATGAATTGATCGGTGAAATCCATTACGAAACTGTGCCGGATAAAATTTGGTCAATTACTGAATTAACGGACGTTTGGGGGATTGGCCCCCGTATGGCTAAACGTTTGAACCGGCTTCAAATTCACAATATGTATGAGCTAGCCCACACCAACCCTTATTTACTCAAACAACAGCTTGGAATCATTGGTAGCCAATTATTTGCTACGGCCTGGGGAATTGATCGCGTAAAAGTCACGGAACCAATTAAGGTTAAAGCAGCTAGCCTGGGTAATTCACAAGTGCTACCACGGGACTATTTTAACCAAGCCGAAATCGAAACGGTCATTAAAGAAATTGGGGAACAGGTGGCGGCTCGTCTCCGGCACCATCATAAACTGGCCGGTTGTCTATCGCTAAGCATTGGGTTTTCCTATGCCGCAGCTGAAGCAGATGGTCGCGGTGGTTTTAACCAGGCTTTAAAAATGGAACCAACTAATGACAATCAAGTTTTGACACAACAATTATTGTGGTTATTCCGTCAGAATTGGGACGGTCAAGCTGTCCGGAATATTGGTGTTTATAGCAGTAAACTAAGTGCCAATTCCTGCCAACAACTTAATTTATTTGAAACCCCGCACAACCAAATTCGCCGTAGCCGGTTAAACCAAGTGATTGATGAAATTCACCGGCAATTTGGGTTCACCAAACTAGTTTACGCGACCAGTTTATTAAAGGGAGGCACCGCTATCAAGCGGGCTTCACTAGTGGGCGGACATAATGGAGGCAATAGCTATGAATAGCGATATAGAGATTATTAAGGGGCGGTTAACCTTATTGTTTAAGCGGCGTCCCCAAACCCGCTATTGGTTAATGTTGACTAATGACACCTACGATCAGACCTATAATCTGTTTTTTAACAGTCAACGGGCTAATGAGCGCTTGCAATCTGTTCCCTTACATAAATTAGCTCACTATGATTTAGCTGGTTTAGAAAAATTACTAAAAGCATTACGACAAGATATAAAGCTAACGATCGAATTTGTCGGCTTTACTGGGGAACGGTGGCCTGCAAGCCAAAAGCTGATTCAACGAAAGCGGGTGCCCCTTGAATAATCAAGAATTTGATTTAGCCACGGTTAAGCATTTTTTTGAACATGATTACCATGACCGGGGCATGATGAAATGGCAGGGATTCTATTTATCCGATCATACTGCTGCTTTAAACCAACAGAAGCAGCAATTGAATGAAGTCTATGTTCCGCGACCGCAACAATCCTTAGCAGAGATAACCCAACTACTGGCAGACGCATATCAGCGTCAGCAACCAGTGACCATTCAATTAAAAACGGTTGACCAAAACAACCGTCATTTGCCAGATATCACCACCTTGATCCATGGCTACAATGCCAATGATATTGTGATTGACGCTGATCGGTTTATCCCACTACTAGAAATTCGCAATGTGTCCTTTAAAAATACGGAGAAGCTATAAAGTTCTAGCTCTCCGTATTTTTCTTAACACTTTATTTGCTAGGCTTCGTCTTACACCGGTAATGAGTCGATACCCTAATAACCTAACACTTCATATATAGAATGTGACTAATCAATACTAATTTTTTTAATTGAACGGCCACCACAGATATCGTTTAGTAATCCGTCTTTCTGCATGAGCATCGTAAGCTACATAATGATTCCCAGTTTGTTCACGCATCATTAGAGGAATTTGCGCACGAGAGACTAGACGAACATTTGAAACATAGGAGCCTTTATGAGCAACAAGTGCCCAACGCTGTTTAGAACTATATTGTCCGGTATAAAACTTTAGCCAACTACCACTCCCAAAAGGATCATCAGCTACAAACGCATCAACTTGCTGCGGGGTTTTAACAGCAGCAACATGTTTATTTTTACCATCACTATCAATGATAGTTGTCTTTTCTCTCTTCTCTGGAACCTGGTTAGGTAGTACCGCATAACCATATTGAACTCTTAAAAAAGGATTGAAACGATCAATCCATTCATTTTGGCTAGCACGTCCGTATCCTAATACACTTAACCATAAAAATATAAGAATAAAGATCGCTGAAACAATCATCAAATAGCGTTTATACTTGTCTTTGTCTCGTACGTCCTGACTAATTTTGTTAACCATCAAATTTCCATCACCTTTAAGTAAAATATCTAGAGGAACAGCTAAAAATTCACTTAGATTTACTAATGTGTCTAAATTTGGATAACTTAAATTGTTTTCCCAGCGTGATAGCGTTTGACGTGTCACATGTAATTTATCAGCCAATTGTTGTTGGGTTAAGTGCAGTTCTTTTCTTCTTTTTCGTAACACATTAGCAAATTGCAATTTAATAGTCCTCCTTAACTTTTAAGATAGCAGAAATCTCATGAATGTAACGCAATTACCATGTTACATTCATGATTATTCGATCTTAATCGAGAAAAAATTGGCTTTTAACGCCAATTGAGCTTAATTTGATGTGTTTATTAGGGTCCGTCTGAAAACTTTATTTCAGGCGATTCTGATTCGCCTGAAATAAAGTTTTCAGACGGACCCTAATTATTTTCGACACAATAGTTAAATACGAAAAACACCTTGATGATATTTTTGCCAACTGGCAACTCTTTTCATCAAGGTGTTTTTCGTAAGTTATTAATTTTTAGTGGTTGACGTGTTTGTCGTGAAGGTCACGTTAATGACTTTAGCGGGTAACTTGTTAACGGTTCGGGCAGGGTTGCCGACCACTGTGGTTTTATCGGCCACGTTATTCAGGACAATTGCCCCTGCGCCAACTTTACTAAAGGCGCCGATCGTAATGGTGCCAAGCAATTGGGCGTTGGCACCAATGAATGCACCCTTTTTTACATAGGGATGTCGCCGACCTTCAACGGCCCTCCTGGCACCCAGCGTCACGCCATGCAGGATAGTGACGTCATCTTCAATCACGGCAGTGGCACCGATCACAACGCCAATCCCGTGATCGATAAAAACGCGCTTACCGATTTTGGCTTCCGGCGAAATTGAAATCCCGGTTACTTTGGCGGCATGTTGACTTAGGAACCCGGCAATTGTATAAAGTCGATGAAAAGCCATAAAGTGAGCGATTCGATACCAAAACAGGGCCCGAATCCCCGGGTAGGTTAAGAGAACTTCTAAAAGACTGTGGGCTGCCGGATCACGCTTGAGAATGGACCTTGCTGTCTGAAACATTTTTCTCGCTCCTCTTAAGCTCATTGAAGCCGCGTTCCAAATCGGCTAACAAATCCTTTTGATCTTCAACGCCGACTGAAAGGCGAATTAACTCGTCTTTGATGCCGTTTTTCAACCGAATGTCACGTGGAATTGAGCCGTGGGTCATCAAGGCCGGAATTTCGATCAAGCTTTCCAGTGCACCCAAACTCTCGGCCAATGTGATAACGTGCAGTTGTTCAACAAATTGTTTTGGATCCAGTCCGTCCTGTAATTCAAAGGAAATCATTGCGCCAAAGCCGTGCATTTGTTTTTTGGCGACTTCGTAATCAGGGTTGTTCGGATCGCCAGGGTAGTAAATTTTGCTGACAAGTGGCTGGTTTGATAGATAATTGAAGACGGCTTCGGCATTGGCCAAATGAGCACGCATTCGAAGAGACAACGTTTTAATCCCACGTTGCAATAGCCAACTTTCCTGAGGGGCCAAAATACCACCAATGGCATTTTGAAGGTAACCAATTTTTTCGGCCAATTGATCATCTTTAGTGACGACCAGCCCGGCAATGACGTCGCTGTGACCACCAAGATACTTGGAAGCACTGTGAAGAACAATATCCACTCCCTGTTCCAGCGGTTGCTGAACGTAAGGCGAGGAGAAAGTGTTGTCGATAATGCTTAAAATTTGGTGCGATTTGGCAATCTTGGCAACCGCTGCAATATCGGTTACTCGTAAAAGCGGGTTGGTTGGCGTTTCCAAGTAAATTGCTTTGGTATTTGGCGTAATCGCTTCTTCAACAGCGGCCAGGTCACGGGTGTCAACCACGGTAAAGGTCATGCCAAAGCGTTTTAAAACGGCGTCAATCAATCGGAAGGTACCACCGTAGACATCATTGCCAATGACGAAATGGTCGCCGGCGGAGAACATTGAGAAGACTGTGTCGATTGCAGCTGAACCGGAAGCAAATGCAAACCCGGCTGTGCCGCCTTCCAACTCGGCAATTAGTTTTTCAACTGCTTCTCGAGTTGGGTTTCCAGAACGAGAATACTCATATTGATTTTCACCGATTTTTTGCTGATGAAAAGTTGATGCCATATAAATCGGCACCGAAACTGCTCCGGTTGCTTTATCTTCGCTAATACCACCATGAATTAATTTTGTATCAAATTCCATTTTAATAACCTCACTTTATTTTTAATCATAAATATTTTCACTCATGTAACGTTCACTGCTATCTGGAAAAATTGTGACAATGGTACTATTCTCGGGAAGTGCCTTGGCAACCTTTAAGCTGGCAGCCAAAGCAGCCCCGCTTGAACTGCCAATGAATAATCCCTGCTTCTTGGCAAGCTCCTTAACTTGATGAAAGGCGTCGGCATCGGCAATTGTTAACGTTTTGTCGATTTGAACATCTTTAAAAAATGGTGGGACAAATTCAACACCGATGCCTTCAGTCCGATGGGGATGGGCAGGCCCACCATTTAGAATTGAGCCTTCAGGTTCCACAACGATGGTTTGAGTCGCCGGATTCTGCTCCTTTAAGTAACGAGCGACGCCTGCAAATGTCCCACCACTGCCCGCACCGGCAACAAAGGCGTCAATTGGGTCATTGAGGTCGTCAAGCAACTCTGGTGCCAGAGTGTGATAATAAGTATCAGGGTTGGCCGGATTTTTGAATTGCATTGGAACGAAACTGTTAGGAGTTTGATCGTGAAGCGCTTCTGCTTTTTCAATGGCGCCCTTGATGCCCTGATCACTGGGGGTGTTGATTAATTTTGCCCCTAAGGCTTTCATCAATTGTTGTTTTTCAAAACTGAACTTTTCCGGTACGACCAGAATGGTTGGCAAATGGTGTTGTTGAGCGGCAAGGGCAACCCCAATTCCGGTATTGCCGGCAGTAGGTTCGATAATTGTTGTTACACCTTCAGTTACCTGACCACGATTAATCGCATCTTGAATCATGTATTGGCCCAGGCGGTCTTTGATGCTGCCTCCTGGATTAAACATCTCCAGTTTGGCGTAAATGTGACTGTGATTTGGAATGTTGATTTGCAGATCAATCAGTGGCGTATGACCGATCAGTTCTGAAATGGAATGAATAAGCATAAATAAGATCCTTTCTAATCATTTGGAGCAGTGTTTAGCTGGCGGGATGCTAGGGGAAATGGCCGCAATAGATAGAAAAAGGGCGCGAAATTCTGAAATCCAGAATTTTCGCGCCCTTAGTTCAACTCCAGCCAAGTGGACATTGAACTCTTTTTAGGTCATGATTTCCCAAAAAACGTCAATGCTAACAGGCCGAACATCGCCAAAAACGCGTTGCTCGACAGCAACAATTAATCGCATTAAACATTGATTGACTCATCATGACACCTCCGAAATTTTTATTGTGATTAATGTACACAATTTCGAGACATCTGTCAATCATTTTTGAGCTAAAAAATAAAAAAGTCATGATAAATAGTTGAAATTTCTAGTAGCTTGAAAATATTTTTTCTCTGGTGTTATTTTCAAATTCTGTTTCGTGAATGTTTTAATTTGCTTTTGTTATATTAGTTATATTGTTGATAAGATTGAATGTCATCTTATTCAGATAAGAGCGAGACATACTGCAAGCAAGAACATTGCGATATATTTTTTTAATTTACATTATGAGGTTCATATTAAATTTATTGGAACAGAGGTTTCGAATTTAATGGTTAGCTCAATATTAGTTTTCTATTTTTTAGTTGTTTATCTTTTTCAGCTTTATTCTATCCCAGCTATATTAAATTATGAAGCCTAAACGCCAAGCGGTTCGCGTATAATAAACTAGTGAGTAATTTAAAGGTGGGGGAAGGAATGTTTTTATGTTGGAACTGTCATTTGAAAAAGAAGTTGTTAAAACCTTAACGACTGGAAGCAATCAATGGGTGGAACGAAAAGACCTATATGGTGCGACGCCGGATCAATTATGGGCTAATTTTCGTGATAAATTAAATAACAATAACTATGCTAAATTGCAGGGATACCCCCTAACTGATACCGAATTTAATCAAGTTAAACGGGCGATTGAAGTCCGAACACCTTACGAAGCGGCTAAATTACTAGCCGCCGAAAATGGCATTGGCAAAGTGGAAGTTGAACGTGATGATGCTAAGCTGGGCACGGTGACGCTTGAGTTGTTTTGGAAAGCGGACGTTGCTGGCGGTAAATCTAGTTATGAAGTAGTCCGGCAAGCAGTGCGACCACGGTTAGCTGGTACTCAAGATGTCGATCCTGATCGCCGTTTTGACGTAACCCTATTGATTAATGGGTTACCCTTAATTCAATTGGAACTAAAAAAAGCCACGGTCGAACTTAACCAGGCTTTTAATCAAATTGAAAAATACGCGCAGGAAGGTAAATATACGGGAATTTACTCGCTGTTGCAAATGTTTGTGATTATGACGCCGGATAGTACGGCGTATTTTGCGAATGCCGAACCGGATCATTTCAATAAAGCCTTTTTGTTCAATTGGCGAACGCGGGATAATCACCCCGTGGAAAACGGCTTAGCGTTTACGCGCCAAGTCCTTAATATTCCCATGGCCCACAAAATGGTCAGTGAATATACGGTCATCGACCAAGAACGTCAGAGCTTAATTCTCTTACGGCCTTATCAGATTTATGCGATTGAAGCCGTGATGCACCGGATTCATGACCATCAAGATGGCTTTGTTTGGCATACCACGGGTTCTGGTAAAACACTCACCTCATATAAAACCGCTAAATTAGCGGCGCAAGATCCCGGTGTCGATAAGGTCATCTTCTTAGTTGACCGGCGGGATTTAGACGAACAGACAACCAGCAACTTTAGTGCCTATGCTGCCAATGACGATATTGCCATTAAAGAAGCGCAAAATACCGGAGATTTAATGCGTAAGTTGCAACAAAATGACGGGAAAGTCTTGGTCACCTCGATTCAAAAACTCCATCGGGCGGTCAAAAAAACGCAAGCCCAGCTGGTAACCGGTAAGCAATCCCGCTTTAGTAAGACTTTAAAGCAACGGGTGATCTTCTTTGTTGACGAAGCCCACCGGTCGCAATTTGGTAAGATGCAAAAGGAAATTCGCGCAGCGTTTATCAATAGTAACTGGTATGGTTACACTGGCACCCCCATTTTTAATGAAAATAAGAAACAGCTCAAAGGTGATCTAGCAGTTACGACGGAGGAGCTATTTGGTAAAGTCTGTCACGTTTATAACTTGCGAGATGCCTTAGAGGACCAAGCCGTGTTACCGTTTAACGTCGAACATGTAACAACAATTGGCAAAGATACGTTAATAACCCGGGCCCTCGAGAAAGAAACCCAGCGCGTCAAAGCACGTCGCGATAAGCAAGGCCGCCTGCTGAGTACAGCTGATGAAGCAAAAATTCAAGCCAAGATTCAAGCGATGTCAGTCAAGGACTTGGAAGAAACGTATTTAACTCCGGCTGACTTTGAGACTGATGAGCATATTAATCAAGTTGTTCAATATATTTTACAAAAAGGCCCGCGTAAAACGAGTTTGGGTCATGGCAACTATAATGCGATTTTGACCACCAGTTCCATTGAAATGGCGCAACGCTATTATCAAGCCTTTAAGGCCGCTAAAAGGGCCACTCACAATCAGCTAGATCCTGATTGGCCCCGAATTGCGATTACTTATTCATTAAGTGAAAACGAAGATCAGAGTGCGCAAAAACATGACCAAATGGCCACCATTTTAAAAGATTATAATCAGCAGTATCACACTAATTTTGATTTAACTGATTTGAATCTCTACAACGAAGATGTCGCGAAACGGGCCGCCCGGCGTGAGGCGGTCTTTGCTCATTTACAAACGGATCAAGAAATAAATTTAGTGATTGTCGTACGCCGTTTATTAACAGGTTTTGATGCCCCTCGGCTAAACACGCTCTTTGTTGACCGCACCTTAGCTTATCAAGAACTTATTCAAGCCTACTCACGCACCAACCGGCTCCAAAACCGGGAATTAAAACAAGAAGGCCAAATTGTGACCTTTCGGGTACCGGCAATCATGGAAGCTAATGAACGTGAAGCTTACAAGTTATATAGTGGCGAAGGCTCTTTTAATGTCATCATTCGTCCGACTTATCAGCAGGCCGTCTTAAAATTTCAAAAGGCTGTGGTGGACTTAAAAGCCATTGCCCCAACGCCGACGGCGGCCGATGACCTGAAAGGAACCACTGCCAAGGTGCAGTTTGTGAAAGCCTTTCGCCAAGTGAATCAACAATTGAACTCACTATCGATGTACAACGATTTCACTTGGAAAAATAGTGAAAAAGCTTTTGGTATCGCTCAGCCCGAAGTAGAATCCTATACGGGTAAATATCTGCGGATTAAAGCGGCGGTTACTAACCAAGAGCCTGAGAAAGTCCCCGAAGAGTTGGCCGCTTTAGACTTTTCCTTAGCCGTTGGTTCAGTCGTCTTGGTGGATTATGATTATTTGACGCAATTAATTCAAGATTGGATTGATGAACAGCAACAGTACACGACACCTGATCAAGCCCAAGCGCATATGACGGATTATCTGCAAAATAGTGCCAAAGTACAGGCTAGTTTGAATAAATTAGCGGAAACGCAACCGCAACAGGCTCAATTAATTCGCGAAGCCATGCCCTATATTGAGCAACAAACGCAACAGTCTCAGCAACAGAGCACCCCAAATAAAGCGCCAGTAGCGTTGAATGCTCGGGAGTTGGTGGCTGATTACGCCCAGAAACAATTGGTCAAAAAAACGACGACCTTTGCCCATACGTGGGGCTTAGATCAAACAGCCCTATTGCGGGTGGCGCGTGAACACACCGTGGGTACCGATGAATGGCATCATGAACAAGAATTAACGCAGTCAGCGAATTTAGCAGCGGCCTTACAAGCTCAAACTGCCACTGGGCCGAAGATTCCAGCTATTTTGCCACTATACCGGATTAAGTCCCAGGCCGCTTGGCGGCAGTTTATTGAACACGATTTAGCAATTTATCTACAAAAATAAGTGAGGTTAAACAATGTCAAAAAAAACAATGCAAGCTAGTCAACTTGAAAGCGCCCTATGGAATGCGGCCGATGTCTTACGCGGGAAAATGGACGCTTCTGAATATAAAAATTATTTATTGGGGTTAATTTTTTATCGGTTTCTATCTGAGAAAGCCTTAACGACCTTTAGTGATTGGGCAGGCGAAACCGAAAATGTCACCCGGAAATATGCTCAGTATATGGATCCGCAGTTTGAGTTGGAAGGCGTCTCAGTGCAGCCCAGTTTAGTGGAGTATTTGCAAAACACGCTCGGCTATTTAATTCAACCACAGGCGTTGTACGCCACCCTGATTGGCAAGATTCAAGCCCATACTTTTGCGTTAGATGATTTATCCCAGGCACTTCATGATCTGGAACAGTCGACGCAAAATCTGTCTTCAGCGCAAGACTTTTCGGGCTTGTTTGCCGATGTGGATTTAAGTAGTAATAAATTAGGCAGTTCTTTACAACAACGGAATCAAACTATCAGTGATACCATGTTAGCTTTAAATGCGATTGATCTTATCCATCATCAAGGCGACGTCTTAGGTGACGCCTATGAATACTTAATCGCGCAATTTGCCAGTGATTCTGGTAAGAAGGCGGGTGAATTTTATACTCCACGGCAGGTGTCCGACATTATTGCCCAGATTGTGACTTATCAGCGCAATGCAGGTGACAAACAAGTTCGAACTATTTATGATCCAGCGGTTGGTTCCGGTTCACTGCTATTAAATGTCGGACAGCACGTGCAAGACCCCAATTTAGTGAGTTATCACGGCCAAGAATTGAACACCACGACCTATAACCTGGCCCGAATGAATTTAATGTTACATGGGGTCTCGTATGACGATATGCATTTACGCAATGGCGACACGTTAAGTAAAGATTGGCCGGTTGACGAACCTTACTTATTTGATGCGGTCGTTATGAACCCGCCCTACTCGGCGCACTGGGATAACAGCGACAAACGCTTGTCAGACCCTCGATTCCGCGACTACGGCGTCTTACCGCCTAAATCTAAAGCCGATTTTGCCTTTCTGCTACACGGATTTTATCATTTACAAGAGCACGGAACTATGGGCATTGTCTTACCCCATGGCGTGCTATTTCGGGGGGCTAAAGAAGGCAAGATTCGCCAAAAGCTCCTGTTAGATAACCGGATTGATACCATTATTGGACTACCCGCCAACATTTTTCATTCCACCAGTATTCCAACGTTGATCATGATTTTAAAGAAACATAAAACCACTGATAACGTCTTATTTATTGATGCGTCCCGGGAATTTGAAAAGGACAAGAATCAAAATAAGCTAACGGCAGCCAATATCAAAAAAATTGTGACGACTTATCAAAACCGGCAAGATGTCGATAAATATGCCCACGTGGCCTCACCGGCAGAAATCAAGGAGAATGACTACAACTTAAATATTCCGCGCTACGTTGATACGTTTGAACCGGAACCCGAGATTGATCTGGACCAAGTTAAAGCTGATCTGAAGCAACTGGACGAGGAAATCAGTCAGAATGAACAAGCCTTTAATGAATTAGCTAGCCAGTTAGTGACCACCCAGGTTAATGATCAGTCAAAACCGGAGGCTCACAATGAAAGATAACCAAGCTAAATATCCGCAATTAAGATTTAAAGGTTTCACTGATCCTTGGGAACAGCGTAAGGTTTCGGAACTAGCAGACCGCTATGATAATCTTCGAGTTCCAATTACAGCATCCGAACGTGTAGCTGGGGAAACACCTTATTACGGTGCAAATGGTATTCAGGACTATGTTGAAGGTTTTACTCATAATGGTGAATTTGTTTTGGTCGCAGAAGACGGTGCGAATGATTTACAAAACTACCCTGTTCAATATGTTGATGGTAAGGTTTGGGTCAACAATCATGCCCACGTTCTTCAAGCTAAAGAAGAAAGAGTGGACAACAAATTTTTGACGAACGCTTTGAAACATACCAACATAGAACCATATTTAGTCGGCGGTGGACGTGCTAAATTAAACGCCGATGTCATGATGAAGATTAATTTTAAAGTTCCAACATTACCTGAACAAGTTCAAATTGGTAAGTTTTTCGATAATCTTGACCACCTCATCACTCTTCATCAGCGTAAGTTAGCTAAGCTTAAGGAACTTAAACAGGGCTATTTGCAGAAACTGTTTCCTAAAAATGGTGCAAAAGTTCCTGAATTGCGATTTGCAGGGTTTGCTGACGCTTGGGAACAGCGTAAGTTTGAATATTTATTAGATGAAAACGATGGTATTCGAAGAGGCCCATTTGGAAGTGCGTTAAAAAAAGAATGCTTTGTCTCTCAAAGTGATTACGTTGTGTATGAGCAACAAAATGCAATATACAATAAATATGAAACTAGATACAACATCACTAAAGATAAATTTGAAGAATTAAAAAAGTTTGAGTTAAAACCTGAAGATTTTATTATGAGTGGTGCTGGAACAATAGGTAGAATTTCTAGAGTTCCTCATGGTATTGATAAAGGTGTATTTAATCAAGCGTTAATCAGATTTAGAATTGATAACCGAATAACAGATTCTGAATACTTTCTTCAGTTTATAAGAGCTGATTTTATGCAAAAAAAATTAACTAGTACTAATCCCGGATCAGCCATCACTAATTTAGTTCCAATGTCAGAAGTTAAAAAATGGGGTATATTAGTTCCGCAAATAAACGAACAGTCTAAAATAGGAATTTTCTTCAAGCAACTCGACAAGACTATCACTCTTCATCAGCGTAAGCTTGAAAAACTCCAAGAACTTAAAAAGGGGTATCTACAAAAGATGTTTTGCTGATTCTTAATTTGATCAAATTTAGGATCCTATGAAACCCCATGACTTAATTTTTATTGTGCTTGGTCAACACTTAATTCACCTGTATAATGGATTACGCAGGAAGTTTTAAGGGCGGTGGTTGTCTTTTCCCTTGCGAGGTGAGGCCCATGGGAACATGGAATAATCTTCAGGAAGGTTTCACAGTCAATGAGCGTCTTCCAGACACTCTCGTTGATGTTGCTGTTTGGCACGTTTTTAATCGCGCTACTCAGCTATATCGACAAGCACCACAAATAAAAAAGCCGCCCTGCGTAACTTTGGTAGGTTACAGGGTAGCTTAATGCTGTCTTATTAACTTCGCCACCGCCTTTGAAGCGGCTTGCATGGGAAGTCCTGTCTTCAGCAGGGCTTCCTTTTTCTATTACATTATAGCATGCCCTTTAAAAACTGGCTAACGTTTTAAACTTTGATCAAGTTTGGATTCGGGTTGTTTGATTTCCGGATTCTGTTCAGCAAATGCTTGTAGCTGTTTTTGTGTTCGATTACTGATTTCATGGTGTATATCATTTAGTTTATTTTTTAGTTCTGATTTTTGTTGTGGGTTCCTTGCTTGCTGAACTTGTTGTTGCAATCCTTGGTAGGACTTATTAAGATCCTGGGCTGATAGCTTTTTTAGATCATGCTCAGGCTCTTTTGGGGCTTCTTGTAAGCCTAATTGTTTGGTTAACCCGTCGCTAAGCTCAATCACTTTGTTGCTCACTTGCTGGATCTCACTTAAAGCACTATGGATCACAGCTTTATCTTTGGCCCAGGTAGCTACATAACCGAGGGAGTAATTGCCCGTATCAACCCCAATATTTTGCATGGCAACATATGCAACCGCTTCGGCTTGGGTTTCCTGATAAGCTCGTGGCCGATCTTTAAAGGCTGATTTTAATCCGTGTAGCTGGCTATGCGCATATTCGTGATATAACGTCTTTAGTTTCAAAGCATTGTCGGGCTCATCGCCACCAATGACGATTTCATTAGTGCTGGGTTGAAAATACCCCTTAGCCCCATTTAGCGTCGCTAAAGGCACTTCACTGACTTTAAGGTCGGTTTGCTGGTTTAAATAATCTTTGAACGCGTTATATAAGCTTGTCACATTCTGATGATCGGCCAAATTTTCTTTGACAAAGTCTTTAGCACTTAACACTGGTTCACCGCTAGTTTGTGCCACATCAAAGACGGGTAGATAGCGATAACCGACAATGGCGCGCTCATCGGTGGTATCAAGATGCTTCTGCTCGGCTGGTGTTAGCTTCTTAATGATCGGAGCCGCAATCCGAATCGCTTTTGCGCCCCGGTTGACGGTGCGGTTAAAAGCCTTCTGCCATTGCTTAAAACCGGCGACTCGAGTGGCTTGAGGATTTTGCGCATAAATTAAATCAATGTTTCTGGCGCTATAACGATGGAATTTAGCCAGGGTATTGAGATACTTTTTAAATTGGTCACTATCAGTTAATTTTAGGATTTGCTGTTCAGCCTGGGCGACTAATTGTGCTTTCCAAGCCTTAACATCTGCTTTATTTGGCATAAGTTACCCCTCCTCATCTTCAAAAATATCATTCAATGTTGGCAATGATCTTATTTGAATCGGGGTCGTGCCATAAAGGGCAACGTAGCCATCGGCTAATTTTTGCCAAGCCACTTGATAGTAAGCTCCATTTCCAGTAACTTCTTTTAAATACTTGTAGGCTCCTTTAGTCTGCAAAACCGGTAATTCACTCCCAATGACTGTTAATTCGTTATCCATTTCATGATCTCCTTTGCTTTGCTAATCTCACCCGTTGTTTGGGTTTACTTTTAGGGTTGTAAAAGTGAACCTAAATGACGGGTTCACCAACCGGAACGTAGTGCAGGGCGGTAGGCAGGTTCTAATCAAAATCAAAACTTAATTTATGACCGTCAAGTTTTAGCTTGGCGTCAAACGACTTTCCCTTTTTGCTCTTGAAACCCTTTAATTTTCTGGTTTTCCCTTTGGTGACCAACGCTTTAATTGCGGTCTTACCGAGGGTCTTACTGCTCCATTTCTTGGGCAGGGTAAAGTCTTCGCCTTGCTTAGGCTTTACAATGTAAAACTTCTGTTTATTTAAAACGGTCGCTTGCGGTGTTTCTAAGAAGACCTCGTCGGACTTTTGTGCTTGCTGTTGGTGATTGATTTGTTGCTTAATGGCTGCATTGCCGGTTAATTGTGTGGGAACATCAGCGATTAACTTCGCCACAAACTTCTTGATTTGGCTCAAAAAATTATCCGGAGTGCGTTCTTCGGTACTGATTTGCTGTAACGCTTGCTCCCATTTAGCTGTCATTTCTGGACTAGTTAGCAAGGGTTCGAGTTCAACCGCTTTACATAAAGTGATTCCGGCTTCACTGACGTGCAACTTATTCTTTTCAGTAACTAAGTAGCCGCGTTTCTTTAACACTTCCAGCACATTGGCCCGGGTCGCACTTGTCCCAATGCCTTGCACATCTTTGAGAATCGCCTGGGCTACTTCATCATCAAGCGTTTTGCCAGCGGTCTTCATGGCCGTAATCAGGGTACCTTCGGTAAAGGGTACCGGTGGTGTCGTTTCTTTTTGCGGCGTTTGCAGATTCGCTTGAACTTGGTCGCCTTGGTGAACGATCGGTAGGGTGGCTGCCTCTTGCTGGTCGGTTTTGTGATCATCAAATAATGCTTGCCAACCTTGCTTAGTTGGGACCTTACCGGTTGCTTTAAAATTGGCGTCACCAACTTGGGTAATAATGGTGGTTTCCTCGTACTCGTACGGATCAGCAAACATCGCTAACGTCGTTCTTAAAACCAAGTCATAGACTTGTTGCTGTAATTTAGGCAAGCTGGCCAGTTTCTCTTTAGTCGAGACGACTTTAGTCATGATAATGGCATAGTGTTCTTCAACCTTTTTCCCATTGACGTAACGTTTATTCGGGGTGGTATTGGTTAAAGCGACTTGCTTAGAGACTAAACCCAGATACTTCGGCAGATTAGCCACTAAATAGTCAAATTCTTCATCAGTGATATAAGCACAATCCGTTCGGGGATAACTCAACAACTTGGCTTCATATAAGCTTTGAATAGCCGCTAAGGTTTGGCTGGCGCTGGCGTGATAACGTTTATTCATGGCACTCTGGAGACTGGATAGTGAGAATAGTTGGGGACTAGCACGCTTTTTAGCCTGGTTTTGAATGTCCTTGATTAAACCAGCCTGTGAGCCTTTCTGAACGTGTTTAGCTTGCATGAATGTCATTAGCCCTGTTTCGTCTTTAAATCGCTGATAGGGGTCTAATTTTGCGACGAATTTTTGCTGATTAGCAAGAATTTCAGCATTTAGTTCAAAATAGGGTTCCGGCTTAAAGTTTTTGATTGCCTGGTCTCTTTGATAGACCATACACAAGGCTGGCAGCTATAGGTAACTAATCGAGCACGCTCTACGTACCAAATTTTTATCAGTATAAAATACATTATGGGCTACCATTCATACCAATTAACCAGTCGCTAATTTTGTGATTACAAGTGCATGCCCCCATCTTCATGCCGGTTTCTAGTTTGATGTTGCCGCTGCTTTTTCGTCATTTCCCACTCGGTCTCTTTTAAGCCGCGTTCTTGTTTTTGCCGTTGGTAATCTTCATCACGGGCATATAGGGCGGTCATGATTACGTTACTAAAGGCCGTCTTTAAGTAGTAGCTTGGACTAACTGGCTTGTAATTTAGCGGTTGATAATGTCCAATATTTACTTTTCTATACTGGTCGTCCTTGGCTTGTTGCCCTTTTAACTGCTTTTGGATTTTCTCGATCTGACTGTTCTTAATCGTCGGATCGGTTTTGCATTCGCCAAAAAAGAGTTGTTTAGTGCCATCATGCTTTAAAACCCGTTGTAAGTGATGATTTTCTAACTGATCTAAGCTAAGCTGTCCCGATAAATAAGCTAGTCCTTGTTGATGTTCTTGGGGACTGAACACCTGTGGTGGATTTGCTTGCCACTGTTCAATTGTTTCAGCCTGACATGGCTTTAAAACAGGATCATAGTACATCACGGCTGTATAGGCTTGTTCCTGTTTAATCAATGGCAATCCATCTAAATCGCCTTTGGGAAAGGCCCTTTTCAATACTTCATGGTATTGCGTTTTAATGACTTGCTTAACGGCCATGATTGCCCGTAGGTCTTTGACTGCGCGAGTAATCTTTTGCTGCTCGGTTGGTGAATACTTTTCTAGTAGACCTTGATCAACGTGTTCTAGACTTTCTAAGCTATCATCATGAATCATCAGCGTATATTTAAGCTCGATTTTGACTTCCTTTTCTTGTTGCATTAATAACTTCCAGCCAACGTAGGGCCGTTTGGTAAAGGTCAATAATTGTCGGGTCAATAAATCATCACGAATATTCATTAAACGTTCGTTTAATACACTGCCTTTGAAAATCGTTTGTTCACTATTAGTTTCTTTAATCAATTCCCGTCGTTCAGCCGCGGTTGTCTGTTCAAAATCAAGCTCTGGATAAAGTTTTTTCGTAGTGCGATCGACCACTTTATTTAAGAGTTCATCTGCTTTTTTGAGTGAGCTTTCTTGTTGGTTAATTGTCAATGATTGTTTAGTCACATCTTCACCAACCGCATGTTTAATTAAGGTGCTGTTTTTCCAATTAAATAGCATGCGACGCTTATCATCTAAGTTCTCCAAACTGATATAAGTTTTCAGTTCATGGCTTAACTCTTTAACTACCCGTTTTTCATTAAACGAGAAGTGTTTACTTAGGCTATCTAAATGACCTCTATTGATTACTTTTTCTTGGTTGTTTTTATAACTGGCTTTGGCCTTGCGATAGTTCTTAACTTGTTGGTTAAATTCTTTTCTTTCATGCCGCTTACTATTGATTCCCTCATGTTGCATTGGGGTATCATCTATTCCCTCCTTGATAAATGATTTTTCGCTGATCCGATCGGGAATATTTTTTTGCTCTAAAACTTGATTGACACTAACCGCCCAATTGTGCCGCCATTCAGTTATTTTTTCTTTTTTATCCCAATCAACCAACCAAATTTTTCGGTTTCTCACATTCCCTGCAGGGGTCTTAGTTTTATTACCATGACTATCTAAAATGTATTCGGTTTTTGTTTTCTGTCCCCAAGTACCATCGGGGTTAAATGGGCGATTGGTTAACATCACATGAGCGTGCGGATTATCTGGGTGGTCGCGATGAATTGCCACGTCGGCTACCATGCCCTCATCAACAAAATTTTCTTGCACATATTTTGTCAGTAATTCTTTCTGTTCGGATTCACTTAATTCTACCGGTAAAGCCACGTTAAACTCTTTTGCATACCGTGAGTTTGATTTACGATCTTTCTTTTCAACTTCATTCCACAACTGCTCTCGATCACTGGCCCATTCTGGTGCATTTTTCGGGGTTAAAATAAAGCTTTCTGGCATAACCGAGCGGGCATAAAAATAGTGGCGGCCTTCATGATCATCAAATAATTTTTCACCGCTTCGATAAGCAGCACTGGCAATGGCACTTCGTCCTTTACCGGCACTAATATTACTAAAACTCATATGAAAGATTGCCATATCAGTCACCTTCTCACTTTGATTCTATGGGTTTGACTTTGTTGTCGCCATCGGCGACTTCTAATACAGGTTTTAATGGGTTTAGCACAACGTCATCTTTGATGACGTGTAAGTGCGCATTGACCTCGTTTCACTCGGTCTGCTGATTCCCCTAAATTTACTTCTAGTGTATGACTTCCGCTTCGCTATTTCAACTTTCATCCTTTGACTTAACGTTCTCTGTATGATATAGTGTCGGTGATTATTTTTAATACGATTGGAGGGATCATTATGTCTCAAAGTAACTTAGAAAAACAAGAAGCCAAATTAAAACAGCTTAATCAAAAGATTAAAGCTGAAAAAAATAAAATTGAACAAAATCTCGGTAAGAAAATCATTAGATCAGCCAATTTGGATTATGGGACACTTACCACTCCACAGATTAAAATAATTGCTAAAAAAGTTGCCGCCTTTTTAAATCAAGCTCAAAATAACCGATAATAGTTAGGTGGTAATGACTATGCCTAATCAATATGAAAAACTAGTTGAGCAACAAGCGCGTTTAAAACAAAAAATTGAGCGGGAAGATTTTAAATTACGGCAATCTAAATACTACGAAAATCGGCAAGCCCGCAAAGCCCGTTCTCGCCGATTAATTCAAAAAGGGGCTTTGCTCGAAAAATACTTTCAAGCTGATAATCTCTCGGTTGAACAAACCGAAGAGCTTTTAAAAATATTTGCCAATTATGTTAATGCCCATAAACCGAATAAATTTAAAGACGATCAACCTAATAATAACTAGGCCGATCGTTTTTATTTTCTGAATCATTCATGGGATTTCTAATTTTTAAATCTAAATTATTTTTAACAAAGGAATTTAATTGTTTTTGAACGGCTGCTTCAAAGGTGATTTTGGGGTTTATTCAAGGAAAATCTCGCAAATTATTTTTAATTACCTGGTCATGCTCTCTTCTGTAAACTGATACAAATTTTTGGCTATTATCGCAGATCACGACGTTATCAGCTTTGAATGCAACTGCTGCTAAATTTTAATTTGATTGATTTTATCGCTTTTTAACAACTTCATCTGGTACCCCGTGCCCACCCTTTTTTGACCCGTTTATGAACCCGATTAATTGCGACTTTTTCGTTTTTTAAAGCCACATATAAAAGTGTTACTTCAAAACCATTTTGGTGAGCCCGATCGATTAAATTTAATTGTGCCTTTCCTTGCCCAGACAAGGTTGTTTCAACATGAATACTCTGCCCGGTATCTAAAGCCGCGTGGAGTTGTTTTATTTCTTCGCGCATTGCCCTAAAGTTATCACAATCTTTATGCCAATCGCCACCCATTTTTTGTAGGATTTCATCGGCATTTAATCGTTTGGAGTAAGTAAATAATTCGGGTCTCGCGCGATATAAAGTGCTTTTACCAGCGCCGTTTATCCCAGCAACGATGATGTATCTCTTTAGCTCACTCATGTTAAATCACGAAATGCTTTTCGTTGATAATTTTCTCTTGGCGTTTCTCTAAGAGGTAAGTGTGTAACGCGTCAAACAACTTGCGCTTATCAGGATCTGGATTACGGGCTGCTTGCTCCCAAATTTTCTGAATGTTGATTGCCCAGGGGTCAGCCAACAATTGCTCTATTTTTTCGACTTCTTTGCTTGGTTTGGTCATTTAAAAAGCTCCTTTCACATTCGCTTAGTTCAGTCATCGCCTGTTCAACCACTTAAGGCCCCTATTTTTGTTTCTAAGTGATTTTAAAGGAGTTTTAATATAATTATGCACTGCAACGCTTAAAACGGCTTAAATGAGCTCATATGACGTTTAATTCCAAGAGCGCTCATTGTCAGTGTTCTGTTCTTCGGGATGTTTGGCAGCATATTCTCTAGCCGCTTGTTTATTCCACCAAATCCCAAATAGGTTTTGCATGGTGCCGTACAAGTAGTTTTCAACGTTCTTGATGTGCTTCTCATTGCTTCTCAGGGCGTTAAAGTAGCGTCTCAAGGCTTTAGTCATCAAAGGTTTAAGTTCTTCGTCGTCAAGCGGGATTAGAACCCCAATATCTTGATGATCCTTTTCAACTCGGTACTTAGCATTTAAGATAATGCCAATAAACCGGCGCATTTGTTGTGGGGTTCGGCACCAAAAGCTAAGTAGTTGCACAGCTTCGGGTTCTAAGAAAACTGGTAACCCACTATCTTCATCAGTTAGGAAGTCATTAGCATGGTTCACCAAATCCTGGTTTTGCTTTTCTAGTTCTGCTGGTGAGAAATGAGCTGTGGAAAAGTCCAACTTTTGAGTATCTATATTGTATCTATTAGTATCTATGTTTTTAAAGTCTTTATATAGATCGTGTCCGATTTTCGGATTTTCGCTCGTAGCAAGGGTTTGCGGGGTGTCGTCAACGAACTTTTGCGAACGTCCGATTTTCGGATTTTCGCTCGTAGCAAGGGTTTCAACGGTCTCTCGCGAACGTCCGATTTTCGGATTTTCGCTCGTAGCAAGGGTTTGCGGCTCTTTTTGGGCATATTCACCGCGTAAATAGACGTCCGTTGACTGCATATCTAGTTCGGCCAGGTAAAGTCGATTGGGTTCGTTTTTGCCAGTTTTGGGATTGAAATGCATGGCTTTTTGATAAAGTAGTCCTGCACGTTCCAAGTCTTTTTTCACGGCTGCTAGCTTATCATTTGAGCAGTCGAATAAATCTTTAAGTTCTTGATTGGTAAAAATAAAGTAGACGTGCCCTTCCTCATCAATCCAGTGATTGCGTAAAGAATACTCTAGCCGGTCTTTTAGTACCATATAAGCCAATTTAGCGTCACTACTTAAATGTTTGTATTGCTCGCCATACATTAATACCTTAGGGAACTGGAAAAATAAGGCTCCATATACGCTATTGGCGTCATAATAATTGAAATCTGTTGATTTTGTCATAATAAAAACTCCCTTTCTTGACGGACACACACTGTCTCAAAGGAGAGTTGCTAAAACATTCGACTTGATTTAAAATACAAGTCTGATATGCTCTAACTGAATTACAAAGCCTCACGGATAAATGAATGCTTTGTAATTTACCAGCATGTGTCTATTTCTTGGTTGCCCAGTCGGCAACTTTTTTAATTTCTAACAACAAAAAATGGACTAAATAGCTTCGGTTAGCTACTTAGTCCATTGGATTTAATTTGTTTTTAATTATCCCTCACTTGTCCTTGGGGACTGGTTTGCGGTATAATTAACCTACAAATTAAGAACAATGTTCAGTCGATTTTTTCCGCCAAGTCAAAGTCGACTGAATCTAAGTAGCTGGCTGATAGCTACTTACTAAACCAAAAGTCTCTGATTCCTCGTGAATTGGGGACTTTTTCGGTTTAGTTTGATCTCTTTATTCGGTTGCTAAATTAACTTTAGTCTAGCATAGCGCTTACTGACCACGTATTTGGCCTTGTACTCTCCTTGTCAGTTTTCGGTTGGAACCAATACGCGATAGAAGGTACTGTTGAACATTCGAGTAACATAAACGCTTCTGGATATCTAAGTAAGTATCTGTCGAAAGCACTGAAAATCAATAGCAGAATGAAATTGCATAAAAATGATTAAATATCTTATAAGTTATAAAAAAACAGCACTATCAGGATTTACACGTTAAAAGATCTATAAAGTGTAGTGACCTGTATAATTGACTAAAAGTTATTGGGGAATGATTTTTAAGCAATGATCTTTTTGTTTGTTTTGTTGAGAAACCACTTAACGTGACCTTTTTTGATCACGCTTAAATCATAATCTTCATTGGATAAGAAGTAAATAAGCAAATTAAATTTCTATAGAAATGTTGTGATAATATAGAATTATAAAGTTATAGTTCTATAGAACTATAAAACTGATTTTAAACTAATCTTGCACTATTCCTAATATTAAGCTACTATAGTTCTATAGAAATTCAATTCTATAAAGCTATGTTTCTATAGATTTTGAATAAAATAAAAGGAGGATAAATTTATGGCAATTACGATTACTACCGGAAACTTTAAAGGTGGTGTGGGCAAAACAACTAATGCTGTGATGATTTCTTACATACTATCAAAGCATAATAAAAAAACATTACTTGTTGATCTTGATCCCCAAGCAAATGCAACGGATTTACTTTTTACCACTATGGAAGCCATTTATGATATTAAACCAGACTTTGAAGAGACATTAGAAACTGCGCTAATCAGCGGTAATCTACAAAAGGCCTTAGTTCATGTTAAAGATAATTTAGATTTGCTACCGTCATATCAAGATTTACAAGGATATGAAAAATATTTAAATGAAACTTTTGCTGATGATTATACACAGGACACTTACCTAGCAAAACTGCTCAGCCCATTGAAAGAAAAATATGATTACATTATTTTAGACGTTCCACCGCAGTTAAATAAATTTACTGATTCAGCGCTTGTGGCAAGTGATTTTGTAATTATTATTTTACAAACTCAAGAAAGATCATTAACAGGCGCTGAAACCTATGCTGAACACTTAATTAATTTGAAGGACGACTATAAGCTCGGATTGGATTTATTAGGTGTTTTACCGGTTTTGCAACAAAACGGGAACAATCTAGATCTTGATGTCTTAGATGATGCAATTGATAGTTTCGGAAAAGCCAACATGTTCAAACAACGGATTAGACAAATGGCTAGGTTAAAGAGATTTGATCGAACTGGTATTACTGATAGGTCTAAGGATATAAATGATATTCGAGTAATGAGTGTTTACGAAAATGTTGTCAACGAAATCAAAGAACGAATCACTAAATTTAATGAATAAGGAGAGATCATATTATGAGTGAAAAGTCACTGGGATTGAATGGCTTAGGCAAAATTAGGAAGAATAAAACATTCCGCCCAGAACGGATAGAACCTAAGGTATCTGAAACCATACGAAGATCTTTACCAGACGACCAAATTTTAATGCACTATACTAGAAAGTTGAAAGCTAAAGACACGCCAAAATCTGTTCAAACACAAATTGATACTCACATGGCGATTAAACAAATCGGGATTGTTGAAAACAAAAAGAACTATGAAGTTATTAATGAACTTGTTGAAAAATATATAAATGATATGCCGGATACCAAGAAAAAACTTGTGATGGAATTCGTTCGGCAGGTTCAGCGAAATATGCCTGAAGAATGATGATTATTCTTCTATAGAATTATAGATATATAGAAATATGATTCTATAGATATAGGAATGACTATTGGTAGATAGCATCAAGAATCTTGTGTACATAAAGGGGTCAATGGAACATCCATACGAAAAGTAGCGGTAGGATCCCGAACAAAAAATCAGAAACGTTGATTTAACAGCGTTTCTGATTTCTTATATTGGCTTTATTTAAAAAGAGCTCTGGAAACCTATAGTCCGTTCAACGTCTTGGCTGACACAACGAGTAACAATCTTTATTACACTGGTCAACCTGGTAAAATTTATAATCAGGCCAGCGGACTTGGAACCATTAACTTTGCAAAGCTAAATGCCAAGTTCAATAGTGAAGGCACTGCTAATTAAACCAATATCCGAGAAACAAGTGAATATGATTTAAATGAGGTTGGGAAATCGAGAAGTTGATTTTCCAACCTCGTTTTATCGATTGAACCAAAATCACAAAACACATCTGGCGTATTCAATAAATGAGACTGTTATAATTAAACTAGATTATTTTAGAAAAGAGTGATTATTTTGAGGGGAAAACAACTTATTATTGCGACCTTAAGCGGTTTTCTGGTTCTGGGAACTGGTTTTACCGCTAATGCCAAGGCCAAAAAAGCAGACAATCGATCAACCGTCGTTAACGTTGCTTTTAAAGCATCCAACGAAACCGACTTAACCAATTACGTTTATGATACGGTTGATCCCAATTCGATCAACTATCATCACTATCTAACGCCAAAACAATTTGCGCAAAAATTTGGTGAACCAAATGCCTATCTCTCAATGTTTAAAGAATATCTACACAAACGTCATATAAGGACTGCCGTTTATCGCGGAAACCTTGCTTTAAAACTTCGTGGTACCCAAAACAATATGGATCGGGCATTTCACGCCAACTATCATCCAAGAAAAGGGACACCTTCAAGAACGACTTACCGACTGCCAGCTAAGTTGGCCAAACAAGTTGTAGCGGTTATAGGCCTTTATACAGGAAAGCCCACTTCAAAAAGGACCGCCCATTCAAAAACCGCTTTAACAGCCGCTTTAGGTCATAAACCGAATACAGCCCTTCTTCCCGATGCCTTTTCGAAGAAATACGGCCCTTTAAAATTTGCAAATCACTATCAGCTAACCAGTCTTTACGATAACGGGCTTGAAGGTCAAGGACAGCGTATCGGCATTATCAGTGATAGTATTGTTCACAATCAGGATTTAAAAATCTATTGGGCACAAAACGGTATCCATGACAATCCAAACCGAATTCACCGTATCTATACAATTGATAATCGAAAAGCAATGCAAAAAGAATCCAAAATCGGTGGAACTATTCCCAAAACAGAGGCTGCCCTTGATGTTGAATCTGCAAGCTCTGTGGCACCCAAAGCCGATATCGATATCTACAGTGGCGATTCCAATAATAATTTGACCAGCCTTCCAAGCGTTTATTACACATCGTTTATGCAGGCGATTTCTAATGACCTTGATCATCAAATTTCTACCAGTTATTCGCCCGCGATAGAGTCTCTTGGCGGTTGGGATGATCATAGTGCAACCCTTGCCAACTACAACCATGCGCTAAATTTAATGTTTGAGCAGGCAGCAACCGAAGGCATTACCGTTTTTCAAGCTAGTGGCGATTCAGGACCATATGCGATGGGCGGACTAAAAGAACAACATTCCTTTTCTACATCCCCCTATCAAGTAATTGTTGGTGGAACAACTTTACCATACACACAGAAGATCCATCACAAAACGATTACAGTTACCAAGGAACGGGCATTAGGCGATATTGACCATCCATCCGAACCCGTCTTTGGCGGTTTTTACGAGATCCTAAAGGGGATTTTCCATGGGAGTGGCGGTGGCTTTTCCGCATTAAACCCAACACCACGCTACCAACAGGGTATTCCAGGCGTAAACACCTTTAGAGCGATTACCTTGTTAAATTACCGTCCCCAAACCCATCTTTACACCATTAATCCTCATCCAAAGATTCTGACAGGTACGCATACTGGCCGAAATTTACCGGATGTCTCTGGAAATGCGGACAAGCAAACCGGATACGCCACCTATTTTTCCAGTGACATGTCTACCGGATCGGATTCAAAAGGTAAGCCCATTTTGAAAAAATATTGGCTCATCGGTGGTGGTACCAGTTATACCTCTCCTCAAATGGCGGCAGCTAACGCCATCATGAACAGCGGCCGGACGACGTCAATCGGTTTCTGGAATCCACAAATTTATAAATTTGCACAACAAACAGATACACCATTCAATCCTTTAAACGACGCCAATAATAACAATAATCTATTCTATACCGGTCAACCAGGAACCTTATATAATCAAGCAACCGGACTTGGTACAATTAACTTCGACAAACTTTATCAAGATTTCAATAACCAAGATGCACGTCATCATTTGCCAGACAAATAAACGGCCAACACCCAAGCTCGGAAACAATTTTTCGAGCTTTTTTTAGTCTCAATTTTGATACCGTTTTGTGAACTACTCGGTCATGAATGACCGAGCTTCTGGGAACACGAAGTAGTATTTAGGCTGTTACATCGGTATGCCGAAAACCTAACTTACAGAACCTCGCTCTTTTACCACGGCTAGTTCCTAACCAATAGCTTTTAGTCCGCAATTAAGGATATTAACTGCCGCATTAATATCGCGGTCGTGGTGCGTCCGACATTCAGAACACGTCCATTCCCGAATAGCTAAAGGCTTGGGGCCGTCATTCTGACCGCACGCTGAACAGATTCGGGAAGTGTTTTTAGCGCTCACTACCACTAATTGCTTACCATACCAGGCACACTTGTATTCCAGCATGGTCCGGAATTGAGACCAACCGGCGTTAGCGATTGACTTAGAAGCTGTCTAAAATCTCTTAAGTAATAGTGCTAAAAACGCTAAAACGACCATTTGCAGACTGGTGGTTAATTGACGTTCACAATTTTTCCAGAGCCGACGATATTTTTCCAACCAGCTAAACGAGCGTTCAATGATCCAGCGTTGTGGCAACACTTCAAATTTATGTAACTCATTTCGTTTGGCGACTTGGGTGGTCGCTTTTAAATTAAGCTGGACATCCATGGCAAAATTGCGGCCACTGTAACCACCATCAACCAATACGCTTTGAACCCGGCGTAAGTTTTCGGCGTTTAAGGCTAACATGGCACTGGCCCCGTCACGGTCAGAAACATTGGCCCGCGTTAAATGAATGGCTTGCGGGAAGTCGTTGATATCCACTGCCAGATGGCGCTTAATTCCGGAAATTTTCTCACCGGCATCATAGCCCTTATTCTCGGCAGTTTCGGTATTTTTAACACTCTGAGCGTCAACGATAATAAAGGAAGTTAAAGCTGAACGTCCTTGGTAAGTTCGCCGAGCAATGACAATTTTTTTAAAA
>NZ_JAHPPD010000028.1:28057-28984 GCF_019061365.1 Lentilactobacillus dabitei
CAGAATCATTAATAGATGATGGAAGGGACTAGCTTGTACATTGATAAATTTATTAGGCATACTTTAATTTGCATCAGGGATAATCCACTTTAAAAGTAGTTAAACATTAATACCAGGAATACCACCGAAACACTTAATTGTTACTAATGAAATTAGTCGTTTTCAGTGATTACATTAGGGTAGACCCTAGCGTAATCAATCTGTGCGATACTGTGATGTCTATGATCGTTACAAGAATTGCTAACTAGAGTTAAACATGTTTGTACAAATGCGGCTGAATTATTGAGACGTTTGGACTATTCTATTATTCTGGGAGGCGGTTTATGATGAGTAAAAAGAATTGGATTTATATTTTACGATATTTGTTGGCGATTGGTTTATATGTTCTTTATGTTGAAATTTTTGATAAGCATGATTTTAGTTGGATTGTCATTGCCTTTACTATCGGCTATGGTCTTGGGGCTTTCCCAGTTAAGCCTAAAGATCAAAGGTAAAAAGTTCTTTTAAATACGATGTTAATTTAATATTAATTAGTTTAAGTGATGAAAAAATCGTCACTGTTTCTTCCTTAAACAACTTCTAACACCTTAGAAGCTGTCTAAAATCTCTTGAGTAATAGTGCTAAAAACGCCAAAACAACCATTTGCAGACTGGTGGTTAATTGATGCTCACAATTTTTCCAAAGTCGCCGACAATTCTCTAACCAACGTTGGGGCATGAATTCGAATCGATGCAACTCACTACGCTTCGCAACCTGCACGGTTGCGTTTAAATTACTGGCTATATCGAGCTGAAAATTAACTTCTGACAGTTTCTTAAACTAATATTGTATAGCAAAGGGGAAAACGGAGAGCGTAAAATATCTTGTGTAAATGCATAAAAGATTTCTGAATTGTATAGAAATAGGGAATGCCTTCCCTTATGATA
>NZ_JAHPPD010000029.1:0-300 GCF_019061365.1 Lentilactobacillus dabitei
ATTCATGCCATTCATTTCGTTATAAATAAAACGACTTGCGTCACTGTTACGTTTGATTAACTGCTTTTGCTGATTGGATGGAAAAACGCGGACTTTAACCCCATAATGGTACGGCAATTGCGCCATTGTTTGACTCATGTAGATTTCACCTCCTAAACATGTTACTCTAATGATAACACATGAGAAAACGTTTAGGGATAACGTTGCTGATAAATCGGTAGGAAGAAGGTTGTCACATGAGTAATAAAAAGCAGCGTTTAGATGAAGCTATTTACGAACGCAACTATGTTTACAATTTTC
>NZ_JAHPPD010000029.1:472-28973 GCF_019061365.1 Lentilactobacillus dabitei
TCAGGGAAGTTGTTGAACACTATATCGATAATCAACGCTGATAACACCTTTTGGTGTTAGTTTGTGCATTCATCTACCTGGTTAAAATCAGGAGATTTCTGCGAATCCTTTCATTAAAATTTTTACGAAGGAACGTCCCGGCTTGGAAAAGCAGATTGCATACTACGACCAACAATTTGATTACGCAACCGCAATCATTGACCTTCGTAAGTCGCTCAATTTAACCCAGCAGCAATTGGCAGACCGAATCGGGGTTCCTCAACCAACGATTGCTCGTTGGGAAACTGGTAATGGCAATATCACAATGAAAAACATGGAAAAAATTGCCCATGCGGCCAACAAAAAATTAATCATTGGCTTTGCTTAGTCATTTTGCTATTCTTATCGTTTCTTTCATATACGACATATAGTGTAAGATATCAAAATATGTCGTATATGAAAAATCCAATCACTATTTTGATCGCCAATTAGTGAGACCGGGACATTCAAATTCCGAGTCTCGCTTTTTTATTACGTAAAAAGGGCCAACCACTTCGAAAAAATTGGTCAACCCTTTTGTTAATTCTTTAAATTGAGAGAAATGATTTTATCTTGCCTATAGACCAACAGCGCCGACGTGACTGGTGCTAGTCGCTCACTAGCCCAAATAAGGATTGTCCGGTACTCTCACCAGATCATCAGCAACTAATCGTTCAGCAATCTGAACAGCATTCCAGGCAGCACCTTTTAACAAGTTGTCAGAAACAACCCACATGTTGAAGGCCCCTTCGTTTTCATAATCAGGGCGAACCCGGCCAACAAACGTTTCCCGTTTACCCTCAGCATTAATTGACTGTGGGTAGATTTGGTGAGCCGTGTCATCTTGTAAGACAACGCCATCAGCTTGGGCCATCGCATCCTTAATCTGATCAGTCGTTGCACTCTTGTCGGCAACCTCAATGTAGACTGATTCCCCATGAGCAATTCGGATTGGCACTCGGACACAAGTTGCTGTTACCTTGATGTCCTTGGCATCCATGTCGTCCAACATGATCTTCTTAGTTTCGTGGATCATCTTCCACTCTTCATGAGTGTAATAGCCATCTTGTTCGAAGACATCAATTTGAGGTAAGAGGTTAAAGGCCATTTGGTAATGCTTTTTGTCACCCTTAGTTGGCAAAATCTTTGGATCAGTTGGTTCGCCGTTCAAGACTTGTTGAGATTCTTCCATCAACTCATTAAGGGCAGATTGACCCGCACCGGAAACGGCTTGATAAGTTGAAACGATAACTTGCTTCAAACCAAATTTCTTATAGATGGGTTCCAAACAAACCACCATCTGAATAGTTGAACAGTTGGGGTTTGAGATAATACCGCGATGATTGTATAGCGCTTTTTCGTTAACTTCAGGAATGACCAATGGCACTTCTTTTTCCATTCGGAAAGCACTGGTGTTATCAACGCACACTGCACCACGTTTAACAGCTTCTGGCAGGAACTTCTTAGAGGTTGAGCCACCTGCTGAAGACAGCACCAAATCAATCCCATTGAATGAGTCTGGGGTGGTCTCTTCGACGGTCACATCTTCGCCTTTGAATTGAAGCACCTTACCTGCGGAACGTGATGAAGCCAGTAACTTAACACTCTTTACAGGAATGGTTGATTGTTCCAACTGCTGGATCATCCGAGTTCCAACAGCACCAGTAGCACCTAAAATTGCAACGTTAAACTCTTTCATCATAAAACTCCTTTTCTATAGTGAGCGGAGCAAAGCGGTTAGGAAGCGGAGCATAAGTCTCCTCAAACTGAAATTCCCGATTTTGGAATTTTAGTTTAAGGTGCTTATGCGCAGCTTTCTGCTTTGCGCAGCTGTCCTAATATAGTGAGATTAGAAACTGGAGCCTAAGTCTCCTCCCGCAAGAATCCCTGGTTTTGGGATTTTTGCGGGAGGTGCTTAGGCGGAAGTTTTTGCTTTGCGCAGCTATCCTATTCAGCTAATTCTAACAAATATTGATTCATGCGATCCATTGCCAACTTGATATCTTCATCAGCGGCTGCATATGACATTCGAATCCAACCTTCACCTCCAGGGCCAAATGCTGAACCTGGGGTCACGCCAACCTTAGCTTCCTTTGCCAATTTAGTCGCAAATTCCACTGACGTTTCGTTTATTGTATCAGGAATTTTGGCAAAGATGTAAAATGCGCCTTGAGGAAAGGCAATTTGCATCCCCATTTGCTTCAATCGATCCGCGATGTAGTCCCGCCGCTTCTCATAAGTAGCCCGCATTGGGATTGGATCATCCAAACCATTTTTCAAAGCTTCCGCAGCTGCATACTGAGCAGGATTGGAAGGGGCGGTGACAACAAATGCATGCATCTTGGAAGCATTGGTAATAAAGTCCTTGGGAGCGGCTAAATAACCGATCCGATATCCGGTCATCGCATGGGACTTGGACAAGCCATTGATCAAAATCGTTTGCTCAGGAATCATGCTGGCAATTGAGTGATGCTCAACCCCATAAGTCAGTTCACAGTAGATTTCATCGGCCAAAAAATACATCTTGTGCTGAGAAATAATGTCTGCCAACGCCTTCAATTGGGCCTCAGAATATTCAACGCCGGTTGGATTGGTTGGATAATTTAAAATAATTGCTTTAACCTGATCGCCGTTCTCATCGAGAGCTGCCTGCAGTTTCTCAGGGGTTAGGACAAAACCATCGTCAGAAGTATCAATTGGAATCAATTCTGCGCCAGCGACTTTGATGAGTGGGAAATACAACGCAAATGCTGGGGTTGGGACAATCACCTTATCACCAGGATTCAAAATCGTGGTTAGGGCTGAGTAAATTGCTTCCGTTGCACCAACCGTGACGATTACTTCCGATTCCGGATCGTAATAAACGCCAGTCCGCTTTTGAAGATAATTGCTGATACCTTCACGCAATTCAATAATTCCCTTTTGGGCTGAATAATGTGATTTATTCTCCTTGATACTTTCAATCGCGGCTTGCTTGGCATGTTCCGGCACGTCGAAGTCCGGTTCACCAATCGTCAATTTCACAATCCCAGGAACTGATGAAATCTCCTGATCAAATTCTCGAATTCCTGAAGGGGCAACTGACGCAACGTTCTTGTTAACAATCCCTGAAATTTTGCTATCTAACTGTGGCATTTTATCCTCCCGTTGTTGATATCTATTTTAACTCTGTTGTTGTTATAAAATGTTTTCCAATCCGAAAATGAGCTCCGTCGCTTTGGCCGCAAATGGGACCGCAATTTTAACCCCACTCATAAACGAACCACGGTCAAACGAGTCCTGTCTAATGGTTAAGGCCTCGCCTTTGCTGCCGAAAAGCACTTGCTCATGGGCAACGTAACCTGGCAGTCGAACCGAATGGATCTTGATGCCATGATAGTCACCACCACGAACACCCTTCAAAGTTTCCTCTGATGCTGGTGCTGGCTTGTCACCACGGACTTCACTGATCATTTGAGCAGTGGAAAGTGCCGTTCCTGATGGGGCATCCAATTTGTCTTCGTGATGCATTTCAATGATTTCTGCATCCGGCATGTACTTCGCAGCTTCCTTAGCAAATTTCATCAACAACACTGCGGAAATCCCAAAGTTCGGTGCAATCATGCCACCAACCTGTCTTTCAGCTGCAAGCTTCTGTAACGTCTTAACTTGGTCTTCACTCAGACCTGAAGTTCCAACAACTGGATGAATGCCATGTTCAATCGCAAATTTGGTATTCTCAAATGCAGCCGCCGGAACCGTAAAGTCGATCCAGACATCCGCATCAGTTTGAATATCATCTAATTGACTGAAGACTTTCACATTGTCACTCAACCCCATCCCTTGCAGATGGTTCCTATCAATTTCGGGATTATAGGCGCCAACCAATTCAAAATCGTCAGTCTCATTGACCATTTGAACCGTCTTTTGACCCATTGAACCCGTAAATCCAGCTACTAGAACTTTGATCATCGGAAAAACTCCTTTTTAACCATTATTTTTTCAATTTAAACCCGTGCTTTATCAAACGGAATGTCTGACAATTGGGCAACCCCAAGGGCAGTGGCCAATTTGGCCTCTTCCTCGTCGTTTAACGAGAGAATCGGCAAACGGCAATCCCCGACGCCATACCCGTTGGCGTTTAATACAGCCTTAACTGGAGATGGTGATGGGTACATGAACAATGCCGCCATTTTAGGGGTGAGATCACGCATCAATTTGCCCGCTGCGTCAACGTTTCCTGAAGCCAAGTCATCGTACATTTCACGCATTTCACTACCATAGATATGGCTGGCAACGGAAATGACCCCGTTAGCACCCACTGTTTTAGCGAATAATGCCTGGGCATCTTCACCTGTGTAAACGTTAAATCCTTGGGCAACGTTTTGAACCAAGTACTCCAAGTCTGCCATTGACCCACACTGCTTAACACCAGCAATGTTTGGGTTCGAAGATAAGGCCACGATGGTATCGGTTGTCATTGTCACGCCAGTTCGGCCAGGAATATTGTACATAATAATCGGAACAGCAGATTGAGCTGCAACCGTTGTAAAATGCGCAACCATCCCCCGTTGGTTCGGCTTGTTATAGTATGGCACAACTACCAGAGCGTAATCAATACCGGTTATCTGGCTAACTTCAGCGGTAAATTCAGTCGTTTGGCGGGTATTATTACTTCCCGTTCCGGCGATGATCGTTCCTCTACCAGCCACAATCTTGGCAAATCGGGTATAGAGTTCGATTTTTTCATCATGGCTCAAAGTTGGTGTCTCGCCAGTAGTGCCACCGATGACAAATCCTTTACTGCCAGTTTCAATACAATGATTGGTGAGTCGTTCGAGGGCATCAAAATTGATTGTCCCATCGTCCCCAAATGGCGTGATAATTGCTGTCATAATATCTGCATTAATCATAAGAACCCCTACTTTCTTAATTGACCTTGATCTTCATCGATTACTCATTCATCCTGTAATTCAAGAATCTGATAATTGACCCAACACCCTTTGAAATTGACGACTCCTTCGGGTTCAAGGTCGCTGAATGCAGTTGAGAGTCATCATCGACTCCCAGCCAAAACATGGTACCCGGGATCTTCGAAAGCAGATAGCCAAAGTCTTCGCCGGTCATGGCCGGTTCGGTCTCAACGAATTCTGTTTTCGGGTCCTGTTTAGCAAATGCTATGAAACGTCTGGTTAATTCGTCGTTATTCTCGACTGGTAAATAGCCACCTTGATTAAATTGAATATCTACCTTGGCACCATAACTAGTGGCAACCCCATCAGCAACTTGCTGTAGTCGATCGACAATGTGCTCGATCATCTTCTGAGTGAGCCCCCGGATCGTCCCTTCGATTCGGGCTTGACCGGCAATCACATTTCGGATCGTGCCGGCGTCCAATTTGCCAAAGGTGATCACGCCACCCTCAATTGGATTAACGCTTCTGGAAACAATTGTCTGCACTTGGTTAACGAACTGGGCTGCCGCAACCACCATATCGTTAGCATCTTGCGGATAAGCCGCGTGCCCGCTTTTACCGATCAGATCAACGTTCACTTCAGTGGTCCCGGCAAATAACGTTCCCATCCGACAGCCAATCGCGCCAGCCGGTAAATCAGGATTGTCATGCAAACCATAAAATTCATCTGGCCGCCATTTTCCTTCAAATGCGCCTAATTCATAAGCAACCTTACCGCCATTTTCACTTTCTTCAGCGGGTTGGAAGAAGAAGATCATGTTATCCTTTGGCTGATGTTCCGTGAAGTAGTTGAGAACCCCAAGGGCCACCGTCATGTGAATGTCGTGCCCACAAGCATGCATCACACCGGGATTTTTGGAAGCGAACGGTAATCCTGTAGCTTCGGTCACCGGCAAGGCATCGATATCAGTTCGATAACCAATTGTCCGCTGAGGATCACTGCCATTCACATAAACCAGCAAAGCAGTCGGTAAGGTTTTAACCTCTCTAATTTCAATATACTGTTGATTGAACTTTTTGATCGTCGTCAGCAGATAACCGTGAGTGGTAAACTCGTGCATTGCCAACTCTGGATGTTCATGTAAATGGCGGCGAATATCAATTAATGCTTCCTGAGTGAGTTGAGCCATTTAATCACAGCTTTCTTAAATCGTCTTCCAAACCCGTTTCAGATGTTGTCTTATCGTCAACATCTTTGATTTTACGGGCAGGGACACCGGCAACGACTGTACGGGGAGCAACGTCTTTGGTTACAATTGCGCCGGCAGCAACCACCGCACCTTCACCAACGTGGACGCCTTCAATGACAACCGCGTTAGCGCCAATCAACACATTATCGTCGATTTGGACTGGTGTTGCCGAGGCGGGTTCAACCACCCCGGCAAGCACCGCGCCGGCACCAATATGCGAATGTTTCCCAACAATGGCTCGGCCACCCATGACAACGCCCATGTCGATCATGCTGTCATCGCCAATTTCCGCGCCGATATTGATAATGGCGCCCATCATCACAACAGCGTTATTGCCGATGGTGACGTGATCCCGGATAATCGCACCTGGTTCAATCCGGGCATTAATATCTTTAACATCTAATAATGGAACAGCGGAATTTCTGGAATTTGCTTCGATTTCATAGTCATCGATTGCTGATTTGTTTTTCTTCAAGAAATGTTTGACGTCTTTCCAATCACCAAACAAGGTAGCCGTGTGCTTTTCCGCGAAGGCCTTGATCGTTTTTGGAAATTTGATGTCCTTGATTGATCCCTCGAGATAGACCTTGACGGGCGTCTTCTTTTCAGCATTACCAATAAAATCGATGATTTCTCGTGCGCTTAATTGATCCATTATGATTCTCCTTCGAGTTATTTCCTATTGTAGTGGTTGATCGAGTGATACTAAATCTGCAAATGTTTCTCGTTTAATTGCTAACTGGGACTTGCCATTTTCGACAAATACCACAGCCGGCCTTGGATTACGATTATAGTTTGACGCCATTGCGTAGCCGTAAGCCCCAGTTGCCAGCATTGCCAGCACGTCTCCCGGCTTAGTTGCGGGTAAAGCCTGCTTTTGGATCAAGATGTCGCCTGATTCACAATACTTGCCGGCAACCCGAACCGTTTCTTTCATTGGTGCCTTGGGATTGTTAGCGAGGACTGCTTCATACTTGGCTTGGTATAAAGCGGGACGAATGTTGTCGCCCATACCACCATCTACCGTCACATACGAACGAATCCCGGGAACATCTTTACGGCTGCCAACTGTGTACAGATTATAACCTGCCGGGCCAGCAATTGAACGACCGGGTTCGATCCAAACGGCTGGCATTGGTAAGGATAGTTCACCAACTCGTTTCTTGATCGCCTTGACAATCGCGTCCACGAACATCTCAGGGGCAATCGGATCGTCTTCTTCAGTGTAGCGAATCCCAAAACCACCACCGACGTTAACCACTTTGGCTTCGTACCCAACTTCTTGATGCCATTGACCTAATGTATCGATCAATTTAGTGGCCGCCATTTCAAAGCCCTTGACTTCAAAAATCTGAGAACCAATGTGGCAGTGAATGCCAAGCATGTTCATCCGTTTGTCTGCCAGCACTAAGTCCAGTGCTTTTCTGGCCTGACCACTTTGAAGATCAAATCCAAATTTACTATCTACCTGGCCGGTTTGATCATATTCATGGGTATGAGCGGAAATTCCGGGCGTCACCCGTAACATCACATTGATGCTGGCGTCTTTTTCCTCTAAAATCTGCTTCAATAAGTCAATTTCATGGAAGTTATCCAAGATGATGACCCCGATTTGGTGATCAACAGCCATTTCCAACTCATCAACCGATTTGTCATTGCCGTGAAAACTGACATGATCCATTGGAAAGCCTGCTTTAATCGCGGTGTACAACTCACCGCCAGAAACAACATCGATGTGCGCATTTTCTTGATTCACCAATTGAAACATGGCGATGCAGGCAAAAGCTTTGCTGGCGTAACTGATGGCATAATCAACTCCGTTATCGTTAAAGACCTTTTGGAAATGATGAATCTGATCTCTAATTGCCTTAACATCATAGACAACCAATGGTGTTTTATATTGTTTGACCAGATCAAGGCTGTCGACACCGCCGATTTCTAGATGGCCTGATTGATTGACTGATAACTGATCGAGCTGATTACTCATGTTGGGTTCCTCCAAATGTTTGTAGTTGATGGACTGTTAATTTTGATTCAATGTTTTTGATTCATATAAGACGCATAGGCATGGACTCTGTTATGGAATGCCATTACTCCGTTAGGCAGAAGATTACGCATAAGCGGCCTCTGCTTGGCATCATGGATGAAACGTGTTCCACCAAGCAGCGATCTGCACGTAGGCACCTTTCTACTTGGCGTCATAGATGAAATGTGTTCCACCAAGCAGGAATCTCCACATAAGCACCTTTAGGAAAAATTCCAAGCCCAGGAATTTTTCCTAAAGGCGTCTTATGCTGCGATTCCTAACCGCTTGGTTCCACACTCTACAAAAAAAGTCCCTTCATTCGGCGCTAGCCAAACAAAGAGACTCAGAATTTTATAGTCGCAATAATATTCTTTATCAATTGTCGTTAGCGCCCCGCCACGGCGTACCATGGCGACAGTCCAAAGCCTCTTAAGCTAAGTCCCAGCGCGCCAAAGGCTACCTCCCTTGGTGCTTCGGCAACCGCCCCTTTTGCCAGCTTCAAAGTCCAAGTAGGAACTCCACTGGTTACTGATGTTGGTCGCAACCTCTAATGATTTAATTGACATAATTCTATAATGTTTCTCATAAAGTGTCAACTGTTTGTGGAAATTTATGCAAGATAGTGTGTGAATACTAGATGTACAGATAGAATTGAGAAAGTTAAATTGTAATACTGCACAAAATTTTTTATTGGTTTGGGGGATGGGTTGGTGGTTGGGTTGTTTTTTACGTAGATTAGGACCGCTCCGCAAAGCAGAAGTCTGCACCTAAGCTAACCCAATCAAAAATCCCAAGCCCGGGGATTTCCGATTGGGTTAACTTAGGATCCGACTTCTAACCGCTTTGCTCCGCTCACTCTCACTCTTGCAAATTCATTCAAAAATGCTAGAATTCGTTTTAACGATTTCTAATCGAATTGTTAATTAATGGGAACATCCAGGGAGTGGAAATTAATGAAAGTTGTCAAGTTTGGGGGCAGTTCTCTTGCGGACGCCGCCCACGTTGAAAAAGTCGTTCAGATTGTGCAAGCCGATCCAGATCGCAAGGTTGTGGTTACTTCTGCACCCGGCAAACGTTTTGCTGGTGACATCAAGGTAACCGATCTGCTCATCAAATATGCCAATGCCACTTTGGCAGGCGATACCGATCCAAAGTATGTTGCTGATATTTTCACTCGTTATGAAGAAATTGGCCAAGGATTCAATGTTCCTGAAGCTGTATTAGCTGACATTAAGGCCAAATTAGAGTCGCTACCAAAACAATCCTATCCAAATGATGATTATTTGATGGCGGCTTTTAAAGCTCATGGTGAGCGATTAAATGCTGAGCTTTTTGCGGCCTGCCTCACTCAATCAGGAACCAAAGCCCGTTTCGTTGACCCTAAGGAAGCCGGTATTTTACTCAGCGATGATCCGAACCAAGCGTCTGTGCTGGAAGAAACCTATGATAACCTCAAAAAAATTAAAGTTGGTGATGAAAAGCTCGTCTTTCCTGGATTCTTCGGCTTCACTAAAAATGGTTACATTGCAACCTTTGCCCGGGGTGGATCTGATATTACCGGTTCAATCCTCGCCCGCGGTCTGAATGCTACTCTATATGAGAACTTCACCGATGTCGATGCCATTTTTGCTGCTAACCCTAAGATCGTTGATCATCCACTGCCAATCACCAAGATGACTTTCCGCGAAATGCGAGAACTCTCTTATGCCGGCTTTTCGGTGTTCAATGACGAGGCCATCATTCCGGCTATCCAGGGTCAAGTTCCAATCAATGTCAAAAACACCAATAACCCTGACCTGCCGGGAACACTAATTGTCCCTGAAAAAGATGTCACCCCAACCCGACCGGTAACTGGAATTGCCGGTTCAAATCGCTTTGCGGCTCTCTACTTGCATCGTTACTTGCTGAACAAACAAGTTGGGTTTACGCTCAAAATTTTGAACATTTTATACAAGTATGGCGTATCATACGAACATATGCCCTCCGGAATTGATGACCTCACCATTATTTTCGACCGTAATCAGCTGGATACCGACACCATTCACAAGATGTGTGCCGATATTCAGAAGACGCTCAATCCTGATACTTTGGAATGGATTGACGATTATGCGATCATTATGGTTGTCGGTGAGGGAATGCGTGCTAAAATTGGTACTATTGAGAACATTATTCGTCCCCTCGCTGAACATGGCATCGCCGTCCACATGATTAACCAAGGTGCATCCCGAATTTCAATCATGTTGGGGACTCGCGAATCGGATGCCGATGATGCTGTCAAATATATTTACCAGCACTTCTTTAGTAATACGAAATTAAAGGTTTAACAAATCAGTTTCATAATTGGAGGAACACATGATGGTGCAGTTATTAAAAGTCCACGGATCCCAAAACCAATTTTTCATTCTTGATCAAACGCAATTAAAAAATAAGCTTTCCGATCAGGAACGAGTTGACTTGGCAAAACACATCACGGATGAAAAAGCCGGTCTTCTGAATGGCGCCGATGGCTTATTAGTGATCGACAGTTCAGATCATGATGGTGCGCTTGGCAGCATGGAAGTCATCAACACGGATGGTAGTATCGCTTCAATGTGTGGCAACGGCTTAAGAACCGTTGCCCGCTACTTGTCAGAAAAATATGGCAAGGATGAGTTCAAGGTTCAGACCCAGGATAGTGACCTTGATGTTCATAAAGAAGCTGACCTCGCGGCTGGTGTACCAACCTTTAGTGTTGAAATTTCACCCATTTCTTTCAACAAGGAATCCCTGCCATTTGATAACTTTGGCGTGGACAAAATCA
Organism: Lentilactobacillus dabitei; assembly: GCF_019061365.1. Classification (GTDB taxonomy): domain Bacteria; phylum Bacillota; class Bacilli; order Lactobacillales; family Lactobacillaceae; genus Lentilactobacillus; species Lentilactobacillus dabitei. The sequence continues at coordinate 11,461 of NZ_JAHPPD010000029.1, forward strand.
TTGACCAACCAATTCCTGAATTTGGGGTTGGCGTTCATTTTACGGCCTTAGCAGTTCCAAATCCCCACTTGATTGGCTTTGGCAACTTCAAAACAATGAAGCCTGATGGCCTGAGAGTGTTAGGTTCCATGCTCAATCATAAGAACAAGTATTTCCCAGATGGTGTGAACGTCAGTTTCGCGGAAGTTGAAGGGCCAAACACCCTCTTTGTTCAAACTTTCGAACGCGGGGTCGGCATGACCAACGCCTGCGGAACTGGGATGTCAGCTGCCAGTTTGGCCTTTTGCTTGAACAAGCCCGGCATGGCTGAATTTGAAAAGACCATTACCGTTTATAATCCAGGTGGCATGGTCAAGACCCGTGTTCATAATAACGATGGCGACTACACCATTGATTTGATTGGTAACGCCACCTTCACTCACACTGTTGATATCGATGAAGCCGCTCTTCATGCAAATGACTTGAGTGATGCTGAAGTTGAGGAAACCAACGAACAGGATGCTTACGATCAATTCGTAGGCGCACTCGATAACGGCCGATTCTAAACATTAAAACAAGCCTAAGATAGGGTACAGTTCAATCCAAATGAAAAAGACAAATCTTCCAATATTTTCTGTGGAAGATTTGTCCTTTTTTGTTATGCCCCAGGAGTTGTCCGCTCGTTCTGCCACACTTCAGCAATTAATTGGTTAGCCATCACCTTACAAATCAACTCAATCAACTGGTCCTGCATGTATTTGGTTGCGTCAAAGGTAACCGCATGGCCATTAATCTTAGTCAGGGTCATCCCCTTTGTTTCAATGGCAATCTGATACTTGGCAAACGTGGTCACAATTGCCTGCAGCTTTTTTTCATTCATCAATTTACTGGCCTCCCAACTTCAATTTTAGCCGCCATTCATCTTGACGAACTTGGTTGTCAGTTAAGCGCAGATCCATGTATGGAGTCACCGATAATAAGAAATCCTTCACCTGTTCATAGTGAGCCTTGCTGGAAAAATAATGATTGGCTTTCCGCTGTGACAACTTATCAATTTTAGCCTGTAAATCCTTCAAATAGGCTTCAACCAACTGAATGGTATTTTCTCGAATACTGGCCACGTAAGCAATCTTTTCGTCCTTAGGATCTTCAATTTCCAATTCTTCAACTAAGTGAAAATTGTTAAGTTGGTCAGCATCGGCATTCAATAAGTCAATCTCGTGATTCAAGACAGCCGCTTTGAAGCCTTCAAGATCAGTTTTATCCAGATAGGCTGGCAGCTCATGACCATTCACCTTTACCAACAATTGTGCCTTTCGGGTAATCCCGGCGCCAAATTTGATATGGATCACAAAATTCTTTTTCCCAATATAATTGACATTATCCAAAATAAGCTGGGGATTATTGGTCACAACCATCCCCAAAGCAAAGTATCGGGCGTGTTTAGTTTTCAATAATTGACCAAATTTCGGTTCCATCACTGCCTCCGATTTCGTTGGATTCAATGTTTTAATTGTATAACGTCAAATTTCGACTGTATAGTGTTTTTAGTTTGTTCAGCTATTGTATAATGTAGGGCAGTGAAAAATCGAAAGGAGGGGCAACATGACTGTTCATCAAATTGGCATTCGCGAGCTAGTTGAATTTTTACTGCGAACCGGCGACTTGAGTCCTGTCATCAGCAGTGAAAACACCCCTCAGGAAGGCAGTCGGATTCACCGAAAAATCCAGCGGAGTCGACCAAGCACCTACAACGCTGAAGTCGCCCTTAAAACTTCATTTGATTATCAAAATGATGAGTATGTCATCAATGGGCGAGCGGATGGGATCGATACCAAACATGACCAGATCTTGATTGAAGAAATCAAAACGTCCGATCTCGAATACACAGCGATCCCGCAGTCCACCCTCGATCTTTATTGGGGACAAGTGAAAGTGTACGCCTATATCGTCCTTCAGGATCAAGATCTGGCGTCGCTCACCATGCAGCTGACGTATATCCAAACTCCAGATGAAATCATCACCACCAAGCAGCAAGTCATCACGAAAGATGAAGCCAATCAATTTTTTACTGACCTCATCACCGAATACAAAGAGTGGCTCAAGTTGCGCCGTGAACTTGACGAGCGCCGAATTTTTTCAGCTAAACAACTCAAATTTCCATTTGCCAACTATCGTCCCGGCCAACATCAACTCGCAACCAATGTCTATAAGACGATCATGCTGGAAAAGCACTTATTTGTTGAAGCGCCGACTGGAACTGGTAAGACCATTTCAACCCTCTTTCCAGCCATTAAATCAATGGGCGAGGAATTGATTAGGCGGGTCTTCTATTTCACCGCCAAGCAAAGCACGCGCCACGTTGTAGAAGATACTATTTCAATCATGAGTAAAAAAGGGCTAACCCTCAAAAGCATCACCCTCACGGCCAAAGACAAGATCACCTTCCCGGCAGAAAAGGATGTTGCCCCCGAAGAGAATCCTTACATGGTGGGCTACTATGATCGGGTTCGTCCCGCCATTAAAGACCTCATCCAAAACGAGAATCAAATCACCAAAGAAACGATTCAAAAATATGCTGAAAAGCACAAGGTTGACCCGTTTGAATATTCACTGGATGTCAGCCTATTTTGTGATGTGATCATCTGCGACTACAACTACCTGTTCGATCCCCAAGTCCACTTACAGCGATTCTTTTCGGTTCCCGATAAAGACAACTGTTTTCTGATCGATGAAGTCCATAACCTGGTCCAACGATCAAGAGAAATGTACTCAGCCACCTTGGAGTCAACCCCGATTGACCCCTTAATCAAGCTGTTATCACGTAAAAAAGCTGCGAACGCCAAATTAATTAGCAAGCTCAAATCACTGAAGCGCTCATTCAAACGTTATAGTAAGGATGCTGCAGCAACCGTTGATCACCAGCTTGCCCAGCTTGAACCACTAACGAATTTCAACACTACCCTCGGTGATTTGATTGAGGTTACTCATCAATGGTTAGCTACTCAACCGCCGAGTGACACGGTTGATGCGGTGATTGACTATTACTTCGCCTGTCGCAGTTATTATTTGATGGTGCAATTTTATGACGAAACTTACCGTACCAGAATAATCGTCAACGGTAATCGAATCGTTTTCCGTCAGTTTTGTTTGGACCCCAGCGAGCACCTCAAGGAAAGCTTGGACTTAGGGCGGGCAGCGATTCTCTTTTCAGCAACCCTCAGCCCAATTAACTATTATCAACAAGTTCTGGGAAATGAAGAAGAGAGCTTGTGCATGATTTCCAATTCTTCATTTCCACAAAAAAATTCTCAGGTCATTATCGCCAATAACATCAACACCCTCTACGCCAACCGGCAAAATAGTATCGAGCCAATTTGTGAGACCATTTTGACCATGATTTCGGCAAAAGCTGGCCATTACATGGTCTTCTTTCCGTCCACCACTTACATGAACTTAGTCCTCAACCGCTTTGTGGAACGTTACCCGGACGTGACCGTTGTCAATCAGCGCCCTGATATGGATAACGCCGACCGACAAGAATTTCTGGATGAATTTCGCAGCCCCGATGGTCAAACCAAAGTCGGTTTTGCCCTTCTTGGCGGGATTTTTTCTGAAGGAATCGACTTGAAATACGACGCGTTAATTGGTGTCGGTATCGTGAGCGTGGGTTTGCCTGGCATGAATGAAGAATCTGACTTGATCAGGGATTATTTTGATCAACTCAATGGTCAGGGATTTTCATTTGCCTACCAACTTCCGGGATTTAACAACGTCAGCCAGGCAGCCGGCCGGGTCATTCGCACTAACGACGACAAAGGCGTGATCGTGCTGATGGATCGGCGATTTAATCAAACCCGTTATCGCCAAATTTTTCCGCAGAACTGGCAAAATATTCAAGTTTCAAATAATGACCGTCAGCTGAATCATTTATTGGGACAATTTTGGAAGAATGGCAATGTTTGAGAACGAGTCGCTTTCTGGACACACTCACTCTGGTTCCCATTCACAATTGGGTGTATACTAATATCGCTATTTGTAATTGGACTATGCCAGGAGGGGTTATATTGAAATTAGCAATGTATGAAGATAAGCCAACATTGGTGGCTCTCCAAAATAATCAATTCTGGGGAGTCCCAGTTGATGGCTACAACTCAATCGACGACATTTTAAACGATTGGCAGGGATTCGTATCCAAAGTTCTGATTGATGTCAGTGACGAAAAAATCATTAACAACGATGATTCCAAGGCACTTGATCCATCTCAGTTTGAGTTACCCGTTCAACATCCCCGTCAAATTCCAGCAATCGGCTTCAATTATCTTGATCACATGAAAGAAATGGCAACTGCCAAGCCTAAGGCCCCCAACGTCTTTAACAAATTTGTCAGTTCCTTGGCGGGTCCGCAGAACGCCATTCACTTGAGCAGCGATACCGTGGACTGGGAAACCGAATTAGTAGTTGTCATTGGCCGCGGTGGCCGCAACATCAGCCGTGAAGACGCCGAAGATGCGATTGCCGGCTACATGGTCGGCCAAGACCTTTCCGATCGGCAGATGCAGTCAATTGACGGTGCCGGCACTCAATTTGATCTCAGCAAGTCATTTAAGCACTATTCACCAGTTGGCCCTTACATAAGCACAATCGCCGATACCGATGACATTGTTTCCAAGCAAGTTGTTACCAAGGTCAATGGTGAAATCGTCCAACAGGCAACCATTGACCAGATGATCTTCGATATTCAGACGCTTGTATCCTATATTTCCGGCGTCATTGACCTGTATCCTGGTGATCTCATCTTCACTGGAACTCCTAGTGGAACCGGAGTTGGTCGGGATCCACAAGTATTCTTGAAATCTGGCGATGTCATTACCAGTGAAATTGATGGCTTGGGAGCTATTTCAACGAAAGTTAATTAACGAGTTAAATACAAAAATTCCGGGAGAAGTTGTCTCTCGGAATTTTTTGATTGGTCTGTTGATGTTTAATGCAAGGGGCTTGGCGGCGGGGATCACCCGGGTCTCGTCACACTCTTCGCAACACACTAACCCCTTCCGGTACCGCAAAGTCCTTTTGGAGCATGGTTAATTTGCCAGATTCTGCATCTCTGGCATATAATGTGGCATTGTCAGAATTTTGATTTAAACAAATCACAAATGACTCGTCATCGCTCAAGTTGAAATCTCGTGGGAAATCGCCTTCCGTTGAGATTCGTTGGATTAATTTCAGGTCACCTTTTTCATCTGAACTGAATACGGCGATCGTATTATTGCCACGGTTGGAGGCATACACAAATTTGCCATCGCTGGATTGTCTAACGGCAGCTGCGCCATTATGTTCCGTCCAGTCATCTGGAATGGTTGATAAAATATTTCTCAGTGACAGCTGACCGTTCTTGGCATCATAATCCAAGACGGCAATATTACTGCTCAATTCACCTACCAGATAGGCCACGTGCTTTTTCTCATCGAAAGTGATGTGACGAGGGCCATAACCGTCCTCCATCTGTAATTCACTGACCGGCGTTAACTTACCAGCCTCACTTACGTCATAAATAAAGACCTTGTCAATCCCCAGGTCAACGACAACGACCCGATTATCCGGAGTCAAGTCGATATAATGTGGATGAGGGCCATCCTGCTGTTCCTTTCTGAAGCCAAGGGTTCCCTTATCCATAATTCGATCAGCCAAAGAAATTGACCCATCGTCGGCAATTTTATACGTACTGATAATGCCAGCGTGGTAATTAGCTGTGAAGACTAATTTACGAGCATCATCTACCGCGATATAAGCTGGCGAGGTTTCTTGATCGTGAATTCCGGCAATTGGGGCCAGCGGATAATTATCGTTGGTGCCATCCCACTCATAAAAGCCACCGGTGACATTACCATTATTGTCATCTCTGACCTTAGTGATCGCATAGATGCGTTTTTGCTTAGATTCGGCGACATAGGTGGGATCAATGGCGCTGCCAACAAATTCCAAATTTTTTAGTTTTTGATTATCTGTATCCAATTCAAGTTGATAAACACCTTTACTGATTCTTCTGGTGTAGGTTCCAATTAAATATGTTTCAGTCAAAATGATACCTCCAGTAATTCAGTTTATATATTCATTATGCCACAGATAAAGCGCAACCAAAATACTTTGAAAGCTTTTTCACGAAAGGATCGTTCTACATGACTTCATTTGAAAAGTTTCATCCCGTCTTAACTGCCCACTACACGTTAGATTGGCTCACCCAAACACCCATTAAACAAGTCGACGCCCTTTTTAATCAGCCAGCAATTTCAACCACCAAAGCTGATCATCTGCCCACTCAAATTTTGGATACCGTTAAAAGTATCAACCGGGTCATGCAAAAAGTGATGAATGGCGCTGAATTGACTTGGGGGATCACCAACTCCGATTCCCAGCAGTTTATTGGAGTCATCACAATCTCTGGCTTTGAAACCACCGATCAAGTTGGCAATATCGACTTCATCATTGACCAATCAGCAATTAATTCTTCAAAGGAAGTCATTGAACGAACAGTGAAATTTGCCAGCGACCATTTTAATTTTTCAAGCATGCAGATTGAACTCGCCCAAAAAGATGATCAGATGATTCAGATTCTGGCAGGGCTTGGCTTTTCTCAGATATCCCCATTAACATTCACAACTCCACTGTAAGCAGCCAATCTGTCGCAATTGAGTCACTTATTATTTGTAACCAATTTGTAACTTCATAATGATTGAATAAATTGTCAAAACATATTAGAATGATTCTAAAGTAGTTAACGATTCTATTTCACGTCATTGTGTGAAGGAGGCCCACCATGCCCACTAATTCAACATTAAACCACTCACTTGGTCGCCTGAAGGAACAAGGCGTTCGGATTACACCACAGCGAGAAATTATTTTGGACTATTTGATCACCCACCATAATCACCCATCTGTCGATACAATTCGGGAAGGGATTGAATCTAAGCTTCCCAATTTAAGTGTTGCCACCATTTATAACACCCTGAAACTATTAGTGGATAAGGGCTTGGTGATTGAATTACCAAATAACGACGGTGGCATTCGCTACGACTTTTTTGGCTTTCCTCACTATCACGCGATCTGTGAAAATTGTGGAAAAATTATCGATATTTTCGACTATGAGTATCCAGATATCGTTAACCATGTCCGAGAAACAACCACAGCAAAGACTGGTTTCCTAATAACGGGAACTCAACTCGAAGTTTCCGGTATCTGCCCAGATTGCCAACGCAAACTCCATTTGGATAGCAGTTCTAAACAATAACCGGTTTGCTTTATTCACACAATTGTTACAAGCTAAACACACTGGTACATCAATGTTTTAATTGATTTTCACCCATTTTGTCAACAACTCTTAATATGATTGACAATAACAACGCCAAAGCCCGTGAGAACGCGTTAAATCGCGACTCATGGGCTTTTTGTCTGGTTGAAACTTCTTACCCAAATCGTTTATATTAACACTCGTAGCATTTAATCATGTAAATATTTAATATAAACAAGCCATTAAAACTTTTATTTTAAAACAGGCGACTATTAACAAACCATTATCAATTCTGAAGGGGAAATCATTTTGAAAAAGCAAACCATTTTAACTGCCGTTTGCTCGCTGTCATTTGCAGCACTCGGCCTATTTTCACTCAATGCCACGCCGGCCCATGCAAGCAGCGTCAACGGCTATATCGCCAGCAACAATATTGGCCATTCGAGCATCACGTCATCCATCTGGAGTGGCTTTCCCAAAAATAAATACCGCAACAACAAACCAGAAGGCGTTGTGGTTCACGAAACCGCAAACCCAAATTCAACCATTTATAATGAAATTGCGTATATGAAGCGCAACTATTCTGCTGCGTTTGTTCATACCTTTGTGGATGCCAGCCGAATTATTAACATTGCCAACACCAATTACTTGGCTTGGGGAGCGGGTTATCCCGCCAACGCCCGTTACGTTCAGTTTGAGCAGGTTCGCGTTCACAGTAAGTCAGCATTTGCTCACGAGATTGCAAATGCGGCCTACTATACCGCCTATATTTTGAACCAGTATGGCTTAACCCCAAACGATGCAGCTTATGATGGGAAAGGTACCGTCTGGTCACACGCCGGCGTTTCCAAATATCTTGGTGGCACCAATCATACCGATCCAACCAGCTACTACGCATCAATGGGGAAAACTTACTTTGGGGCCAGTTATACATTTGCCCAATTCTACCAATTGGTTAAGACAACTTACAATAACCTTCAAAGCAGCGGCTCAGCTCATGGGGCGATTACGTCGAGCGTGAAAAAATCATATGATCAAGTTTCGTATGCCAGTGCAGACTCACAAGCGTTATTAGGAGATAACTACGATTCATACAGGCTATACAATCATGTGAAAAATTCTCGGGCGACTATCAAAAAGTACTCGTGGTCCTCTGTCAAGCCGAAAGTTGGTAAGAAGGTCTATATTGATAACATTGGGACTAAAGATAATGGTCACGATTGGTACCGAATTCGTTTCTCATCGGATGCTGGGGCAACCAAATACTGGGTTTACGAAAAGGCCCTCAATTTGGAACAGTAACAGCCAATCAGTTGACAATGACGCATCAGTTAGGATATGATTACGGTGTTTTAGAAGACGAAGTAGTGCCCCTTAGAGAGGACCCCAATAGCTGAAAGGTGTCCGTTGTGCACGAATCCTATCTTCTTCATAATTTGTCTTAATCTGACACGGATCTTTCCGTTATAAAATCAAAAGTGTGAAGCCTAGCTTTGAATGAGAATGGTACCGCCCGCAATGGGTGTCTCAATTCAAGGCGGGCTTTTTTTATACAAAAATGGTGGTGAAAAAATGGGAACTAGAAAAATTAACGCAAATCGAATTGTCGTCAAAGTTGGAACGAGTAGCTTGATCCATCCAAATGGCGCCATTAATTTAGAAACCTTTGACCAGTTGGCCTATACCTTGAGTGCCCTCAATAACCAAGGAAAAGAATTGATTCTGGTTTCCTCTGGCGCAATGGGGGTTGGTCTTAATAAGATGCATCTCAAGCAGCGGCCAGCAGAAATTGGCGCTCAACAAGCACTATCAGCGATTGGGCAATCTGAATTGATGACCTTATTTACCCAACGGTTTGACCATTACCTGACAGATATCGCTCAGGTCCTGCTCACCCACGACATCTTCGACTATCCCAAGAGCAACAAGTTTGTTATGGACACATTCAATTGTTTGCTCAAGGACAATGTTGTCCCGGTTGTGAATGAAAATGACACTGTCGCAACCGATGAATTGGATCACCGGACAACCTTTGGTGATAATGACCAGTTGTCAGCAATCGTTGCCAGTCATATGAATGCCGATTTATTGATCGTCTTGTCAGACATCGACGGCTTTTATGACCAGAACCCCAAAAAGTTTACCGATGCGCATTTAATCAGTGAAGTTTCCAACGTTGCCGATGATGAGTTTACTGTTGCCGGCGGTAGTGGCAGTCGTTTCGGTACCGGTGGCATGCACACCAAGTTACTCGCCGCTCAACGCATGTTAGCTGAAGATCGGCAGATGGTGCTTGCTAACGGTAAAGACCCTCAGATCATTTTTGATATATTGGCTGGTAAACCCGTAGGAACCCTATTCTCAAAGGAGTGTGTTAACCATGAATGAGGAATTAATCCAAATAGGTCAAAATGCAAAGGCAGCTGCTTATAAATTGAATTTGTTAGATAACGTTACCAAGAACCAAATCTTGAACCAGTTTGCCGAATCCTTAGTTGCAAACACCGACGATATCCTGGCCGCAAACCAAAAGGACGTCAAAGATGCCAACGACATGCCGGCTAAATTTACTGACCGGCTTAAACTAACCGAACAACGCATCAAAGATATGGCAACCGGCTTACAACAAGTTGCTGCCCTTGCTGATCCGATCGGCAATATTGATAAGGGGTGGACCAACGATGCCGGCTTACTCATCGAAAAGCGGCGCGTGCCATTAGGTGTCGTTGCCATGATTTTTGAGGCCCGGCCAAACGTCACCGTTGACGCGTCTGCCCTCACCTTTAAAAGTGGCAACGCCGTTATTCTTCGAGGCGGTAAGGAAGCTTTGAACAGCAATCTCGCCCTCGCCAACGTTTTACGGGGTGTCCTTAAGAGAAATGGCCTGGATGAAAATGCAATCCAAATTTTACACGACACCAGCCATGCCACTGCCAATGATTTAATGCATCTCAATCAATACGTTGACGTGTTGATTCCCCGTGGCGGGGCGGGCCTCATTAATGCAGTTGTCAAAAATTCCACTGTCCCCGTCATCGAAACTGGGGCCGGCAACTGTCACATCTATGTTGATAAGGACGCCGAAGAACAAATGGCCATTGACATCATCGTGAACGCCAAGGTGCAACGTCCCTCTGTTTGTAACGCAGCTGAAAAATTGCTGATCCATCAAGACATTGCGGCCCAAATGCTGCCAGCCATCGCCCAAGCACTCTCCGATCATGGGGTTGAGTTGCGGGGTGATGACCGCAGCCGGGCAATCGTCCCTTCAATTCGACCAGCAACCGATGAAGACTGGTCAACTGAGTACAATGATTTGATCATGGCAATCAAAGTCGTTGACGATGAACAGGCTGCCATCGATCACATCAATACCTATTCCACTGGCCATTCAGAAGTCATCATTTCAGACAATTATCAAAGCGGTCAAGCGTTCTTGACCAAAATCGATTCAGCGTGCGTTTACGTCAATGCTTCGACCAGATTCACCGATGGCTTTGAGTTTGGATTTGGTGCCGAAATCGGCATCAGTACCCAGAAGTTGCATGCACGGGGCCCGATGGGATTAACTGAACTGACCACCACTAAGTATGTGATCCGTGGAAATGGCCAGGTTAGAAAATAATCTCAAGGATGGACATTAGTCAGCCAAGGGTTTATAAATGCAACTTAACTTTCCCGTCTTATATCGATAAAACTTGTGACAAACGGCTGATCACGGCCATTTAAGCCAAATAAGCACTTCGAAATCAAAATCCGCAGCTTGGATTTTGGCTTCGAAGTGCTTATTTAGTTTACGATCATTTATTCATTGTTTTATCCTGAACTTTTTTCAACCGAAAGCTCATCATCCAAGTCGTAATTGGAATTGTCAGGACGACCCCAATCAGCGACACCACAATTGCAATCAGCTCAGCGGCGAACACCTTATCATTCAAGATTTCACCCAATGAGTAGTTCAAACCGTAGAACCAAATGAACAGCGCCAAGGAGCTACCGAAGAAGCCAAAGAACAGGGTGTTGACGGCCGTACCGATAATCTGCTTGCCGATAAAAACGCCATCAGCAAATAATTCACCACTTCGAATTTTATCATGCTGGGTCAAAATTTCATCCAGGCCTGAAGCGATCGCAATCGCGGCTTCGGCAATCGCACCAAGTGAACTCAAAATAGCTGTGGCAATTGCAATCTTGGTGAAGTCAATCCCAATGTAGGTCGACAGGCCCTCCAACTCCTCGCTGTCCTCCAGGCCGAACCCACCAACCTGCGCCCAATACTCGATTGGGATAATGATCACAATGAGGAGAATCAAGATGACACACGAAGCTTGAAATGCGGTGGTAGAGGCATTATCGCTGGCGCTACTCCAGAAGATCGTAATGGACAGCAGAATCACGCTGGCAACTACGGTCACAATAATCGGTGGCGTGTGAAAAGCAATCAGGACAATCGAGAAGAACAGGATTCCAAAATTGACCACCATACTTAGAAATGAAGTGACCCCCTGCTTGCCGCCAACAATCATCATTAAGACAAGCAAAACAATTCCCAGACATGTAATTGATCCCATCAGCGTTCATCCCCTTTGATCCACAAGCCAGCAAATAGACTGGATAAAATGACCGTCAAAACAATGCCAATGCCACTAATCAGACTAGAAGTCATCCCCAGTGACATGTTCATCGAAAACGAATATTGCCACGTATTGCCATTTTTCAAATATAACAACGTCATCGGCAATGTTTCCGCCATGAAAATGAAGAATAGGACGTTAATCAGCGGTCCCATGATCGATTTTCCAATCTGGCGGCCAGAATTGAACACCTGCATTTTAGAAAGTTCGGGCTTCTCAGTCTTCAAGGTCGCCAATGAGGCCACAATATCAGTGGCTTCATCCATGACGGCACCAAGGACCCCGATCAAAACCTCGGCGATAAAGAGTGGTTTCGGCAGCTGAGTTACATATTGCATCGATTCATAATAAACCCCTTTTTCATGGGTAATACCAAAGACCATTAACGTGATCAAAATGGTGATTGCGGTTGCCACCAACACCGCTGAGAGGGTCACCAACATTTTCCGACTCCACCCCATGACTAAAAACAGAGTGACAAAGCAGAAAATCACGGCAAGAATGCTAAAGATTAAAATCACGGCAGCCCCGTCATTATTGTGATCAATCATGATCGCAATCCAAAACAGAATGGTATTAATGACGATGCTGGAGATGACAGTCACCCCTTTCCATTTTAAGATGATAAACAACAGACTGATTGCCAAGGCAAACAGAAAGGCAATTGGCGCATCCCGCTTCAAATCTTTGACGGTTGCGTGAAGTTTGGGACTTGTATGGAGAGTGATAAACAGTTTCTGTCCCTTTACGTAATGATGATCCATTGCGTGGGCGTCTGAATAAGCGTTATCAATCGTCAGCCGATGACCAGCATATTTACCATTCACGATCTTGCCGTAAAGCGTCTGCTGATGATAATGATCAACGTTTTGAAACTCATCAGTCATTTTGGATGTCTTGCCCGATTCCACCTTGGTCACTTCAAAAATCGGCTGGGAATATAAGGCATCATTATGCATAAATAAAAACGCGGTCAAAAAGCAAAAGGCGATTGCGATGAAGACTTGAACCCACGTCATCTTGTTCGTTAATTTATTATCCATGTCAGCCATCTTTTCAAAATTAAGTTAGTGTTATTGTAACATTTGAAAAGATCAGTTAAAGGGTAATCGTTACATATTAAAAAAACCGCAAACAATGACTAATTGCTTGCAGCTTCTGATCACCCACCAGATTTTCCAGTCTGGCACCGAGATTTCTTCCGGTTAGGTGGACGCTGATCAATGTACTTGAGCCCGGACTTTCGAGTAACGCCGTTCACTTCTAAAAAGGACGCTGATTCAAACCTTAAAAGTCAGGATTTAAACCAGCGTCCACTGTTAAAAATGATCCTAAAAGCCAGCTTCTTTCTATGCCCGCTGGTCAATAACCATCACATTCACTTGAGAATGGCGAACCACATACGCGGTGGTCGAGCCTAAAATCGCTCTGGAGATGCCGTTGACACCCGATTTCCCCATGACGATCAAGGATGCGCCGTATTTTTCCGGTAATTCTTTTGAAATTTGAACCTTTAGCACCCCAACGACAAAGTGGGTTTCTGCCTTGGCACCTGCTTTTTCAGCTTGTTGCTTAGCATCAGCCAAAATCTCTTCGCCACGCTCACGAAATGTCTCCATCACATCTTGGCCTAAAGTGACCCCATATTGAACATATCTTTGGTCACTGGCCACCGACACAATTTGCAGCGTTGACCCAAATTTTGCGGCAAGGGTGGCTGCTTCGCCAACCGCATGCTTGGAATTTTCACTTCCATCAACTGGGACTAAGATTGTTTCATACATAACCGACACCTCCAAATTGGTATTTTCACTTTTAGTTTACCATTTCAGGCATGATTAGACATGCATAAGGATTGTTAGTTTGATAAATGTTTCAGAATCGTTTGATTAGCTGCCAATTCGGTGTGTCGACTCGCTAACCGATCTTGAAAGCCTCCACAAATAAATTTCTCTTCGGCACTTTCAGGCACTAATTTTGGAAACTGGATTTGCTGAGGATTCGCCATCACAATTAAGGTGCAGAATGCAATGAACGCCGGTCGCACTGCTCTCGTTTGCTTATTGAACGTTAAAAATTTGATGAACACCTCAACTGATCGTTTATCGGCGCCAGTCACATACGACGTGCATTTCAGAATATCTTCCGGCGTGGCTGGGCTGACAAACTGAATGTGATCGTAACCAGCCGTCACGAAATCTAAGTCAGCAGGAATGAATTTAGCCGCTGCCAAGCCAGCATTGGCATCCAAGATTTCCAGCGTCTTGCCACCAAATTGAATCCCACCATTATTGAGGTCAGCGGGAAAAATATAACTTTCATGAATCGCATAGGTTGCTGCACAAGTCATTTTCTCGATAAAGATCGCCTCCAAAAACATCATGCGGACCATACTTGCTATCATGATACCTTTTTTGGTGGCGCGAGGACAACTTCCACCACCGTAATTTTTAAATCAATCGATTGCAAATTCTCGTTCATATGTTACAATCTTCATATGAAAGAAGTGACATATATGACCAATGAATCGGATCTTTCGACTCAGCCAAGCTTGATTGATTCAAAACACCTCTCCGAATCGGAACGGATTTTTAAGTTACTCAGCAATCCCACGCGGCTGCAAATGCTCAACGTGCTGGAACAGCAGGAATTAAATGTGACCGAATTAGGCCAACTCTTGAACCTGGAACAATCCGCCGTCTCTCACCAATTGTCCCTGCTACGGAAGCATCAGTTAGTGTCCGCAAAACGGGTCGGCAAATCAAACTATTATCAATTAGATGATCCCCACATTTTAGATATGATCAATGAAATGTTGGAACACGTGGATCACGTTATTAGGGGGAAGAAGCATGGCCAGTAACTCACAAACAATATCGCTCGTCACCAAAAGCCTCCATACCGAATATTTCTCAACGGCGTGGATGGCCTTCGAATTTATGGTGGGCTTTTATTCAGGCCTCAAAGCAGGTTCAATTCTGCTGATTGCGTTTGGCCTTGATAGCTTTTTAGAAATCATCTCCGGCAGCACCTTGATATGGCGGCTGCGAAAAGAAAACGCCGGCGCACCCGCAGCCGAAATTGAAAACGCGGAACGCCGATCATCGTTAATCGTTGGCAGCGTTCTACTACTGCTGTCAGTTTACGTGGTTGGTGTCTCACTCTTTAATCTGTTTGCTCACCAGGCTGCAGACACCAGTTTTTCTGGGATTGCCATCGCAATTGCCTCGGTCATTTTAATGCCAGTCTTAACTTTAAAGAAACGATCACTGGGAAAATCATTACATTCAGATGCGTTGGTAGAAGATGGTATGTGCAACATCACCTGTGCTTACATGGCGGCAACCGTCTTGATTGGCGGCCTATTGACGGCCTTGTTTAATTGGTGGTGGGTTGATTCTGTCGCCGCGTTGATTTTAGTTTACTTCATTGCCAGTGAAGGTTGGGAATCATTTCAGGCAGGCCAAAACCGTGACTAATCAGGGCATTTAATAAAGCGAGGCGGGGAAATCTATTGATTTTCAATCAATGATTATTCACTTAGATTGCCGTAGCTACCTAAATAAAAGCTGCGCCAAACGGCTGATCCCAGAATTTAACGAAAAGAACCAACTATTCCAAAATCAGGAACAATTGGTTCTTTTCGTTAAATTCTGGGATCACAACGCCGATTGCCCCAGTCTCATCATATTTTCTTTGTCATCCAAACATCCGTCGTTTCAAAGCCACTCTTCTCGTAAAGATGAATGGCACGTTTGTTTTGACCAAACACGTGCAAACCGATTTTTTTGAACCCCAGGTGCTCTGCTTCATCATCGATGAGTTGGAGTGCCTTGGTTCCGAATCCTTGATTTTGATACGCTGGCGAAATCGAAATATCATAGATAAAGGCCTCTTCAGAACCGGCCTTGCGTTCCGCGAGCCAGACCACCCCAACCTTGGTGTTGCCCGCAACAATTTCATAGAGGTAATGTCCCGGGGTTGATAAGCCATCCGGGAGCAATTTTTCGAATTCTTGATTGGCCTTTGTCTGTGCGGTATCCTTTTCCCACGCTCCAGCGGCCACCTTTTGGTTAGCGTAATTGACAACTGCAGTTTGACGATATCTATCAAAATCTGATTGAGACATTTTCTCTAATTTGAGCAGAATAACCATCATCTCCTAATCAAATAGTATATTACAATATAACCAATCTTAATTAAAGAAGGCTACCCCAAAAATGGCACGATCAGTGAAATCACATTCCGAAAAATAACCGCAGGCATCCCAATGAAATCACGCCAACAATGACGATTACCAACAAGTTCTTCCAAATCACGGCACTGATGATGCTTGGGACTGAAGCTAAAAAGTTACCCCAATCAATTGATGGCAAATGACCAATATGTTGAACGAATAAATTTTCAAACCAAAGGGCAGACATGATGGCAATTGGAACGAAGCTCAAAAATTCGACCACGCCGGCTGACAATTTGAACTTTTTCAAGATGACAAATGGTAAAATCCGCGATAACCAAGTTACCAGCCCCGTCCCGATAATCGTAAACAGCACAAAATTAAAAGAAGACATGTTTCATCACCATCCCAAACGTGCAGGCTACCAAAGTCACCAGCAGAATTAATAAACTACTTGGAATGAAAATCAATCCAAGATAAATGGTCACCAATACGAATCCAACGACAATCAGTTGCAAGTTAAAGTTGATTGATTTATCCGAAATTAATTGCAAATACAAGAGCCCAATAAACATGGCAACTAACGCAAAGTCCAAGCCGAACTTCTCAGGATTACTGATGAAGTTGCCCAACACAGCCCCTACCAGAGAAGAAATAATCCAAGTTAAATATGAGATGACGTTTGCGGTATTGAACCAGCTAAAGTTCAGATGATTGTCTGTGTAGTTAAGTTTGTTCATTCCCAACGCCAAACTTTCATCAGTGAGCAATGTCCCCACCAACACATTTTTCAGGAGACTTTCCTTCTTGAAATATGGAGCCAAAGTCGTACTCATCAAAATCATTCTGGAGTTCACGAGAAAAACCGAAAAGATAATCGATAACAATGGACTATGGGTTACCAGCATGCTCACGATCACAAATTGGGCAGAACCGGCATATGTAATAATTGACATCAATGTCACTAATAATGGGCTGAGTCCGGCTGCCTTGCCAACAATTCCGAAGGCAACCCCAATCCCTATGTAGCCAAAAACAGTCGGCAGCGTTTCTTTGGCGCCGCTTGGAACGTTTAATTCATTGTTCATTTGGATACCTCCTTTAGAACATCATCTATGTAGCACCACGTTTGGGTTGGGTTATTTTGACTAACCTCACACGAATGTGTCCATGATACATTAATAAAATTCTAATCTGGGTCTCATTTAATGTCAACGGAAACTTGGCCTTAATTACGCTAAAAGATTAGCTATTTGCTTCCGGGAAACAACAAAAAGAGTGTTGAGCAATAAACGGCTGATCCCCGCCATTTAAGCAAAAAAAGTAATGCATTCCAAAACCAGAATGCATTACTTTTTTGGCTCTTCGTCAACTGTTGTTGGTGAAACTAAATTCGAGTTCTAATCACTTTGTGATTAGGGCTCTTTTTGTTTTG
>NZ_JAHPPD010000003.1 GCF_019061365.1 Lentilactobacillus dabitei
CGTCCCCGTAAATGTCTCGGATGGAAAACGCCTTATGAAATATTCTTTAATGTCGTGTTGCACTTAATTTGACAATTCAAGCCGGTAAAAAATCCAGCCAAAAATTAAGCCTAATGGCAGAACGGTGAATCCATTATTTAACCACCCCATGAGCGACAAATGATCTGCAAAATAAATTGGAAAATGGATTCCTAAAAATAAGATCGATTGGATGATGTTGGCCGTCATGAAGCTATATCAGTCCAGTAAACGATTCATAAAGAATCCTCTAAATACCAATTCTTCCGCCAGCCCAGCAATAATCGTTACCCCAATGAAGCCGTGATGCTCGCGGGTGAATAAATCCGGACTTATGTAAAGCATGTGATGTTCATATAAGGAAATGCCGAACAGATAGGCAATAAACACGATCAGCAATATCCAAAAAAGTCGGGGAAAGTTACCGTTATACAAATGCTTGCCACCTCAGCCACAGACGCTTCCTCTCAATGACCAGCCACCAAATAACCAAGCCGCCCCAAATAATGAGCTTAATCACGGTATTCACAATGAAATCCGCGTAACTGGCGGTAGAAGGCAATTTAACCAATTCACCGTAGCCGTAGTCTTGAACAACTAACCAGATGATCCATAAAATGCCGTACTTAACATACAAATTCGAAAACCAATTTGCTCGTTTCAAAATATTACTCTTTTCTTTGATCTTTCAGGCGTCATTAGAATGGGGAATTAAATTTTTCTAATCGATACAGCCCTTCATCATCAACTTTATCTTGACCATTCTTAAACTTATATCCCATCTTTTGATAAAATCCTAAGCCCGTGATCGAAGCTGGAATTTCGATCCGCTTAGCCCGTTTAAAATATACATCCTTTTCAAGTGTCTGAATCAGCTTTCGCCCAATTCCCAATCCTTGGTAGGTTGGCAACACAAACATATTAAATAGACTACTTTCATCTTCTTTCCCCCAAAAGGGACCAATTGCACCACAACCTACGATTTGATGATGAACTGAGACAACATACATGTGGGTGTACTGTGAATTTTCAATAAAGAAATTTGCATCCCTTTCTGCAATCACTTTAGTTAAATAGGCCTTTGAGTAGTCCTTTGAATTAGTCGTTAGTAATGTTTTAGCCACTAATTTCGAAACCGTTTGAGCATCTTGATTCTGAAAACGTCTGATCATCACTTTTATCACAACTTTCAATTTTATTTTGGGATAGTTTTGAAACCTAGCAACTAGTTTTCGAAGCCATGGTTCCAATCCGCGCCACAGCCTCAATCACACTGGCAATATTGCCAGCAAATTGGAAATTCGGCGCCTGCATCCCCACAGGTAACTCATCGCCAATCCACACACTTTTATCAGCGTGAGCCAGCAATTCAACATCGTTGGCATCATTACAAAAAGCAACATACTTTTCGGCTGGGAAAAGCTTCCGTAGGGTTGTGTATTTATTGATTCCCTGAGCGGTCAGATCTAAATTATGTTCGCTTGGATCATTAATAATGGCTAAATTCGTATGCTTCTTTAAAGTTGTTGCAATGGCATCTTGCTGTTCTTTAGTTAAATTGAGTAAGATGACCTTAATTGCCTGATTAATTGCCGTCAAGGCAACTTTGTGAGCCAAATGGTCTGGGTCTAGTTGCCGCAAAATAAAGCTGTTCTGACTCACCCGCGCAGAATAATCCCACTTACTATCTACAATATAATCAGTATTCCCGGAAGTAATGATTTGCCTAATGAGCCGATAATCTCCGTCGGCAATCGGTGCCACAACCTTAACTTCATTACTCAAAGAAATAATTACACCATTGCCACCAATTAATGGTGAGGTTGCTAAATCGCCCACCATTGGTAACAAATCTCTGATAGGTCTGGCCGAAGCAAATACAATGTCTTGCGGGGTGCCTGGGAGTTTCTTCATTACCTGAATAATTCGTGGATCGATTGATCGGCCATCGAAACTAATCGTGCCATCCACGTCAAAAACAAATTTCATCTTAAATATCACCTCCGATTGACTACGCATTCACATTGGTAAATTACTATGACTGATTTTACAACGGTTCTCTTTTGGTGACTAACTTTTTTAACAGGCTAACACCCACGATGATCATTATGAAACGTTTTTTGATTCATTTAATAATACTATTGTATTTTAGTACTATGCGTTGCATAGTATTATCGAAAGGAGGGAAAGAGATGAATCCACAATTAAAAAAAGGCTTTTTAGAACATTGTATCTTGGCCGTATTGAACAAAGGCGATTCCTACGGCTACCAAATTATCAAGGATGTGGAAGCCACCTTCCCTATTTCAGAGTCAACTCTATATCCCATTTTAAAGAGGCTAGAAAAGAACGAATATATTACCAGTCATAACGAAATCTATAATAACCGGGTGCGGCGATACTATCATCTGACATCAGCCGGCATCACCCGCAGCAAAAATTTCTTGGCTAATCAGAACCAGATTGAGAGAATCTATCAATTCGTTAGAGAGGCGTTCGAAAATGAACAAGAATGAATTTTTAAAACAATTGCGCCATAATTTGAAAAGGTCGCACGTTGTCGATATTAATCGCTACCTACAGGATTACAATGAACTAATCGCCGATGAAACCGAAGAACGGTCCGTCAGTGAAGACGACGTGGCTAATGGGTTGGACGACCCAACAACAATCGTAAAAAACATTATGAATGAAGATCATCCCAAGACCCATTTTCCAACTATATGGCTGATCTTAATTATCATCGCGCTGGTAATTGGCTCGCCCTTATGGGTTTCACTGCTGCTCCTGGCTATCATCTTGATTCTCCTTGCTTATTTATTGGTTTGGTTCATCCGAGCAGGCCTAGTCTTAGGGTCAGGACTTGCTTTGGTAATCGGTGCTTATGGCTTGCCGGCCGGACTTATCGCACTGTTCAAAGTCAGCGTGGCAGTTGGCACAATTGAACTTGGCACTTCGCTATTCAGCTTCGGGTTAGCATTGTTAATCGGGGTTCTTGCTTGGTGGAGCATCAAATATTTCTCGATTGCCTCAGTTTCTTTTTCAAAATGGTTAATCAGCAAGTTCAAGGAGGCCTACTAAAATGTTAGTGATTTGGTTGAAAGATAATTATTGGAAGATTGTCGGCTTGTTACTAGTGCTAGGAGCATTGTTATTTGTGATTGGCTTTGCCCTCGGTGGTTTCAGCTTCAATGTGTTCAACTATCCAGGCAACATTGAATATCGGCCGTGGTACTGGTTCTTGGGATTTTGATTCAGTGACTAACAACAACGTAATTAAGGAACGTTCTATCCAAACTTTCTCGATAAACGTTCCTTATTTTGTTCCCTAACTTCGCGCATTAGATGCTGTAAAAGATATTTTCGATATATAAAGGCAAGGCTTTTAAGATGCAATTCAACATCCTAATAGCCCTGCCTTTTTAATAAACATCTTTAAATCGTCATTAAGCAACCGGTCTTCGTGCCCGGAAACAGTCAATCACCAAATACCCCAGCAGCACCACCGGCCCCAGTAAACCATACACAACTACCAAGGCAAATGTGATCACCGCACCATATTGATCATCTTATTAACATTGTTGCGTTGAATTATATTCAATATACTCAGCAGCAATCTGTCTGTCAATATGAATCAAAATTGGATCACTCCAGATACCCAGATAAAAGCTGCAACAAATGGCCGGGATCAAAACGCCTATTCCAGTGTCATTTAAACGTTAAAGTAAGCTTGCTTTTCCCAATCAGTTACACTCAACTGGAAGCGCGTCAATTCATCCTGCTTTACTTGGAGGTACTTAGGAATGACGCTCCCCATTGCTTCGGTCAATGCTTTATCTGCTTGCAGCTTTGCTAACGCTTTTGGTAGTGATGACGGTAGCTGAACGATCTGAGCAGCTGTCCGCTGTTCTGCGGACATGTCATAAATACTGTCTTCAACGTTCTTGGGTGGCGTCAACTTCTTCTTGATTCCATCCAGCCCGGCGGCTAAAATTGCGGCAATTGCCAAATAAGGGTTAGCAGCTGGATCGCCACTTCTTAATTCAAAACGAGTTTGCGGTCCTCGGCCATCTGGAACCCGGACTAAGGCCGTCCGATTGGCAATTGCCCAAGCAACATAAGTTGGGGCCTCAAAGCCTGGTACTAGGCGTTTATAACTATTAATGGTTGGGTTGGTGATGGCGGTGAAGGCCTGGGCATGGGTTAAGATGCCGGCTAGATAGTGAGTTGCCAACTCTGATAATCCGTGGTTGCCTTTGGGATCATCAAATAAGTTCTGCGAGCCATCAAACAAAGAGGTGTTCAGGTGCATCCCTGATCCATTCACGCCAGCTTGTGGTTTTGGCATAAATGTTGCTCGCAACCCATATTTAACCGCAATGGCTTTCGTCGTTAATTTCAATAATTGAATTCGATCGGCCGTTTTAACCGCGTCAGCATACTTGAAATCAATTTCACATTGCCCTGGCGCTACCTCATGGTGATCAGCTTCGATCGAAAAGCCCATTGTCTTCAAAGTATTCACCGTTTCTCGGCGACAAGCCTCGCCCCGATCATCTGGATAGACGTCAAAGTATGAAGCCTGATCATTTAATTGCCCAGTTGGTTGACCAGCATCATCGGCTTTGAATAAGAAATATTCCATCTCGGCACCAACGTTGGCATGACCACAACCAATCTCATTTAACGAATCATCCAGCTGTTTTAAAACAAAACGCGGATCGCCTGCAAATGGCGTGCCATCACTATTGTGAACGTCACAAATGAGTGAAGCGGTCTTCCCGCCAGTCGTGATCCAAGGATAAATGGTCCAGGTATCCAAGTCAGGATACAAGTACATATCAGAGCTTTGAATTGGTAAAAAGCCCGTGATTGATGAACCATCAATCTTAATTTGATTATTTAGTGCGACATCCAACAAATCAATTGGGATCTCAACGTTTTTTAGTGCCCCGTTAAGATCGGAAAAAGTCATTCTCAAATACGCAATTTCTTCGTCCTTAGCTAACTTACGAATATCATCAGCAGTTTTCATCAAATGCCTCCATAATTGTCGTTTTTTAAGGCCATCCTAAGTTATTTATTGGGTTTCCCTTAACCGATATTATACACGTTATATCTTCTAACATCAGATTTTTTGAATTTTTTTGGTAAATTATTAGGAAGGAGGTATCCATTCTTGAAATAAATTCAGACCCGAATCAACTGATTTGGGCCCGAAAATGACATTTTAGTTATTTTGACTTAGCCCTTGAAGATTGCTCATCGTTTACTATCGAGAATTACCAACCCTCAAAATAAAATAGGCCATTATAAAAGCAATGAGTGAGCCAGCAAGAACACAGCTAATATAAATAACCGTCCCGGTCCTGCCAAAGTTAAACATTAAAAAGATTGCCGCGATCAAGTCAAAAATTAGAATTCCAACGAGCATTAACGTCTGAATATAAAGCAGAACCGCATCTGCTTTTAATTTTTGAATTTGTAAACTTGAATGATCAGACTTATTCATCTTAGCATCCCCCATTTCCAATTTTGCCAGCAAATTAACGACGTTTTCGTGCCTTAGCTATCCACCAAACAATCAATTCAATTACCACGGTCACGGCAGCGAAACCAACCCAAATCATTAAATTAATCAGTTTGATTTCAGGCTTCTGAACCGTCCCTGTAGCATCCGTTCCCCGCATCAAAATCCATACCGTAACCACAACGAAAATCAACGCTAAAAATAAATTGGTCATTCGCCAACCACTGTTTTTCACGATGATCACCTCCGAAACTAATGATTACCAAAGCTGAATCTAATTTCACTTACATCATACCCCCAGGGAAGAATTTTAACCGCTACTTTGTATTTTGGTTATAATGAAGGCATACAATAACTATCAAAGGAGTGTGATTCTTTTGAACAAACATATTAATTGGCAGGCTGCCGTCATTGCTGGTGGCGTTGCCGGCATCGTTTCCGGCCTGGTTAAGCTCGGTTGGGAAAATGTTTTGCCACCACGAACTCCCGCTCGCGATAAAACCAACCCACCACAGCGATTGTTGGAACAATTCGGGGTTCCAAGTCGTCTGACACACGCAACATATACTTATTCAGAGCAACAATTACCTTGGGTGAGCTATCTGATTCATTTTGGCTTTTCAACGTCCTTTGCCGTGTTCTACACGGTTGCCGGCCGTTACGTGCCATTTATTCGCCTTGGTCAGGGAACTTTATTTGGCCTCGGTGTCTGGGGTGCCTTTCATCTTGGGGTAATGCCCGCAATGGGAACTGTCCCTTCTCCGAAAGACCAACCGGTTGAAGAGCACGTTTCAGAAGCTCTGGGCCATATTGCCTGGATGTGGACTAACCACATTATTAGTGACAAATTGTATCAACAACTCACCTCAAAATAAATGGATAAATTGGAGGAATTAGTGAATGGTTAAAATTGGTGTCGTTTTAGGATCGGTCAGAAGTAAGCTCGGTGAAGCCATTTTTAATTACTTACAGTCAAAATATACCGATACGCCTGATGTGCAGTACGATTGGATCAAATTGGATGACTTTCCATTGGAACCTTATCGTCATGAGGAGACTCCTTTATCAGAGGGCATTCAAGGTCTCAAAAGTAATGAACGCCGTTGGTTAAGTCAATTAAATGGCGAAGATGGCTATATTTTTCTGACACCGGAATATGATCACGCCATCCCGGGTTCTTTAAAGAACGCCTTGGATTATGTTGGCCCAGAAGTCAACCGCAAGCCGGTTCAAATTATTTCATATTCATATTACAGTGATGGTGGCATGTTAGCAGCTGAATCTTTTGTAGAAATCCTGCAAATGCTCAAAATGATCGTCTTACCGACACCGGTATTATTGTGGAATGCTGATGATAACTTTACGCAAACTGGCCAACTGTTACCCGATTCCGCTAACAGTGACCATTTCTCTGAACGATTGGACGAAGCCTTCCATGAAATTAGTTTTTACACGCGGGTGCTGAATGAGAATCCGTTTAAGTAAGGGGTTCACTGATGCGACCTAACTTACCCAACAAAACAATATTTATCCCCACGCTGCCAATCAATGAACATGAAGTTTTCCGCGCCATGCGAACTTATCCCGATAATGTTAAGGTCTATCATCCGCATGGGCGCATTGACGCTACTTCAGTCTTTTGGTTGAATAAGTTCCAGCCAAATGCGTTGAATTTTGCGGCATTTATTGATCCCAAAGCCGGTGAACCGCTGACACTAGCCAAACGGATTCTGGCCGACATCAACAAGCTCGCCTGGAAATTTGACGTTGATCGAATAATCACCAGTGATTACGCCCCTCAACACGCCTTTAATAAGTGGCTGCCAACTCAAGGCTTCAAACAAATTGAGAAAGTAACCGAGCCCCAATTGCGCCTTTCAGAAGTTCAGCTTAAGGCTCCAGGCACTGCCATAACCACGCGGCTCTTAACTTCGGCTGAGCTCGTTAATCATCCAGCATTATGGAATGAGGTTGCCACGACTGCCTTAACACATTATCGAAGTGCCCATCAAAATAACCCAGTCAGCGATATTCCGCTGTCAACTTGGCAGGCTTTGTTGGCAGCCAAGTTGGTGATGCAGGCGCCAGCAGTCCTACTTGACGATCAAGGCAGCCTTGCTAGCTATTGTTTGATTTACCAGCCAACAGCCGACCGAGTCACCCTCGATCATTTCGGTGAAACTCAGCCAGGCAATCTGCTTTCACTGACAGCCGCGCAAGTTTGTTGGCTAGAGTCACGATTTCAAACCATTACCCTCAATTTGAGCGCCACTGACAAGTCGGGACTACAAATCTATCGGAACTTTCCTTTTAATAAAAGCGCAGTGTATGAAAGCTATCTCAAAATCACTCAATATTAATAACTTATTTATTAAATGCTAGGACGAACAGTGTTTTGATCCCAGAATTTAACAAAGCGGACCAACTATTCCAAAAATTTGGAATGGTTGGTCCGCTTCGTTAAATGCCCCGGATCAGTCGTTTAGCGCAAGTTTTATCAATATAAGAATGGAAAGCCAAGTGGCATTTATAAACGCTTTTTCGACTATTCTTAGATTGTTTTACACAAATTTTACTTGCCTGTCCAGCCTTAGGGCATCAAGCATTAATACCTTTTAAACTAACGCCATCAATTATTTCAGCCATGTTCTATATGTAACCAGAGTGATATACTAAAATTATCGTAATAACGGGTACTGAGTGAATCCTCAGTTGCCTTGCTAACATTAGTCATTGGAGAGGATCGTTATATGAAGAAATCAATTTTCTTAGTAAGTGCCAGTTTAGCGGCTGTCAGCTTTTTCGCAATCAATCAACCGGTCAGTCACGCAGCAAGCTTTCAAACACTCAAAATAAAAAATTATAGCCCGATCGCCTATCATCCCAGCACGTTTAGATCGGTATATTTATATAATTTATCTCATACCGCAAAATTACATAATCTTAAAAACTACCCCCGAACGACGTGGTATGTTTCTAAGAAAATTTTGATGCATTCGAGCTTAACTGGTAAAAATTACGCCTACTTCTACGTTACAAATGCCAAGGGCGATAAGAGTGGCATCGTTTGGCACGGCTATTTAACCAGAGGGGTCAACCCAAACGCAAACAACGCCAATTCAACGACCGGCTCCGGTACAAATACCGGCAGTAACAATGGCTCAACGTCCAATGACGACAATTCTGATTCTGCCAACACCTCAGGAACCGTTAATTACGGCAATGATCTCAGTCGCCAACTAGCCAGCTATTTTGAGGGCGTTAAGCCAAACGCCTACCTGCAAAAAGTGGCCAACAAATTTCAGCAGTATGCCAATATTGAAGATCCTAATAAACCGTGGGTGGCCGCTCAGGACTTTGAAGATATGGTTACCAGCAATTACCCAGATATCTGGCGGGCAGCCAACGGTAGCTTCAAATACCTTTACGTCCATCAAACAGCAGCTGATTTAGCCAATTTTAAAGCTGGCAAAACGTCCTTTAAAGACTACGTCAACAAAGCCATCTATGCCGATAATGGTAATTCCAGCTTCCGAGCTTACAAAGGCTACCAAATTGGCGCCTATGCCTGTCCCAAAGGCAGCAAGGGTTACGGTCAAGGAGTGGTCATTTTAGTAGATGGCGTCATTGATGGTGACGAAGATTAACGCTGCTCATTCAACTTAATATGGAGGTTCAAACTCGTGAAAAATCACTACTTTTATTAACGTTAGCCGCGGCAGGGACCTTGGGAGCAGCGACGTTATCTAGTCCTGCACACGCTGCTGGTATTTATCATGCAATTAAAATCAAAACCTATCATCAAACTCCCGTTTACTGGAATGGCGAAAACCGGAATGCCTATCTTTGGAACTACCATCTCAATCATAAGCTGCACCGCCTCAACATGCTGGACAACAGCACTTTTTACGCGACCAAAACGCTAAAGATGACCAACGGTAAAAAGACCGGCATTTTTTACTACGTCACTGATAATAACGGTATCAAAGGATATGTTTGGCGCGGTTATATGGCTAAAGGGGTCTTGCCCGCTGGGGAGTTTCCTAATCCTGGTGGTATCCCGAACGCAGACGATGATGAACTGGAGAATCTGCAGGGGCAAAGGGTTGGTAACAGTGTCTACAATGAACAAGTAGCCGCTAGACAGAATACCGATGCCTATAGCCTGTTTGGCTTTATTAAGGCTGGCGCCAACCTACCCGAAGCGGCTAAATTATACGCTCAAAATCCAAATGATCCGCTGTTAAAGCAGGCTCCTTACTCTCATATGAAGTTTATTACCAATTCTAGCGCACCAACCAAACAGCAACGCCAAGCCTTAGTGACCGGCAAGCTTTCCTTTAAGGACTTTGTCTCGGCTGATTTGAAGAAACAGGGCATTGATCCAAACAAATACAGTACCCGTTCCAATGATAAGTGGTTCATTGGAATCACGAGCTCACCAATTTACCTCAAGGCCAATCAGACAACGCTCTATCCCAAATTTGGTCAGTATACAATTGCCTTATTAGCACCTCAATACAAGAGTGAAGTTGAAAAATAAGGGATCATCTTTTGCCACGTTGTCGATGCTTGACTTACCCCCACTGACCAGTACACTTAAAGTGATTCTTTTAAGAAAATTGTTTAAGGGAGGTCACTGCGATGAGTTCAGGTGGAGATGTCTTTGGCAGTAACATCATTGGTTCCCCAGGTTTTGACGTCACTAAATGGTTCACTCAATCAAACAGCCAGGAGTTCGTTTTAAAAAACCGGCAAGCGTTTGAAGCCAAGCCATATCAGCTTGGCGATCAACCGACGCCTTTGTATGACGCTGCCATCAATGGCGACAGCGTCATCCTCACCAAAGTTGGCAATCTCGACGAAACCGGTCGCTATCAAGTGACCAAAGCCATGACCCTCGAGAATCCAATCACTTACGAAACCAGATCCTTTTTATACGTCAATGACCATGGCTGGGTGACAAGGTCTCATTAAATCATGATCCTTTAACTGTCACGCTAGTAATGACGTTGATATAAAGAATGTTCAATATTCTATTAATAAAATATGGCCCAAAAAGTGATTGTTCTCTGAACATATAAGCCAACTAACTGGATAATGTCTGGCTAGTTGACTTATATGGATGGAACTGCTTTTGGGGCCATTTTTTAACTATTCTGCATGACTAAAGGTTTCTCGGACAACCACATAACTGCCGGCAATCATCATCAACGTTGCCAATACCAATTGGAATGTCACCCTTTCTCGTAAGAACATGATGGCAATAAACGTTGATAAAAAGGGCGACAGGGCATAATACGCGCTGGTTCGGGCAGCCCCAATGTACCGCTGAGCTAAAATGTAAAAGAAAATACTGACGCCAAAAGACAGGAAACCCAGCAACAGTGCAATCCCAACGATCGGTAGAACCGGCCAATTTTTTTGGTCAATCAAAGCAACAATCAGCGTCCCAAGTCCGACTCCCATTCCCTTCACAATCACAATTTGAATGGGATTCTTGACAGACAGAACCCGGGTAAAATTATTTTCCAGGCCCCAGCAAAAGGTTGCCAAAATGACGAGAATTGATCCCCAGTTAATGGTTAGATGGCTGACATCAGTGCTCAAGACACAGCTGGCGAGAAATACCAACCCCACCCCGAGCCAAAGTTGGCGTCCCACTTTTTTATGGAAGAACAAAAATGCCAGAATTGTTGTCGCGACAACCTCGAAATTTCCTAATAACGACGCGCTGGCCGCCGTCGATAATTCAATCCCGATATTCATTAAGATTCCTGCCGCGATGTTAACCACAACCACCGCGATTAAGGTCGGGATATCAGTTCTGGCCAACGAGGCTTCCTTTTTCATGTCGGGTAATAGCCAGTACACGAATGGCAGAATGATTGCCATGCCCACGCCGGTTCCGATGTACAATAACGCTGACAGCATAATTGGTGAACAGTTGTGCAACACGACTTTAGCAATTGGTGGGTATAGTGCATATAGAAGTGCGGAAAGAACGGCAATGCCAACTGCCTTTTTAGATTGAGCGGCAGTTAAAGTTTTCAAAGCAAAGATCTCCAGTTTGATAAAATAAAGTCATCATCAATCAGTTTTATCCTACCGCAAGAAATCAATAAAATATTACCCTGTCACGCATAATATATGAAATATTCGTGTTTAAAATACCATTCCCCAAGAATAAAAAAGCAGCCAATCGATCGACTGCTTTACTGGAAATGTTTATATCTGAAATACTTGTAACCGATTTTGCGATCAAAGATAATTCCCGACAAGCCGGTATGATTTGCCATAAACAGGTAGATCAGCAAGGTAACCAGGCCAAAGACACAACAGAAAATAAACGCCATGACTAACCCAGCCGGAACGTACAGTTGGTGAATCCCCATCGCCAACCCAATGACGATTGCAAAGAAAACAATGTTAACCAGAACCGTTACTCTTAACTTGCCAAATGGCACATGAAATTCACGACGCACTTCACCATAACTGAGTAAAATGACAAAGCCAAAGCCAATTGCGGTCGACAAAATGGCCCCAAAGCCTTGCATCAAAATGACCAACGGTGGCTGGAACAAGAGCTTCGCAATGAGTCCAACAAACAAATAATACATTGCCTTTTTACTATAGTGAAGTGCCTGAAGCAGCGTGAGGCCATTGATTGCAAGGCCAAGAATCAGGCTTTGAATGATATTCCAAAACAGATAATCACCGCCAAGCGTGCTAAAGCTAAAGAAGATCCCATTAATTTCATAGGATAAACCGCCTAAAACGGCAACAATCGGCAATAACGTGAATAACAACATATTGATATTTTGGAAGATCAGCTTACCAATATCCGGATCGTGAGCGGCCAAACTATGCGCTAATAGTGGTAACGTCGTCTCAGCCACTGCTAATGCCAGTGAAACAACCACTGTGGTGATCTTCGTTGGATTGGCGGAAAACAGGGTATAAATATACTGGGTATAAACCGCCGAATAGTGCTGAACACCTTCCATTACTTGCTTAAAAAACAATTGATCAATTAATTGGCTCAGCGTAATTCCCGACCCAACGATGACAAATGGAATTGACTCATAAGCAATCATCTTAAAGATACTTTGAATGCTTGATAGATCGTAGGGCTTACTCTTAGCCGCCATCTGGACATAGTTAGCCGACTGCTTTTTATAGTAAAGTCCCAAGTACAGATAACTGGCAACCGCCCCAACGAAAGCCGCCATCACGCTTAAATAAACGGCTTCGATATAGCTTCGATGGAGGACATAAATGACAACGTACGTGGATACTAAAATAAAAACAATTCGAATGAACTGTTCCCAAAGTTGAGACACCCCATATGGTTTCAAATCCTGGTTTCCTTGGAACCACCCTCTGACACTGCTCATGGATGGCAGAATCACAATTGCCGGAACTAATACGCGAATAGAAGTTACCGCGCTGCTAGCGGACACCACCGGACTATTTTTAGCAATGATGGGGGCAATAATCCATAAAATAGCGCCACAAAGGATCCCCGACATCAGCATCACAAAAGAGCCAACTTTCGCCAATTGTTTGGAATCCAAGAACTTATTTTCACCATTATAAATGGCCACCCGGCGGGCAATTGCGGACGGAAATCCCGCGGTCCCCAAGGCGATAAACAAGCCATACGGGTTATACGAAGCATTGAACAGCGCCATTGCAACGCTCTTGTGTTCAGGTGACCCAATCATATACAGCCAGGGAATCAAATACACAATTCCCAACACCCGTGAAAAGATACTGCCAAATGACAGCCAGAAGGACCCGGACATGATTTTCTTGTTCATAGTAACAGTACACACTTTCTAATTGAAGAATTCTTGGTTATATTATAGCCGTTTTTAAATGGTCACTGAACCTCATATTGACCCTAATCAATAAATTATATCAGGTATTGTAGTCGGTTGGTGAGTTTATTCAATTAAAAATCGGTAAAGGTCGCTGTCCCTTTGGTGGCATCAATCACAGCTTGGGCACCTATCGGAGTTGTGATCATCGGCACGGTGTGGCAACTATCATAATCGTAAATGACTGGCATATCTTGACCATCTAGAACTTCTTCCAAAATATCAATTGGTTTTCGCGTACTACCCTCGGAGTCAAACAACGCATGCTTACCCAAGATAATGCCTTTAACGCGATCAAACACTCCCGCCACTTTTAACATGGCAAAATTTTTCTCCACCGTTGAGGCATCCTTTTCTGCATCTTCGATAAACAGTAAGTCATTTTTGCTAAGTTGAGGAAAATAGCCGGAAGCCAGGATTCCATAAAATGTGTTTAAATTGCCACCAACAATTCTCCCAGAGAGAACTGGTGACCCAATATATTGCCACTGATTAGGCCGCTGTTGCTTAGGCTTTTCAAAGGTATTCCAGTTCAAAGCCTCGTCATCCCAAAACTGCGGGGCATCAATCACAACTTCATCGTCTTTATTGGCGGTGATGATTTGATAGAAACGTGTCCAAGTTTCATCCACGAACGGTGACCATTCACCAAAGCCTGCAACTAACGCTGGGCCATACAGTACCCGACAATTGGGGGCATGGGTTTGAATTGCGAGTAACAATGCTGTCGCATCGGAATAACCAACGAACGTCTTGGGATGATCATTTAGATAATCATAGTCTACGTAAGGCAAAATTGAATTGGTGTTGGTTCCCCCAATCGTTGTCATAATGATATCCACACGATTGTTACGAATTAATTCGTTAACCTCGTCGGCTCTTTGCCGAATTGAACCAGACCGATAAGCATCTCTTTTAGCCGTTAAATTGCCGGCAATCAACTGGATCCCTTTACTGGTCAAAAATTTCTGCGCTCGTTTAAAACGAATCGGTGAGATTGCAGTAATAGGTGTCGACGGTGAGCAAAAACCAATGGTCGTCATAAAAATGCCTCCAAAAAATAATTGTTAACGTTATGTTATACCTTAAGAATATTGCTTTCAACTCACTTCATGAGTTTTGCTGAAACTCAATTCTTCTTTGACATTTGTTACTCTGTACTACCTTATTGGATATCCATTATTAAACCCACATACATGGGGAATACTCGTTGTAGCACCGACAAAGAGCGGTGCCGTCGGGATCACCCCCACATACGTGGGGAATACATCTGAAGTAAGTGTGCCAAAACGAATTCATAGGGATTACCCCCACATACGTGGGGAATACACTAAATCATAGTAGCTTTCTGGACCATACCCGGGATCACCCACACACACGTGGGGAATACATGCTGACTTGATCGTCTCACAAACTGTTCTGAGGATCACCCCCACACACGTGGGGAATACTGCGACTTTGTCAGTTTTAGTTTCAGTCATTAGGGATCACCCCCACACACGTGGGGAATACACTAAAGGATCCCTGCTATAACGGCATTCTCAAATTTACAAATGGCCTTTTTCAATGAGTTTGATTGCTAGGTTCAATGTTGCCTTTGCATCTGCCAATGCATGATGCGGCGTTGAATTATCAATTTGATACGCTTTTAAAACGGTATTCAATCGATAATTATCAAGAAACTGATTTGATTTTTTTACCATCGGCATTATATCCAGCATCTCATTAGTTAAATCAGATTGATTAGTTTGATGAAAGGCTTCCGAAAGAAACTCCTGGTCAAACCGCAAATTATATCCGATGACGGTTGAACTGCCAACGAAATCCTTGAGCTTTTGCAAAGCCAAGCTTAAATCGATTCCATCGGTTGCTAATAGTTCTGAAGAAATATTAGTCAATTCTGTTATTTTCTTCGGAACTTCACAATCAATCTGAATCAATTGATCGAATTGGTCATATTCACCATTCTTAGTTCTTTTAATCGCACCAATCGAGATAATTTTGTCCTTCATGGCATTCAAACCGGTCGTCTCAAGATCAACTGCAACGAATTGGCGATTCGTCTGATTAGGTTTATTGGATTTGCGTTTATTCATCATGATTTTAGCCCGATGAAATTTCGCGGCATTACTAAAACCGTGCTTTGGCACTCCAGGGACAACCTTGAGTCGCATCATCAATGGAATCCCATCAAAATCCACGACTTGGTACTGCTTACGAGTCGTTTTAATCTGGTAACCCAATTCATTATTGGCGTTATAGACCATTGTGGCCTCACCACTACCAATATTTCGGTTAATTCGATCCCATAGCAAGTCCCGAATCCGGGCACTCACATTGCCAACGTACACGCCCGTTTGGACCTCTTGATACCACTTGGTCAAATCTCCCCGTAAAGATTGAGGCACTTTGGTTAGTGTCACGACAATCATCAGCCATCATCCTCTTCAAATTCATGGTATTGAACGCCAAATTTCTGCAGACCAAGCTTGTCATCCCACAGATTAATGACACCGGCACTGATATTTGTTTCAGTGACTCCCAAAATTGACTTTAAATCAGTCACCATCCGGACCAGCAATTTACCATCCTTAAAAGCGTCTCGCATCGCCAGCCGGGTTTTGGTGCCAATATCTTTGTCATCCCCATACTTAGCAGTCACCCTAAAGGCAAGTGGAATCGAAATCTCAGCTTTGTATAAATCCGCGAAATCATACACAAAGGATAAATCGTGACCAGTATGGACAAAGCCCAACCCAGCAGACGCGCCCAACGCACAAATCACACTGTAACTCAATCCATATAATGCTTGATGCGCTGCCGTGAGGGCTTTATTAATCGGTGTCCCTGCATCGAAATTATCGGGATTATAAGCTCGCCGAGACCAGGGCACATTCGTCTTCTGAGACTCGTTTCGATACACTTGGCGAACGCGACTACCTTCTTTTCCCCTCAATTCCTGCATCGATAAATCAGAAACGTCTTCACCGGGAAATCTCATCTGATACATCTTTCGGGCAACGGCCACCCGGGTTCGCGTATTCGAAACCAGCCTAGCCTGAGCTTCCAGCAGCCGAGAAGAATGATTCAACGGGCGGCCATGGGCATACTGACGAACGCCTTGCTCGCCAACCCAGACGACGCCCATCCCTGCATCACCGATTAGTTCCATTGCCCGATGAGAAACATCAACCCCTGGTCCTAATAGCAGGACACTCACAATCGCGACGGGCACAAATACCGTTCCTCGATTGTCCGTCACCAATATTGCACTATCTTGGCGATTTAGTTTCGCATGCTCCAGATAAAGAAAGGTGACCCTGTCTCGAATCCGACTCAATTCTGATAGTTCCGCCTTTTTTGCTCCAAATTTTTTTGTCATGATTTAGCCTCGAGGAATAACCGTCATCAAGCCCATTCCAAATGCCTTTTCACGACCGATTCCATTTATCAGGGCTTGCTTAAAAGTGGCAACATCAGCCACTCGCAAAAAACCTTCAAATGTGACCCGACTCAATCGACCGCCTCGACCACCTTGATCGGGCTTTCTGCGGAGAACCGGCCAATCTCGACTAATCACGTCAAACGCTCGGTTATCCGCAGCTTCGATGTTATTCACCGTCTCTTTTTCAATTAACTGAAAGCCCGATTTTTCGGCTTTCCCCACAAGCCATTGCCGTTGTTGGGCAATCGTAATATGCGGGACAATCCGGGGCTGCTTCTTCCCTGGTTGCTTAATTGCATATGTGGGATTAGCCGTTAATCGAAACTGCATCACTTGTCCTTTTTGAATGCTTGCCAGAAAAGGATCATACGATTTGGTAACTGCCGTCCCAGCTACGCCATACGTCGCGAGTTGGGTTAAATCTGGCGCTTCCTCACTGAGAACAAGCAAATATTGCTTACCGTTAAGTGGATCAATTCGCCACAAATGGCGCCGTCGTTTGCCCGTCTTTACCTCAGCTGGAAAGCTTTGTTCAACCCAGTTGTGAAAGGCGCCGAGATGCGTAAGATCTTTTGTTTTTTGGCGATTATTGACGTCAATTTCTACTCTTGATAAATACATACTCCTTTCTAGAGAAAACCGAAGATGTCGTGCTTCGTTTCTACGGAATTATCGATCTCTGCTTGTTTGTTTTCAAAACATGGATTTTGCAGATCCACGTAATCAGTTGCAACTGCTCGATAGCCATGGCGCCGATTCCGCTGGTCAAAGGATTCAACGCGATCTTTGATCATCTTACTGCGCTTATCAGGTAATAAATTTGCGTCCGAAATGATTGCAACGTCTTTGACCAATTCATTTCGACGCTTGCGCCACTGGTACCAATGGGACGCTTGCCAAGACATCTTTTTCAAAACGGCAACCGGTTCACGATCTGAGAATGTGGCTGTCTGTAAAACACCGGCAGGCACGTTTGAGCGGCGTCCCAAAAACAACTGAAATTTCGGGTGCTTTAAGGCAGTTTCAATTTGTTCAATCAACTGCTCATCTTCACTGCCGAGCGCGGCCATGAACACAGCATCTTGAAAGTAATCCCGGTACGTAATCTTTCTGGTACCCCTTTTCCATTCAACCGTCTGAAAATCACTCAATGCCTTTCCTGGCTGGTCCACGCGAACAGCAAAAGCCAAATCATTTAACGCCGCGATTCGCGGATCGTCTCGCTGATATCCGAGCGCCGCAGAAATCATCCCAATAATTGCACTCTTTGAGGGATAACCGTCACTTGTTCGTCGGGAAAACGTTGCCTCATTACCATATGATTGTAGTGGGGAAGTCAATTTAATTGTTAGTGTTTTCATCCTGGACCACCTTTGTTAATTCCGTGGTGACTTCATTCAAAAGATCAGCTAAGTTGTCAACCTGATCAGATTGTTTTGATTCATATTGATGATTAGCCAACACAACAGTTAACGAAGGTTTCGCAACAAAGCTAAGGGTTGCTGAATATTCATCTTCAAGCTTGTTAATCGATGATTGAACGTAGCCGTTCTTTGAATTAACTGACGCTTCAAACGCTGAAACCAGATTGACTGGTGTATCTGGTCGAATGGTAACCATCACATAGTTGGGTAACGTTTTGTTGGCAAAGGTAGTTTGTTTGCCAGTTGGCATTGATAATAAAAATGCTTTGATGAAATCCGTTGCGCCCTTAATCGCGTCCGAGGAACCAAGGTTGTGAGCTAATTCATTGACGTTTAAATTAGCATACCGATAGAGTGTTGAGGAATTAAACTCAATTGTTCCCAGCATTGCCGCACCAGTGGTATCTTCAGACTGCAAATCATCCAAGGCTGTGTAGTAATCGAATTCTGGAACAACTTCATGCGTTGAAATGGCATGGGCAACCTGTGCGGAACCTTCCACGTTTAGTTCAGGATTATCGGCTACCATTCGCCCGAAGAGTGCCAAGTCAAGAGAATTGTCTGTCTTTAACACCTTTTTGACTTCTTTTTTATCAAGTTCATCATGATCAACGACATATTGAGCTAACTTTTCAATCTGGCCGGGACTGACTAATAATAACGCACCCGTTTCATTATTCTTATCAAGTTTGATACTGGCAGCCTTAAAGACTTCACTTGTCTTTGCCAGGGCAGCCTTTTCATCTAAGGAAGAATCCAGAGACATCAACTTGCTGGCCAGTAATTTAGCAGCTTTCTTGGTTCTCGTGCCGGTATCAACGCCTGATTGTTTAAAGGATACCCGCATCGCCCGTTTCCAACTCTGTGAAGAAACTCGCGAACGGGTAACACCACCATAAAGAGCAGTCTTAGGTGCGCCCGTATCATCTCGATTGATGTTTGATGAAGGCACTGTTTGCAAGACATTTAGATCGATATATACATTATTAGTCATTAGTTTTTTCTCCTTCAGCTGTTACTGTTTGTTTGATGAACCGATAGTACTGTTGACCCCAAGCTAAACGGACTTCATTTGCCTGTCGAAACCCAGTCTGGAATAAATACAGATCGCCAGCCAACCTAGGATAATCAATTTTTTGATTCGGCATGCTAGCTTTTAAAATTTCAACTAAGTGGGTAATTGAGTTGATCACGCTATTCACGTTGGTTGTTCCCAAAAGCGCCTGTACCCGGCGATCTAAGGCAGTCCGAGTCGTCTCATCCCGACGCAAATTAGCAAGCGCTGCAAACAAAGTGAGCCCATCTGCTGATTCGGCCTTGTATGAGGCTCCAGCGGCAAAAGACTCCTGACCCTGCTGATGAATTGCATAGAGGCGAATGGCTGTATACATTGAGATTTCAGCCTTCGTGGGTTTCCCATCAGTACTTAATAATTTCTCATGTTTTAATCCCATATCCTGTTCAATTTTGACAAGTCGCTCGATTATAAATGGCCACACTTTTTGCGCTCTTGGGCTTGCAATTGTCGCGGCACTTCGAACACCAGCTAAAACAGCTTTATTTAAATTTCCATGACCATAAAGTTCTTTAATAATTCCGGCAGTCCTTTTTTTTAATTTCAGTTGCGATCTTTCTTGCTGATCCCATTGGTTCACACCCTTTCTATGATTTCAAATCTGCTTGAACCTGATACCGTAGCCGGTTATTGACGGTAAAGATATTAACCAGGCCCTTGCTTTTATCGACCACGCCATTAACATCAATGAAGCCAGCCATGTCTCGTGGTGAGCTCGATTGAATAACCTCATTGGCAGTTTTCAAGACGTAGCTTTTGATCTCTTTCTTCCATTCATTGCTCTTTTTGTCCCGGTCTTCTTCGTTTGTCAAGCTTCGCAACCACTTATTAAACGGGCCATTTAGCCCATCATAAAAGGCCGCACTCATTTTGTTGGCAAATGGACGATAATCAAGATTACGAATGTGCGCAATATTCACCGCAAACCGCCAGTAATCACTTCCCACCTTTTGGGTTAACTCAATCATGTCTTCGATCCGGATCGGCCAGCGCTGTGCTTTGTCAGGATTCTCATCAAAAAGAACATCCGCATTAATATGCATATCGTCGTAGACTTCGGCAACTGGGGATTGAGAAGTCGCGTTGCCATCACTAATGAGGGCAACGGAGGCTAGGGTTAACAAGGTACTTTGTGGAATCAGCCCTCTATCTTTAAGCACTCGTAACCATTTAACAATTTCCGGTTCATGCTTATCATTGGCTTCTTCAACTTGGACATACTGTCCGAAATTCCGCCACATCGCCGTTCCTAGCGATCTCAATCCCTTAACGGCCGGTCTATAATGATCGGTCTTTTTATCAAATCGCCAAACCGTCATTGGTTCGATAAAGGCATCGTCGCTCTCAAACATTGGCAGCCCAGCACTAAAGATCGTTGGGGTGCCTTGCTCATCCCAATTAATATGAAGTAGTCGGCTCCACGTGGTGTATAACTCCGCCAAATTATCTGGTAAGTTTTGCTTCTTACGATCTTCGACATACTGAGGAACAGCTTGTTCCCATACTGGCTTTGGAGGATTATATGGTTTGTCCTCCTCAACCAGAACCAAATTCAACATTAATGTTTGAAAAAGGGTATCACCATCCGCAAATACCGGGCCAAGCTTGTAAAGCCAGCCAGAAGCAGTTGAGAATTTATCGGGCATCTCAATCTTCGTTTTATCGGTAACACCCGTAAAATTTTGATAGGTAATCAGCCACCGGGCAAGTTCATCCAATTGAATA
Organism: Lentilactobacillus dabitei; assembly: GCF_019061365.1. GTDB lineage: Bacteria > Bacillota > Bacilli > Lactobacillales > Lactobacillaceae > Lentilactobacillus > Lentilactobacillus dabitei. The sequence continues at coordinate 21,101 of NZ_JAHPPD010000003.1, forward strand.
TCGTTTTTGAATTCATCAGATTTAGGCGAAAATAATGACGGTGTGTGGCCACTTTCCGAAATCTGCCGGTTAATTTGCTTAATTGCCACCGTTCCCGGCCCTTCGGCACCAGCAATTTGCTTCTTTTTCGGTACAAAGTGGTTATAGTCATCCTCAGTAACTTGGTAGAAGGGCTGTTCACCAAATAAGTCAAACCGATCTGCATATCGTTTTAAATACGTGATCACCATTTGAGTAAAGTGACCATTATTGAATAGCTGCTTCCACGTATCAAATAAGTCCTCCTCAATGTTTTCCTGATCATCCCTATCCACTTCACCAGTATCTCGCATCGAATCTTCATCAACGGTCACCCAATCATACGGTTCATCGTCTGCATCAAATCGTGAATAAACGGCGGTCAAAATTGCGAGGAGAAAACGTAAGATCGCCAAATCTTGGGAACGCATTTCTCCAGACAGCGCTCGATAATTTTGAGCATTCTCGAACAATTCAATTAGGGAAACCATTTGTTCTTGGTTGGTCTGTCTGTCTATTACTTTAATCCAAGAATCAGTTGTTAAGTTAAAGTGTTGCTTTTCCATTGTCGTCCTCCTTTGAATAACTTAAGCCAAATCGGGAAGAATAGTTCAAATGCCAGTCACCTAAATCAGCTGATAGGTTCTTGTCTAGTGGGAGTGCCAGTGCTCCTTTTAACCAAACATCGGCTTGCCAATCCGGATAATATTTACTTGTCAACGTTTCCAAGTGCTTAATTGCCCGGTCAATATCTGGCGTGACCGGAGAAGGAATTCTAATAACTTGTTGCGCAATCTCTTGAGACGAAATGTTTTGAATTGACTTAGGCTTATCTGATTGAGTATCTGTGACTAAAAAGTCCCCCTCACTCGTGTGTTGTAACAAAATGACCTCAAGGGTTTCTTTGATATCCCGAACAGTGGCATTTGCACGCTGCTCATCAGTATCAATGTTTGGCTTGGTTCGATCTAACCAGCCATGAATCGTATGCTTTCGGTATCGCGGTGCCCCTACTTGAAATGCTTGCGCTTTATCACGCTCCTTTTTAAGATTGTCATTAAACATTTCTCTTTCCTTGTCGAGCTCTGGCATCTCGTCAGCCGTTATTTCAGCATCACTTTCCTGATCGTAAACCTTTTGTACTAACACTGAAATGTCACCAGGGATTGCAATTGTCTTACCCAGGAAATGATCGGTTTTCATGAGTAAATATTTCTGATAAACGGCTTCATTAGCATCCCCATATTCGCCAGGACCACTAATTCCCATCACAAACAGTTGAGGCGTTTGGAGCTCTTTGGGTCTGGTAATATGATGCCGATGTAAACGGCCAGCCCGCTGAAGAATTAAATCCATCGGGGCAATATCGGTATAAAGAACGTCAAAATCGATATCAAGTGATTGCTCCAAGACTTGAGTCCAAATGACAATCATCTTAGAAGGTCTTTGACCATTCTTTCCAATGGCTTGTTGAAGCTTTTCTTCCTGCATCTCTCTAGTAGGGGCCAAAAAGCTTGAGTGGAGGAGCATAAAGTCAATGCTTTGGGGGACAAATTTAGCAAGCGCCTGTGCCCGCTTAACAGTATTGACGATAATGCCCGCAATCCCACCATTAGCAATTTGGTTTACAACAGCTTGCATCAACTCCTCATCATCCAAATTAATTCTGTTAACTTGCAGCCCAAATGGTGCCTGATCACTACTGCCGGCAAACTCTGTCACCTGGTTTAATTTCTTGCCATCCAAAACGCTCAACAGCGGATATGCTTCAGTGTCCTGCCAATTGGCTGGCGCCTCAAATCCTTTCGGAGACCGTTTACCGTACCTACCCTTTAAATACGAGGTAATGAGCGCATTTCTTTTTTCTTTTGGCAAAGTTGCTGACAGTATGACAATCGGCACGTGGTACGCACCAAGCCAATTAATGGCTCGATATAAGTATTGGTTCATATACGCATCATAGGCATGGACTTCGTCAATAATGACAACTTTACCACTGAGTCCTAAATGTCTTAAAAATAAATGTTTCTGCTTAAGAGCCATTAACAGTAAATTATCAATTGTCCCAACTGTAAACTTGGTTAATATTGATTTCTTTCCACTGAACCAGGAATTGACCGTCACCGCGCCTAAATTCTTGGGGTCAGCGTCATCAATATTGACTGCATTGGTCAAGTTCTGGTAATGTTTGTTAAATTGAGCTTTCCCATGCATTAACTTGATTGAGAAATTCTCATCTTGAGATTTCGCAAGTTTCTCCAGCCAATCATTAACTCGATCAAACATCGCGTTAGTTGTTGACTGGGTTGGCAGCCCCATAAAAACGCCATCCTCGCCATCAATATAAGCAAGTTGTTCGGCAGCAACAAGGGCAATTTCAGTTTTTCCTAAACCTGTGGGCGCTTCCACGATGATCATTCCGGGATCACGGGTTTCCGAAATTGCTTTCGTTATCGTATCCTGGACTGGCCGGGCCTTAAATCCCCAGCGAGTCTTATAAGGATCGTTGGTTGTTGAAACCTGCTGGGGAACCCACTCTCCGGTAGAGTTCCAATTATTGATTGCATTTTGGAAACGAGTGACGGTATCAACGTCCTCACTCGATTCATTTAACGGTATTAACGGAAATAATTCCGCATCTTCATCATTGGTCAGATACTCACTTGACGCTAGCCAGTCAGCCATAATTAGCAAGCCTTCTAAAATAACTGCTTGTGGCTGGGTAACCATCGGGACTTCTTCCACAGACTGATATCCAGATAGTTTCAAGCCATAATCAAAAAGTTCTTTTTGAGTCTGCTTCCAGATTTTTTGAATTTCTGCATCGGTGTCACTCAAATAATAATTGGCCGTATAGGTAACAATTTGCTTTCGAGGAGCCTCCTGAGCTGGCGAACCATGATGCCCACCGATGATCGCCCCAACTGAGTTTGGCACACCATAATGTTCCAGAATTGCTTCGCCAGCAATCGCGTGCGGAGATGCCCGTGCAGAAGACAAATCGCTTTCATCTAGTTCAGAAAAACCGCTTCTGATTAATTTCTCCACCAGTTGATCATCTAAATAATCGTCACGGATATAAGAACGCTTCTTTTGAAATGCAGGAGTTGCCTTGCCAATGTCGTGGGTAAATCCAAGAAACTTGACTAGTTTTTGCACATCCTCATCAGATCTTTCATCAGTCTCATCAGGCGACGTATATTTCAATAACTGCCTTTAGCTGTCACTGAGCCAATGATTGTACAACCAGTTAATGGTATTCTTCGCATCCGTCAGATGGATCACCAAAGGCAGCCAAAGTTGCTCATCATGTTCGAAATTTTTCTTGGCCCATAAAGCGGTTACATTTTTATGCAATTTCATTGTTTTAGTTTCCCTTCGTTTGAGTTCATCTACCCCTAAGCTTCAACTAAATCAATTATAATCTAAATCCTTGTTAAGAAAACTACGATATAATTTATTACTTACTAACAAATAATTATCCAAATTCAATAATACTGAATCATGTCCCATATACTAATGAGCACCCGCACACATGGGAAAATACAATTATGAAGGACTTAATGCCCATCGAAGCCTAGAATCATCCCTACATATGTGGGGAATACTGTCGACTATTTGGCTGTTTGCTTGCTGGCGCAGGATCACCCCCACATACGTGGGGAATACGGGTTTTGCAAGCGGTATTCAATACCTTGTTTGGGATCACCCCCACATACGTGGGGAATACTTTCGACTGACCGCTTAAAATCTGAATATCTCAGGATCACCCCCACATACGTGGGGAATACTTTGGGTCATGCATTTGACCATCTCCTGTCTCAGGATCACCCCCACATACGTGGGGAATACACTAAACGATCCCTATTAAATCGGCATTTTCAATTCGGCAAATGTCTGTTTCCAATCACTTTATGATCAACACCCTTACAACTTAACGACATAAAAATAGGCCATGGCAACTTCTTCCTATCAACAAAAAGCTAACAGGAAGTCTTCACCATGACCCAAATCAAACTATTCATCACTAACATTGGCACTCTTTTGAATCTCTGGCGACAAATCGTACATCTTTGCCGCCTCCGTTAATAATGCGTGGTACGCATACGCCCCGTCCCGGTATGGCTCAACAACCACTTCATCAGCAATCTTTGAAAATGGCTTTTTGCCATCCTTTTCTTGAACGGAGTCTAAATCCGCAATAATCTTCTTCTCAACATCTGAATAACTACCTACGATTTGTTTCGTCTGCAAACTGCCACGAATAGAAATTTTGTTCATATAAATTCCTCGCAATCCATCGGTTTTATTTGATGCGCGTATATTGCCTCAACACGTTTCCACGCAATATATCTATCTATATGATACCAATTATTTGCTCTGAATAGCACCTCTATTTTTAAACATTGACAAATTAATCAATCAAACAATTTCAACAGCCAAATAGTGTTAATTAGATAGCAAAAATTCGTCATTGAAACAGCCAGATATAGCAATTATCTTGTGTGCAATGCAACTATTTTGCAGGGTCCTGGAAGAATATTTACCCCCATATTCTCAAATGGTATACTGTTGGAAAGGCTTACGATAGTTCTGGAAAGAGGCTACGATTAATGAAACGGTTACCTTTACAAATGACGTTCTTTTCACAGGTGCATCCAGTAGCCTCGACAATCTACTTTGCTGAACTGATGGTTTGTCTGCTGCTCTTCAATCACGTGACTGTCGCATTAACAGAAATCGTTGGCCTGATCGTTTGTGGTTTCTATTACTTAGGCAAAGAATCGATGACTCAGCAATTAAAATTTGCCAGCAGCTTTTTGGTCCTGATTTTATTTTTTAATACTTTGTTAAATCAAAAGTTCCAGCCAATTCTTTGGCAATTTCACTGGGGCGTTCTAACTTACAGATTTTCCTACTCGGCATTTCTTTATGGCGTTGCAATGGCGTTGGTTCTCATCTCAATGTTGTTTGTTTTTGCGTTACTCAATGCTATTCTGACCCCGAATCGCCTCATCTACGTCTTCTCACCGATCACCCCCAGGCTAGCAATGCTAGTATCCATTTCATTTAGCTTAGTGGCCAACTTTATCTTAAAATTCAAGCGACTCATCACATTACAAAAAACTAGGAATTTAGATGTGTCCAGCGGCTCCTTACTGACAAGGATCAAAAAAGTCCTGCACATCTTTGAAATCATGCTTCAGGATTCCCTTTCGTCGGCAATGGAAACGGCAAATTTGATGGATGCCCGGGGGTTCGGTGCTACCAAACGCACCCATTATCGATCTTACCATTGGCAATCGTCCGATCTTGTTTTTATCTTATTTTCTTTCCTGCTATTATTAATGATTATTTATATCCGATTCCTCAACTTTGGTTGGAGTCGTTCAGTAGCGAATTTTACCAATATTTTTCACCCGGCGGATCTGTTGCCAATCGGCCTTTTATTAGTCCTCTTTTTATTACCCATTCTTTCTGAAGGGATCTATCGCGCATGCACAAATTAGTTTCTGTTCAGGATCTTTCATTCGCATATCCCGATCAGACCGTCAAAGTCTTGGATCACATTAACCTCACAATCAACTCAGGTGACTTTCTGCTCATTGCCGGCAACACGGGCAGTGGCAAGACCACCTTGCTGAACCACTTCAAAAAAGAATTGATGCCACTGGGAAATCGTCAAGGATACATTACGATTGATGGGACCGCAATTGATGACTTAACCAAATTGCAAAGCGCCCAAACTGTCGGCTACGTTGCCCAAGACCCCCAGGTTCAGCCGGTGATGTCAAGGGTCATCGACGAACTGGCTTTTCCACTGGAAAACATCGGCTGTCCCAGTGACGAAATTGAACGACGAATCACCGAATTGAGTAACTTTTTAGGGCTGGATCAATCACTAAATCGAGAAATTAATCAACTTTCCGGCGGCCAACTCCAACTAGTTAACTTGGCTTCGGTGCTAATTCTGCGTCCCAAAATCATCTTGTTAGATGAACCGACCTCTCAATTAGATCCATTAACCGCCCAGAATTTTCTGAATGTATTATATCGTGTTCAGCGTGAATTGGGGATCACAATTGTCTTGACAGAACATCGACTTAGCACCATCTCTAGTTTGGTCAATCGCATGATCCTTCTACAACACCAAACAATTACTTTCGATGGCTCACCAACAGACGGCATCAAAGAGATGTTTAAAGATGATCGGCTGACCTACTTTATTCCATCAATTCCAAAGTTATTCTTAGCCAATCAAATCACAGTTGGATCCTTGCCAATTTCTGTCGCTCAGGGACAAGCTGCTATTCAAGCTGCCAACTTAAAATTCATCCCAACTGCTAAACCAACCGTTCACCAATCAAATAGTGAGCAGCAGCCGCTATTGACCGCCAAAAACATTTCATTTACCTTTGACGGAACCCGCAACGTGGTTGATCATCTGGATCTAACCGTTAATCGAGGGGATTGGTTAGCCATCATCGGCAAAAATGGGTCTGGAAAATCCACCTTATTATCCTTACTGATCGGCCTCACAACGCCTCAACATGGCAAAATTAGATTCGAACAGCAGGTTGTTTGGAAAATCCGGACGGCGGATCGCATTAAGCGAATTTCCTTCCTGTCCCAAACCCCTAGCTTGCAATTTACTGCCGACAGTGTTCGCCAGGAGTTGGAAGTTCAGGCCAACCAACTCAAGCTGCGTGATCCAGCACAACAAATTAAGCAACTTGTCGCTAAATTCCATTTAGAAAAAATTCTCAATCAAAATCCATTTGACATTAGTGGTGGTCAACAGCAGCTGCTCGGCCTGGCAATCGCGTTAATGGCTAAGCCGGACTTGCTTGTCTTGGATGAAGCAACCAAAGGGCTTGATCCTTATACCAAGGTAATGGTCGGTAATACTTTGAAAGAGGCTCAACAAAACGGCGTTACAATTATCATGGCAAGTCACGATATGGAATTTTGTGCAGCATTCGCTGATCACTGTACGTTCATGTTTGATGGTCATCTCAACACGTTGTTGCCCACCACGGCATTTTTTGCCAACAACTTCTTCTTCACAACGCCAATCAACCGAATTGTGAGGGATCAGGTGCCGAACGCTTTGTTGGTTAACGATCTTACTTTAGAATCTGAAGGGAGGTGATCAATGTTTGAGAAAAGTGTTGGAGATCACCTATGTGTACCGATTGCTGATTGCCGTGCTTCTCATGGCAGCATTTCTAGTTTTGATACTATTGCTTAAAGGTCAACACTACCTGCTATTTATCTTCATGATTCTAATATGTAGTATTCTCCCGGCATATTGGCGATTTGAACGAGAAACCATTAGCACCCAGACTTTGATGTTCATTGCTGTCTTAATTGCATTGGGAGTGGCTGGTCGGGTCCCACTGGCTTCAATTCCAGGGGTTCAAGCCGCCAGCTTCATCATCATTTTAAGCGGCATTAGCTTGGGACCGGAATTAGGATTCATCACTGGCGCAACAACCGCCTTAGTTTCAAATATGTTTCTTGGTCAGGGGCCTTGGACGCCTTGGCAAATGGTCGCCTGGGGGCTGATGGGCTTAACTGCTGGGCTGTTGAGCAATACCAAGCTGAGTCACAGCCTGATATTTATGATTATCTTTGCCTTTATCTGGGGGTTCCTGTTCGGTTGGATTATGGACCTCTGGTATGCGCTGGCCTATGTCTCACCAATTACCGTCAAGAGTTTCTTTCTAGCATATGCTTCAAGCTTTTTGTTTGATCTTAATCACGCGATTTCAAATGCCGTCTTAATTGCCCTATTTTATAAAGGGTGGCAGAAGTTGTTCAATCGCTTAGTTAAGAAGTATCGAATTTTACCTACTAAATAATTCATATAAAAGGAATGGGTCATTCATGAAATTAACAAGTAAATTATTATTAGTCTCCGCATCTGCTTTATTAACCTTTGGAGCTGTCCGCCCGGCCGTTACTGCCAGTGCTGCCAGCGTCAAGACTGCCAGCCGCAGTTATCAAAATACCAAGATCAAAGCGAGCTACCGCTATGCTAAAAAGATGCTCGTTAAAAATAAAACTGGTTTGTCCGGAAAGACTGCTTATATTTTCAGTAAGAAAGCTTACCCAACAACCGGAGCTGCTGGGGGTTACGCAGACTTCCTATTAAGCTTAAAAGGTTGGGGATACAAATTCACAACTAACCAAAAGAAACGGGTTGCTTCAAGCCTGGTCTTAAACAGCAAGAGTACCCCAGCCGATTTAGCTAATGCTATTCAAGGGCTCAAGTCAATTGGCATGAACCCAACCAAGTTCCGTCGTTCTGGCACTAAAAAGGCCGTCAACTTGGTATCAGTTTTATACCGCAAATCAATGAGTAACCAAACCGTGAACGTTAAGAGTCAGGTACTGTTGGCGCTCACAATGAGCTCATCATTCAAACGGCCATCGACTGCCAAGTTTTCAATTAACAGCTTAAGTAATTCTATTGTTAAGAATCAATTGAGCAACAACGGTTGGGCATACAATAATAAGCTCGACACAGTTGATTCAGATACAACCGCAATGGCTGTCACCGCATTAGTTCACGGCAAGGCCAATGCGAGTGCTTCAGCGATCACCAAGGGCCAATCATACCTGAAGAGTGCTGTTTACCCATCTGGTGCCTATGGTTACACCTTCAATGGCAAGAACATCCCTAACGGTAACTCAACTGCCGAAGCGATCATTGCATTATCAACCAAGCAAAATACGTTGAAATACGTCAATGGCACCAGCAAGTCAAGCCAAGCTGCCTCACCATTGTACGCAATGTTCACTTACGTTAATAAGACCGGTTCAATCAAAGGCGCTGCCAGCCAGTTGATCGGCGTCGGCCAGATTAACTTGGCAACCGCTGCGTACCGTCAAGCTTTGAATCATAAATCAGTTTATACAATCAAGTAATTCTTAAGTGAGAGGAAAAGATTTCATGAAAAAAGGACGCATTGTTGGCATTATTTTAGCATTTGTCCTGGTCATCGGAATTGGCTTTGGGGTTCAGCAAGTGATCGCTAACCGAGGAGATCATAAGCCGGCAACCGCCCTTTCGTCCAAGGCGGCCAGCTCGTCTTCACAAAAAGCGGCCAGCCAAAGCTCGAATGCCAAAGCAAATCCTAAGAAGAACAAAGCTAAGGAAAACTCACGTAAGTCTAAAGCTTCCTCAACATCTGGCAAATTAACTAAGAGCAGCAAATCAGCGAACCACGATACCACTGCGAACAAGAATGCCAATTCCAAATCAGCAACCAGTCATTCAGCCGCCACTTCGACTCAATCACAGTCGGCCAAAACTTCGACTCACAAACATGCTGGCAGCAGTGCAAATGCAACCAACGGCCACCATGCAAAAAAAGCCGCTGCCAAAAACGATTCAATTGGAACAGCGTATATCAAGGTGTCTGGTTACAAAAAGACCTTATACGCCGGTCACATGAACATCAGCAAGTCCGCCACCGCATTTTCACTGCTAAAACGGACCCACTTAAAGCTGGTCTATCAAAGTAGTCCCCACGTTTATGTCAGTTCAATCAACGGCTTAAAGCAAAATGACATTAAGGTCGGCAGTGGTTGGATGTACTCAGTTAACAGCAAATTCGTTGATAAAGCTGCCGATCAGAAGCGCATTACCCCTGGCGATACCGTTCACTGGTACTTCTCAGTAAACGGCCTCAGCGGTAAATAATGAATGAAAAGGTGAATTCTTGTGAAAAAGGCAATTTTTATTGGTGCAATCGGCTGTGGTAAAACAACGTTAATTCAGCGCTTGGATAAGTTGAAAATCTCGTACAACAAGACTCAGACCCTTGAGTTCTATTCAAATATTATCGATACGCCTGGTGAATACGTTGAACACCGCGCGATGTACTCTAACCTGATGACGTCGGCCATTGATGCCGATGTGGTTGTGTTAATGCAAAGCGCCCTTGATCCCCGAATTGTTTTGCCAACTGGGTTCAGTACCATGTTTACCAAGCCAACGGTTGGAATCGTCACTAAGATTGATATTGCAACTCCAGATCAGGTTGACCTGGTAAAAGATCGCCTTATCGATGCTGGCGCTGGTAAAGTGTTTGAGGTGTCAGCCGTGACCGGTAAAAATGTCAGTGAATTCACACAGTATTTGCAAGAGTAGCCAAACTAAAAAATGCGTTGATCCAGAAAAGTCAATTTTCTGAGTCAACGCATTTTTATGATCACTTTTTTATTCAAGATATATATTTCTCAATCTTTCGCAATCCGAATCTGACAACCCAACGATATCCCTTAAATATCCCTGGATACCACCAAATTCATAATTAATCAGGGTCATCGCCTGATCATAATAATCAATCGAAACCGATGATAAGTCCCGTAGTGATGCCATAAACGATCGGTTCATATGGGCCTTTCTGGCTAATGCAATTCGGTGATTAATTCTGGGAACCGAAAATTCATTGGTTAATAGATAATCAGCTCGAATCACTTCTTCTGGCACCCCGAGAACATTGAGCAACAGAATCGTCATCATCCCAGTCCGATCTTTCCCTGCTGAACAATGAAAGAGAACGGTCTCATTTTCGCCGTGAGTAGACAGATAGGAAAAGAATCGTTGGTAGGCTTGCTGCGGTTGTGGGTTAACTACCAATCGACGGTATGCATAAAGCATCCGCAAATACCCACTATGGGGATTGCTCGAATAAGCTTTCTGCAACCGTTCATTAGTTGTCCGGCTCTCAGTCTCGTCATCATCAAACAGTGGCAAATGAAGAAATTTCATTTGCGTGGGAATTTGATCTGGAAATTGCTTGCGTTCCGCATTTGACCGCAAATCAACATCCACCGTAATACCATAATCAAGCAGGGTTTGCTGGTCATCCTCAGACAACTCTGATAAATCCCCCGCCCTGACAAGCTTACGCCACTTGATTTTTCGGCCATCAACAGTTGGGTAACCACCGAGATCACGAATATTGACACTATGTGCTACTTCGATATGTCGATTAGTCGCCACCATTTTCAGACCTCCAAAAGCTTCAGATTACTTCGGCCAAACATTGCTGTAAGGAACGCCACCAGTAATGGGTGCCCCCAAGCGAGATTGACCGGTTACCAATTCTTCAGGCCACATTGGATCCATAAACAGTTTACTGCCAACGGCCAACATGTCCGCGTGAGCATCTTCCAAATTCTGCTGAGAACTCAATGCACCTGCTACCATTAATGGCAAGTCACCAACAGCTTTTCTGAAGATGTCTGGAATGGCAAAACTTTGCAGCTTATCACTGGTCAATGTCAATTGATTGTATTGCCGCAATGACAAACTCAAATAATCAATGCCAATTTCTTTTAGAACCATCGCCAGCATCAAATTGTCTTTGAGGGTCAATCCACCAGCTTCAATTTCTTCAGGTGACAGCCGGTAACCAATAATGAATGGCTTGTCAGCCAACTGTTTGGCAACGGCCTTTACTTGGTTAACTAGGAAAATTGGAAACTTCATTCGCTTAGCTAAGGAACCACCAAACGAATCTTGCCGCTGGTTCGAAAGCGGCGACATAAATTGCTGGAGCAAAAATGTATTCGCACCATGTAATTCAATCCCATCAAAACCAGCCTGGATTGCCCGTCTAGTTGCAGCGGCAAATTCATCAATAATGTCACTAATTTCTTCAGTAGTAAGTTCTTTTGGCATGTCCACGTAACCGTGGGTGGCTTTAATGGCACTTGGCGCCACAACTTCGTGGCCCTGCGTAATGTGCCCATTAGTCATCCGACCAGCATGAACTAATTGCAAAATAGCCTTACCGCCACTAACATGGATGGCTTCAGCCAACTTGGTTAGGCCAGGAATCTTCTTATCATCAGCGGCACTCACCGAGCCGTAATCCGTATTCCCAGACGGTGAAACATAAGCTGAGCCAACAATATCCATGCCCACTTTCTGAGCATGCTGCTGATGAAAAAGGATATCGTTAAGACTCACACTGCCATCAAATAAGGATGACTGAATATTCAACGGGGCGAGAACGATCCGATTATTCAATTTGAAATCTTTCTTGATTTGATAATCATTCAAAATTTGTTGTAATTGCATAATGCTGTTCTCCACCTTTATGTTCTTGTGATTTTTGGAATATCAAAATCCAACAGATCGTGAAGCTTTTCAACCACTGCTTTGAGTGCTGATTCTACTTCTGAAACTTCGCCGATTATGACCACTGAACCACTAAATCGATCAATGAATCCAAGGGTTACATTGCTTGATTTGGTGGCAATATCACCCGCAATAATTGATGCTTCACTTGGCGTAATTGTCAGAATTCCAATGGCATCCCGATGAGCCTGTAGTCCGAGCTTTTCATAAATATCAGGCGTAGGATTGGCAACAATGTGGGCCAGGGTCACCTGTTTACCAGGAACGTATTCTTGAATACTCCGTTCAATATCTCTAGCCACTTTTACCACCCCATCCTGTTTTTTATCTGTTCAGCCGATTACTTTGGCCGTTTCTCGAGCAATAATTAACTCTTCATCGGTTGGAATTACGACAACTTTCACTTTGCTATCTGAAGTTTGAATTTCAATATCATTTGCTTGATTCTTTGCTTCGTCAATCTTGATGCCTAAATATTCAAGTCCTTCACAAACCCGAGCTCTAATTGGAGCAGAATGTTCGCCAACCCCAGCGGTGAAGGATAAGACCTTCAAGCCACCAAGATCTGTGGTATAAGCACCAATAAATTGTTGAATTTGATGAACATAGACATCAAGTGCCAATTTAGCACGCTGATTACCTTCAGCTTCTGCCTTCAAAACATCCCGAATATCGTTAGATACCCCTGAAATTCCTAAGACACCAGATTCGTGGTTCAACATGCTCCTGACATCTTCAGAGTCCAGATGCTCCTTTTCTTCAAGAAATGGTAAAATTTCCGGATCAATATCACCTGAACGAGTTCCCATCACCAGTCCAGCCAGTGGGGTAAAGCCCATTGAAGTGTTGACCGATCGACCATCCCTGATTGCACAGATGCTGGCACCATTTCCTAAATGACAAGAAATAAGCTTGTCAGCAACTTGTTCGCCAAAACGATCACGAACAACGCTATAAATATATTGATGTGACTGGCCATGGAATCCATAACGCCGGATCCCATATTTTTCAATATATTTATACGGTAAGGCGTATGTGTAAGCCTTTGGCGGCATTGTGCTGTGAAACGACGTATCGAATACGGCAACTTCTCGCGCTTCCGGTAACAATTTCTCAAAGGCTTCAATTCCTAACAAATTAGCCGGATTGTGTAAGGGAGAAAGCACTGACAATTCAGAAATTCGCTTGGCAACATCATCGTTAATCTCAACGGATTGCGTATAATAACTACCCCCATGAGAAACCCGATGACCAATGCCAACAATTTCCGACTTATCTTTGATTACACCACTTTCATTCAACGCTTGGATAACGAGCTCAGTTGCTTCCGTGTGATCTTTAACCGATTCGGTGGTGTTGTGCTTAGCGCCATCTGCCGTCTGGTAAGTAAAGACCGCATCAGGATGACCAATTCGATCAACCATTCCATGAATTAAGACCTGCTCATCGGGCATCAAATATAGCTTGAACTTCAGCGATGAACTCCCAGCGTTGATTGCAAGAATTTTCTCTACCATACTGTGCTTCCTCTCTGTCTCTAATTTAATTATTTGATGACTTTATCGTAAATTGCTTTCAAATCATCATCAGTTGGTACGACAGGATTTCCTGGGAAAGTACCGTCCTTCTTTGCATCAGCAACCACAACGTCCGTCTTCTTTTCAGCTTCTGCTGGGTCGATTCCGAACGCCCGTAAGGTTTGTGGGCAATCCATTTGAACCATCATTTGACGAATCTTAGCAGCAATTCGTTGAACGGCAATTCGATCACTCATCCCTTGGGATACCAAGCCGGTCTTCTTGATGGCAGCACCGTACTTGTGCAAGGCTTCTTCTGAATGACTGGCATTGTATTCAACAACGTGTGGCAAAAGCATTGCGCAAGCCAAACCATGCGGAACATGGAAGTTAGCACCCAATTGATGGGCAAGTGAGTGGCAAATCCCTAAACCGGCATTGTTAAACGCAATTCCAGCAGCACATGATGCTTCGTGAACAACTTTACGAGCTGCTTCATTATCACCATGTTTGTAGCATTCTACCAAACAGTGAGTAATAACATCGATTCCCTTTTCAGCTAAAGCATCAGTGATGGTATTAGCATCCCGTGAAACCAGTGACTCAAGTGAGTGAGTTAAAACGTCCAATCCCGAGAAGGCTGTGACACTCTTAGGGGCCGTCATCACAAGTTCAGGATCAAGTAACGCAATATCTGGAGTCAAATGATCTTTAATAATTGGCATCTTGGTATGATTCTTTGTATCAGAAACCACACTGGTGTTAGTTACTTCTGAACCAGTTCCACTCGTTGTTGGAATAGCAATAAATTCATCAATCGGATGTTGATAAACCTTCTCACCAAAGAAACGAATGGCTTTGCCAGTATCAATAGCTGAACCACCACCGATTCCAATCATCACATTAGGCTTAACTTTACCGAACTGTTCAACGCCTTCCATGATATTATCCAAAGGTGGATCAGGCTTTACGTCAGAAAAGATTGAAACATCATTGTTACCATCAACTTCACCCTTAATCTTGTCTAGGGTGGGGGTATTTGGCAAAAACGCGTCACAAACCATTAAAATCTTTTTGCCTTTTAAGGTCTGCAGCCAGTCTAAGCTGTCATTACCCGAGTAAATTTTAGTTGGAATTTGAATTTCTTCCATCTTATATTAGACCTCCCATGAACGCAATGAGAATCCTTCTGGGCAATTGAAGCGACGACGGCGAGTAAATGTCTTGGCAGTTGTTGTTCCTTCACCAGTTGGAGTAGCAATCGTTAACGCAGCGTCTCCACTCCAGTAACCATTATCGCCAACACCAGTTGCAGCAAATGTTGGGCCGTTAGCAACAAAGATTGACGTATTCATTCGGTGAGCTGCTTTATTAATGTGCGGAATATTTTCTGAGTGAATTGAGGCAGTATGGTGATTACCCATTTCAACTTCAATTGCGGTCTTCAAAACAGCATCGAATGTTGGGCAGGAAACAATTGGCAATAATGGCATTAACATTTCAGTCTTTACCAATGGGTGATCTTTATCGGCCTCAAAGATCACAACGGTTGGATGGCCTGTGTAAGATACACCAGCTTCATCCAGGATAAAGGTTGCATCCTTACCAACAAATTTACGATCAGGGGCACCATTTTCTTGAATCGTCATATGAGCAATTTCATCAATCTTACTCTGATCCGTTAACAAGAAGGCACCATCATTTTGCATTTTTTCAATCAGTTGATCCTTAACATCGGCTTGGACAACAACTTCCTTTTCAGCAGTACATAGGATGTTGTTATCAAATCCACATGAAGTGATAATATCATGAGCGGCCAAATCAAGATCGGCAGTATCATCAACCATGGCAGGTGGGTTACCAGCGCCGGCACCAATTGCTTTTTTACCACTAATTAATGCTTGGTGAACAACGGCAGGACCACCAGTTACAGCCAACATGTCAACATCTGGGTGGTGCATCATCTGTTGAACCGATTCAATGGATGGGGTTGCCAACGATACAACCAAATTCCGCAGACCGGTTGCTTTGTATACGAATTCATTTAAGTGCTCGATCATCCAACGCGTAATGTTCTTAGCACCTGGATGGGCACCAAAGAATAAGACATTGCCACCAGCAAGCATCATGATGGAATTGTTGATAACCGTTTCGCCGGGATTTGTACTTGGGCCAACACCACCGATAACGCCAAATGGTGTGTACTCATACATGATCATCCCACCATCGCCAGTTTCAACGTCTGGCTTCAAAATCTCAGGGCCAGCAGTGTTGTACAAGGCATTCTTCAGCTTGGTTTCCTTGGCTTCAACAGTTCCCATTCCGGTTTCATCCCGAGTTGCTTGGGCAATGTAGTGAATCTTTGGACCGAAGCCATCTTTAATTGCTTGAATGACCTTTTCACGAAATGCCATAGGTTTGTCAGCGTAAATTTCTTGAGCTTGTTTTGCAGCTGCAATCGCTTCATCAACAGTTTCAAAAATTCCGTTTCCTAAACCTGTGGGTTGGGCTTCATTATTATCAGAACCAGATTGCGATTGACCGCTTAATTCTTCTTTTAGAATTTTTCTGATTGCTTCTTCAATATTTTGTTCTTGCATATCTCACATACGCTCCTTAGAAAATTCTTGAACGGCTGCTTCGCAAATGGCTTGATCTTCTTCGATTAAGCCACCACTACAACCGATAGCACCAATCATCTGTCCATCCTCGATAAGTGGAATGCCCCCTGGGAATGAGACGAGCTTTCCATCAAGCATCGTTTCCATCTGATATAAAGGACCACCAGGTTGAATATCTTTACTAATGTCCTTGGTTGGCTCTTTCATCGCAATGGCAGACCATGCTTTCTTTGGCGCTAATGTGGAGCTAACCAAGTTTGCATTTGGCATATGGTACAACATCTGAACGGTTGTCGTGATATCCATAATACAAATTGTGACTCCAACGTGTAATTCGTCTGCCTTAGCAACAGCTGCGTCGATTACTTTTTCCATCTTATGACGGTCAAATGCATTTGAAGCGGTTGCATTTGATCCCTTAGATAAAACTTCTTTTACGATTTGATTAATTTGTTCTTTATCCATGGTCATTTACCCCTCTATCGCTTTACAGTATCGTTGAACAACTTTCTCGATAACCTTTTCCAGATAGTCCTGATGGTCTTCAGAACGGGCCATAATATACATGAAATCAGAAAGGCGATTGACATATCTCTCGATTTCCGGTCTTACGGGATTAACCTTCATAAACGCTACCAATTGTCGTTCAGCTCTTCTACATACCGTTCGACAAACATGAAGTTGAGCACCGGCAAGACTCGAACCCGGTAAAATGAAACTGTTAACTTTAGGCAATTGAGCAGTATAGTCATCAATAATTGACTCAAGATAATGAACATCGTCATCCGTTATAATTCTGCTTTGGGATCGGAACTTTTCAGCATCTTTAGTGGCAATTTCTCCCTGCAGGAAAAACATTCGGTATTCAACTCGCTGCAAGATTTTCTTGTTGCGCTCGCTGATACAAAACTTATCAGCCAGTGAAATGTTGGCATTCAGTTCATCAAACGTTCCATAAGTTGAGACCCGCAAAGAGTCTTTAGATACTCGCTCGCCGTCAAAAAGGCTTGTTGATCCTTTATCGCCGCCCTTTGTGTAAATGGCCATTTAAAATCCCTTCTTTTTTCATTTGTCGAATCGATCAATAATTCCTACAATCGAACAATCATTTACATCGTTTTGGACTTGACTGACCGTAGCTCGTCTTGCACCGGCACCACGTACTAATAGTACATATTCGCCAATTCCGGCTCCAACTGTATCAGCAGCGACTTCTTCGGACTTCGTAGGCTTGCCTTCAGAATCCACTGGCTGAACAATCATTAGTTTTCGGCCAACCAATGAACGATCTTTTTGGGTAGCTACGACGCTCCCCATTACTCGTGCCATATACAATTTTCATCAGTCCTCATTTGTATTATCATTTGTTTCAGCTGACTAATTTGTTCAGCCTCACCAGTAAGCTTTTGATTCGGAGTTACAACAACAATTGATTTATCCGGCAGCGTAGCAAGATCTGAACGACTGATTGCCTTCTGATAAAATGAAGTGACTGCCCGCTTTTGATCAACGACAAATGATACAGGCCAATCTAACAACATTTTTTTTGGAATAAAGTTGACCATCGATGAACTAATCTGAAAAGTAAAGTTTACTTGGAAACTAATCCCTTGTAATATCCACTTTGTCCAGGAATCGTCCAGATTCAGCCGGTAGATGTTGGCCAACAGTGGAATTGTCACGTTATCAATGGTCACATTGGCATAATCTGTATAAACACCCTGATCGGGCACTAGTCCCTCACTGGAATAATCAACTTCGTAAGATTGGTGTTCGCGCTGCCTGATTTTAGCCAGTACTTGCTCAACAATATGATCCATTTTGGCCACCAACCTTTGCTATTTGTTCAAAATCTCAACTTTCCTTTGGAAGAATAATGTGACCAACCGTGTCACCACGAACATTAGCTGCACTTGCTTCATCAGTATCCAAATGCATTTCTGTGACAAAATCTTTTCTTGGACGACAAACAACATCATCATACGTTGTCCGGCGTTCTGGCGAATCGATTCGTACAGAAACAATATCTCCTAGTTTGACACCAAAGCGTTGAGCATCTTCTAAACTCATATGGATGTGGCGTTTTGCAACAATGACTCCTTGAACCGTTATTTCAGCATCTGGCGTCTTAATTTTAACTGATGGGGCCCCATCGAGGTGACCAGACAAGCGAATGGGCGCATCAATTCCAAGTGTAAAACACTCTGAACGGGCAATTTCAACTTGTGAATGTGAACGATTTGGCCCAAGCACACGAACATTTTCAATCTTTCCAGAAGGTCCAATCAGTGTTGCTGTTTGGTTGGTTGCAAATTCTTCTGGCTGCTTTAATCGTTTTAGTATCGTCATCTTTTGATTTGGAAATAATGTGTTATAGTCCTCATCGGTTAAATGGATATGATGATTTGATACACCAATTGGAATTCGATAAGGGTCATTTTGCTCATCAATTACTTGACGAATTATTTGTCGAATCTTATCTTCAGTAATTTCCATAAATCACTAACCGTCCTTAGATTGAATTTGAATTATTTTTTGTCAATATTTGGCAAGATACCTTCAACTTCTGAATGTGGACGAGGAATGACGAATGAAGTTAATACTTCACCAACGTTTTCTGCAGCAGAAACTCCTGCGTCAACGGCAGCTTTAACGGCACCAACATCACCACGGACCATAACAGTTACCAACCCACTACCAATCTTTTCTTGACCAATTAAAACAACGTTAGCTGCTTTAACCATTGCATCGGCTGCTTCGATAGAGCCAACTAATCCTTTTGTTTCGATCATTCCAAGTGCGTTATTCATAATAAATTCCTCCTAATTTGTTTACTTCTTAGTTTGTTTTCTAGGTGTTCGTCGAGTATTTGACCGCTTACTACGTGCTGCCTGACTCGTAGACTTACTAGTTGTTTTAGAACTAGTGGACTTTGTGGTGGCAGCCCTCGTAGTTGCCGGCTTATTATCTGACTTATCGGCAGGCTTTGTTGCCGCTTGAGCTGTCGGCTTTGTTTCAGACTTTGACTCATCCTTCTTAGTAGAAGCAGAACCAGGCGTGGTACTTGACCCACCATTAGAACCACCACCTTTTGGACCGTCATCTTTTGGATTGGCGTTGGTAGCTGATCCGCCATCCGGTCCATCATCATCTGGGCCATCGTCATCGGAATCATCATATTCAGTTGCAGCATCAAATTTACTCTTGATGGCATCATTTTTACCTAACTCGCTAATTCCCGGTGCAGGATTGGCAATTACCATCGAGCCAGCAACCCGATCGCCCATTTCGCCTTTCCCAGCATCAATCGCTGCTTCAACAGCGGCAACATCGCCAGTAACTGAAACGGTAATCCAACCATTACCTTTTGTATTCTCAAGAAACTTTAATTGAACTTGAGCAGTTTTAAGCATTCTATCAGCAGCAACGATCGCACCAGACAGACCCTCGACTTCTAGATATCCAATTGATTCCATAAATCACTCACCTGTCCTTATTTCTTAAATGGTACTCCTTTGACCAATCTTGCGGCATTGGCACCGATCTTTCTGACATTTGTCGGATTGTCGATAGGAACCACAAAAAGTGGCTCATTTGGGTTTAAATTTTTGTAATGAACCACAATTTGTTGATCGTCAAACGAGATGCCAACCGATAAACGTGAGGCCACTGCCGCTTGATAGGCTCGATCGACAGCTGAACTAGAATCCGCTACCTGTATCATTTGGAAAGGAATTTGCTCCTCTTCGATTCCATGTAGCATTGGTTCCAAATTGCCAGGAAGTTTGTTATTCAATTTGTCGGATAAAGCTATTAAAATTGCCGGTCTATCATTATCGATTGCCATGTGCTATCCTCTTTTCTCGCTTGAATATGAAAGAATTAACCCAGTTGCAACGGCGTTTCGTGGGCCTTCAATTGACCGAATGTTTCCACGCCCAGCTACCAAGTTATAATGTGACAATGCATCAGTCACAAGTTGAGGAATTTCAAAATCAAGAGCAGATCCTCCAACGATCACAACAAACGGAATATCTCGAATGTTTCCTGTTGGACTAACATGTCTCAAAGCCCGGAGTGCATTCGTTACAAATACTCGTTTCTTGGCAGTTTGTCGGACAATCTTGACTTTCTCAATACTCAGATTACCCGGAAGTGGCTCATAACCATCTGGCTTAATTGCAACAACTCTCGCAAACAAATTTGATGGCAAGGGTTTCTCAAAGAATTGAACTGAGCCATCTTCATGTCTCAACTGAAAGAGATTTTCTACTTTAGCAAGCGGATAACGCTTAATGTCCTCAGCCAAGTAAATATCATCTAGTCCAAGCTCAGAGTTGATTATCATTGTAACCATATCCCCAGCACCAGCAAGATGAATTGCGACCTTTTTATCCTCTTTATTAATAATTGATGCGTCAGTAGACCCAGCACCTAAATCTAGGATCGCCATTGGTTTACTGGTACCTGGAGTTGTTAATGCGCCTAATATTGCAGCTTCAGCTTCAGCCCCACCAATTTCAACAGGAACGCGCAAATCTTGTTCAATCAAGTTCGCAATAATTTGCATTTGTAAATGATCCGATTTAACCATTGCAGCAATTCCAACTGCTTGCTCCATGGAGAACTCGCCGGCAAGTCCGCCAGTAACCTTAACCGGAACGGAGGTATTAACTGCAAGTAAATCCTGGATAGCAATATCTTGATTTTGCTTGCCGGTCAAATCAGCCATCGTTTGCCGAACCTTTTCAAGCATACCGCCAACGTTAGTTCCTGACTTACCAGTGATATCATCAATTGAATCAAACTCATTAACCGCTTTCATAATTGCTTCAGCACCCGCGGCAACATCAACTTGAGCTTTTCCTTTATTACCAGTAATATAAACAGTTCCGGCAGGAATTACCCGAGCTTTAACATCACCTTTTGGTGTTTTAATCACAACCGCTGAGCGATTTCCAATCAATGCCCTGGCAACCGGTACAATGTTTTTCGTTTCTTCAGATGTTAATCCGAATAGAGTCGCAATCCCATACGGATTAGATAATTGAGAAATAACTTTACCCTGTGGGGCAACTTCAACAGCTGCTAGCATCCCTAATGGAACTTTATCAATTCGGGCAACTTCATCAACAATCGGAATTTTGTTTTGTAATCGATTATCAACGAGGACACCATCATCACTTTGCATAATCGCAGCGGTAATATGGAAGCCCGATGCGACATATGCATCAATTAGCTTTGCCGCATCAGCAAAATCAACATCTTTAGGAATCAAAACAATGTAGTTGCGTGAATGATCACTTTCATGAAGTAATTGTAAAAGTTGAACCGTATATCCAGAACCCGTTCCTACACCACCTGGAGTACCAGGATTATGACCAATCATCGTTGACTCGGTAATAATCGTTTCAGTAATCGTTTCCATCGCAACATCACCAATAACTGGTGTTGCTTCATTAATTCTTATCAAATTAACTGACGACAGATCGGTATGAGTAGAATTCAAAACATTGTCAATTGACTTTTTAACGCCAATCAAATTCTGCTTTGTTCCTTTAATTCCAGTTGTAGCTGCAATTCCCGATCCCAGAAATTTAACTTCGCCACTATCAGACACATCAGCGAGGGCAACTTCAGTTGAAGAATTACCAATATCAACACCAATCACACGTGTCATGCTAAAACCCCTAACTAGATATTAATTATCACCTTTAAGTTTCTTGTTCTTCTCATAGTTTTCAGCAGCTTCTGCAAACCAATTTGCACAAACAGGTGCATTATATTTATCTCGCAGTTCGCTCGACATATCTAATAATTCTTGCTTACTTGAACGATAAGGACGTAAAGCATTATATAGTTGAAGAAGCCGATCATCAGGAATTTGAGTTAATTCTGCAGCTCTCTGGAAGTTCTTCTGAATTGCAACTCGTCCAGCGCTAGCAGCAATTTGCCCCTGCATACGCAGTGTATCTGGGGTAATTCGTAAATCCTTTGGGCCAACAGTGCCATCAACAACATTATCTAGTGTGATGTCATGTAAGCTCTTTCCTGTTGGGGATTTAACCTTATCAGGATGTTTTTCAAAAAGTGGATAATCATTTCGACCTAGTTCACTATCAGAATTTGTCGGAGTTGAAGTTGATGTTGAACTGGATGCTGATGAGTTTTCATCTTTCAACTGACTCATGATTTTATTTACTAATGAATCTACCTCGCTCATATTGACCCTCCTTAATTAAATGATACTTGAATTTCATCGGACGGTTTACCAGGAACTACCTGCTTCGTTTCTTGAATATGCATCAAAGCAGACAATGCTTGATATTGCACACGAGCCATCTGATCATTCACAGTAGGAACAGGATTAGGAGACATCCCTTTTGCATATTGAGCTGCGTTTTTACCAATTGCTCGATACGTATCCAATGTCAGCACCGGTGCCTGTGGGAATAATTCCAAATTACTCAATGGTTCTTGGTCCTTTTGATGAATGATCGCTGTTCCTTTTGATTGAATCGCAACAGAAATTCCAGAACCTGAAAGTTGATCAGCGTCAACAGAACAGAAAGAAACGTCTGAGGTACGATAGACTTTTACAACCCGAGCCTTCAAACCTTCCTCTTCAATTCCGGCAATAACCTGACGTAAAACATCCTTATGAGGTAATTTGGTCATTGTTCGTGTTAATACTTCTGCAAATGCTGGCGCAACCGCGATGACAACTTCATCTTTTGACAATCCTGGTTTGGCTACGCCAACATGTTTGAACCAGTCAACTGGTTTGATATCAGAAGTCTGACTACTTGAAGGTGCAGCTTGAGTTGCTGTCGCTGCTGAGTTTCCAGAATCATTAAACGAAATTGGTGTATCAGTGTTTTTCATTTCACCTATAACGTCTTTAATAATACTTCTTAATAATGTTTCATCTATTTCTTGACTCATCTAAATTTGCCTCCCTTCAAAAGTCGTACTAGAAGTCCATATGTTGTGGATCCATAGCCCATGGAATATCTTTAATCTTGTCCCATGTGTCTTTATCTTCCCACAAACGGTACCCAGTACCAGGGCCTTGATAATCGTTAGGATTGTCAATAGCTGAAATGCAGTGCCAATTCTTATCAAAAATGGCAGACGTTTGAAGGTAATCACCACAAACTTTTTGCTGTGCCAAAGCAAGAACAGCTTGAGCAACATCGTTAAATCCGTGATCATGAAGTGCCTTAATGATATCTGAAACAGTAATACCACGATCCATTAAGTCTTGTGCTGCCTTCATATCCTGAACCATATCTCGCTTAGGCATATCGTCTGAGTTGCTTGCATAAGTTGCAGCTTCAACTTCTTCATCAGTAATTGCTGGTAATCCTAATCCATCAAAAACAGCTTGAATTGCCTTAGCGGCTTTATTTCTGATCTTAATAGCATCTTCTTCATGGATAGGTAAAATACCACCGTTAACAGCCAAATCACGTTCCATTGCGCAATAATCATCATAATCTAAAACATCCATGTTAGAACCTGCGAAGGTGTTGTCACGGTTTTCTTCAGCAGCATAACCGGATGAAATGTAGTCAGTTCCGGCAATGAATTGACCAATCATTCGTTCAGTTCGACGAATATCAGAATGTGAGAATGCTTGATCACAACCAGAAGCACACTCAATATCCATCATCATGCACATCAAGTTTTCACCAAGGACTTCACGGATACCACCGGGCACAGCACCTGGGATACCAATACAACTAACACCACCGTTTTGTAATCCTTGAACACCTGATGCTTTGGTAATAAAGATACAACGAGCTTCCAAGTACAGCATTGATTTGCCTTCAGTGTAGCCCATCATAACTTCTGAACCAGCACCTGAAGTAAATCGCATCTTCAATCCACGAGATGCATAACATGAAGCCAAGAACCCTTTTGACCAAGGTGTATCATCACCATCAGTAAATACTCGGTCGGTTCCATAAACTGAAATAGTTTCAGCGTAAGCAGTGAATCCACGCATCCCTAAACTCAATTCTTCAGATTCCTCAACAGAACATTGAGTAATAACACCTGGACGACCTGTTTGTGACCCAACCATAATTGAAATGGCATTCATTGGGGCATAACGGGCAATCGCAGTAGTCGTTTCTTGTTCTGGAAATCCTCGAAGAGCAGCTTCAGCAGCATCAGCAGCGATTTCAACTGGGTTATCCAAAGTGTTAGTAATATGACATTGAGTAGCCGGTGTTCGACGTGGTCGCATCTTTTGAACAGCCACAATCATTTCACCAAAGTTTAACTTGCTAATAACTTCCTCGGCTTTGGCTGGGGTGATGGCCGTAGTGTATTTAATGATTTCTGAACGCGATACATTAGGATCAACAAGCATGTGAGCAATCTTTAATGAATCAGTGTTCATTGCCATTTCAGCATTGTCCAAATTAAGACCATATTCTGCAATGTACTTATCAATTAAATCAAAGTCTTCTTTTTTCTTACCATCAAGTTCAGTAATTTCACCGTTCTCTAATTTGATACTAGGCTTAGGATCGTTCTTACCTTCCAGGGCAACTAATCCTTCGTCATCCCACTCTTTAACAAAACCATCCAAATGAACTGGACGTTTCTCTAATTTTTCAAATCTCTTTTGACGTTTCAATTGTGTTCCTCCTTTCGACTACTTAATGTAAGATGGGAAGTCATTAACGGGCTTCTCACCCATCGCACCAAGTAATTTCAGTCCGACTTCTCGGCCGGCCTTAACGGCTTGTCTTACGGCACCTGAATCACCACTAATATGAACCATCCCTTCGTTTGAGAAGCTGGTTCCATGCCCTGGCGATGCAAATGATAAAACATTAACACTAGCCGTTTTAATTGCGGTATCGGCCATAATGACTCCGATGCCTGAAGGAGCACCACAAATCAAACCGTATGCTTTACCTTCTGGAGCACCAAATGCTGCGTGACAAGCACCTGCTGCCCGAGCAGTGAATTGTAATTCCAAATGGCCAGCCGCCGAATTATAAACGTCGCCAAAGGTCGTACTCAACGTGTCTAACGCAACCTTAATGGCTGAACGTACATCCGATGGGTCATACCCACCAATTAAAATTAAGGAACCATGTCCAGCACCGCCCTTTGTATCACGGGGGAGCTCGATATCGATTACTTCTGTATTGGTTGCTTTAACTGCTTCATCCATGGCCATAATATGTGGCCCAGCTCCAGAACGAGCACTTAGTACACCCAATACTGAATACCTCTTAGTTACATGAAGTTGATCTAACAATAAAGGATCAACACTTGGAATACACATTCCAATGGTGTCACCGATTTTTCGAGTTCCAACTAATTCAGGAACGGCACTAGTAGAGTTTAAGAAATCATTCATTTGCTGTCCTCCTGACGACTTTGACTGATCCTCACCCTTAACCGAAATACCTTTTTTCATCATTTCGTTAAGGACTTGCTCAACTAACGCATCATTATCTTTATCCATAATTATTACCTACATAATCATCAAATTTTTTCTAAATTATCAGTTTACTTTGAGGCAGCGTTCTTTAAATCATTAGGATCTGGAAGAATCTTCTCAACATCCGTGTGTGGACGTGGAATGACATAGTTGGAAACAACTTCGCCGATGTTTTCTGCGGCTGATACACCTGCATCAACAGCTGCTTTAACAGCACCAACATCACCACGAACCATCACAGTTACCAATCCGTGACCGATTTTTTCCTGACCAACTAAGTTCACATTGGCTGCTTTAACCATCGCATCGGCAGCTTCAATGGATGCTACAAGACCTTGAGTCTCAATTAAACCTAAAGCTTCTTGTTCCATGTGAAATTCCTCCTAAGTGTGTTGAACCAATCTCTCGGTTCGCGAAATTGTGAACCGTTGGACTAATTCAATTGTTTTTGAAAACACTTTCAGTATAAGGAATTTGCATTATGATATCTTAAACAAGTTCATCTTTAAAATAACAATATTTGAAAACAGTTACACAACAAAAGATAAAATAACAAGAAAGTACTAACTATTTCAATGATTTATCTTGTAATCGCGATTTGATTATCATAAAATTGAATCAAGGTGGAAGCGGTTCCACTATACAATTGTAATTGGCTTCATAAATGACTAGGGGGCACGATAATGATCACCTATTCTCTCAAACAGAAAGACTATCAAACGCTAGCTGAAGCAATCAACACTTTTTCTGGGATTACTCAAATTGACACAGCCTTTTATACCTTGGATGGCCAACTTTTGAAAAATGGGAGTATTTTCCAACAACCAGAAGATGTCCAGCAAAGTCTCAACGTTTATTCTGACGAGATCTTTTCGATCTTTCCAGTGACAATGAATTACAAACTCTGGGGGCTCGGTATTTGCAATTCTGTCAACGTCTCACAGCAACGAATATCGTTATCAAGAAACTATTTAGAAAACATTATTGGGCAAATATTTGAATCAGACACTGACGTTAACATTTCCGTCTGGGATGCGCTTGGAAGTGAAGGCATCTCTGCACTCCGGAACTTCGACACTTACTTAAGAAATGAAGCGAGCAAAAAGATATCGTCAACACCGGTTGAGTCAATGCCCGCAATCAATGGCGGAAAAGCCAGTGAAGCTAATTCGCTTGACGATGATGCTTCCGGCAACATCTATCACAGCCTAGAGGCCTGTCTTAACTACATCAAAAGCAATATTGATCAGACCATCTCACTAGACGAAGTTGCCCAACACGTATTCCTGTCGCCATCGTATTTGAGCCGCATATTCAAAAAAACTATGCACGTGAACTTTATTGATTACATCAATAATCAAAAGATTGCCGTTGCAGGTGAAAAGCTCTGTTTAAGCGAGTCGCCAGTAAGCCATATTGCCAAACAAATTGGCTTTGCACAAACCAGCTACTTTACCAAAATTTTCAAGCAGCATACCGGTTTAACTCCTTCTGAGTTTAGACAGCGAAACGCTTCAATCCAGAAGATCGTGACAATCCATCGCGACCTGACATGGAAGGATAGCGACAGCGTCTATGATGTTTCTAAGCAGTATTTTCAAGATCATAATATTAGCTATTATTCCCAACCCGTCAATGGGTTCCCGTACATCAACAGTATTGCTGGGTTAGCCGATTCCTCAGGTCAACGCGGATGGATATTCACCGTTGATTGCAAGCAGCCCAACGCTTCATCGATGTTAGTCCCAGTGGCAGGCAAGTCGGTTATTCAGTGGATTTATACCGAATATCCGGGTGATTGACTTTTTTAATGACGACAAATAGGCCTTTAACAGCATTTTTTGATGGCTGTTGAAGGCTTTTGGTTTTGGGATTATGCGGTTGAAACGGGTTTTAAGAGTTTGACACTTAATATCCCCCACTAAAGCCCAAAATCAGCATTTCCGCCATTACGTTGAGAAAACGTGCCTCAAGAGGCTGACGCTTAACATATAAGAAGGCCCCCACTAAAGCCCAAAATCAGGCTTTAGTGGGGGCCTTCTTATATAATCGCGTCAAAGCGCCTCTTTCGGCACTCTAACCCTTTAAAGCAAACTGAATCGCTGCGGCCAAGATTCCACCTGCTAACGGTCCGAACATTGGTACCCATGCATAGCCCCAATAGGCGTTTCCTTTGTTAGGAACCGGCAAAATTGTGTAGGCCAAACGTGGACCCCAGTCACGGGCTGGGTTGATGGCGAACCCGGTGGTCGTACCTAATCCAGTACCAATAACGAAGATCAAGAAGCCAACGATAAATGGCTTGAGTCCTTGCGTAAAGTTACCTAAGTTTAACAAGATGAAGATAAATGCAAATGTGGCAAATAATTCTGAGATGAAATTAAATAATGGCGATTTGATTGCTGGTCTCGTTGCAAAAATTCCAACTTGGTTTCCTGAAGCTTCATCAGGAGTTGCCTTGAAATGAGGAGCAAATTGAATGATAACCAGTGCTGCCCCAACGAAAGCACCTAAGAATTGACCTGCCAGATATGGCAAAACCTGACTCCATGGGAAGAAGCCGAAGCAGGCAAATCCAATTGTTACGGCGGGATTCAAATGTCCCATTGATCCGAGTGATCCAGCCACATAAACACCCATGGCAACGGCCATCCCCCATGACAAGCAGACAAACGTCCAATTAGCCCCCTTAGCATAGGCCTTGTTCAAATTAAACCCAGCACCGGTACCGGCACCAAGCATAATCAAAATCATGGTGCCAAAAAATTCACCAATAAAACCATCCATAATATATCCACCTACCCTTTAATTGATAAGCCATAATCGACGCATTAAGAATAGCATAGGTTCAAGTGAAAATATTCACCTAATTGATTTTGAGTCTGACATTAAATTGGTGATCGGGTACAAAATATTGTCATTGCGCAAAATGTTATCAATTGAATTCTAAATAAATATTGAATTAAACTGAGTTCCTTTGGTTAATTTTCCAGAATCCCACCAAAAATAAAGTCACAATCTTGAACTGACTTCAAAATTGTGACAGTTAATGATTGTAACAAAACAGTCACGCTTCCAATTATTCTGAAAGGGTTATCAAACATTTAACTGAATGAGCTTAACTTCATGCTTGCTGACCTTATATTCTGAATAATCGCCTGCGTTAAAATTCACAGACCACCAATCAACATCAGGATACCAATGATGATGCAATGTCCGTAACACGCCCAAATGGGCAACAAGCAGAACTGTGCTATCCGCTGGCAAAGTCTCCAGGTAGTGATCAATAGTTTTAATCACTCGTTTTTCAAAATCATGAAAAGGTTCTGCTCCTTCTGGAGTCACATCAAAGGGAGCCTTTAACCACTTTTCCCAGACGTCCGGATAAGCGGCTTCAACCTCGTTGGCATTCTTGCCCTCCCAATTTCCAAAGGGCATTTCGTCAAATTCCGGTTCAACAATCACCCGAGTAGTCGGATGATTCTTTTCGACCGCATTCAAAGTTTGCTCAGTTCGTTTCAAATTACTTCGAATTGCAATCGTAATTGGCACATTTTTTAGTTTATCAGCTAATTGATCAGCTTGCTTTAAACCGATATCATCCAATTCAACATCGGCTTTACCATAATATTTTTTCTCGCGGTTATAAGCTGTTTCACCATGGCGACTCAACAATAACTTCATCTAGATCACCTTTACTAACGCTGCCAGTACCAGTAGGAAAACAATTTGGCCCAGTTCACCATACGCACCAATTGTGTCACCCGTAAAACCACCAAGCTTACGATTAATGTAGTGACGATAAATCCAGGCACAGACAATCACCATAACGTAAGCAATTAGACCACTAATGCCCAAAATCAAACCAATCACAATAATTGCAAATAATTGAGCAACGGCAATTCGCCACGGGGAAACCCCTGTCCATAACGCGCCGAGGCCCTTCGTCTTACCAGCATAAACCATCTTATAAAATAGCAAAACCATACCAGTTTTTGCCACCATCGTCGTCACTGCAGTTAACCCAACCATTTGCCACAACTTCAGATACGGTGAGGCCACCACACCAGCCCCCATCACAATTGCATAGAAATAAGTCAATGCCAGGCTGCCCATAGTACCAATGCGACTGTCCTTCATAATTTCTTTAATGCAGTCAACGGTGCGAGAAGAGTACAGGCCATCCGCTGTATCGGCCAGCGAGTCCAAATGAAATCCCCCGGTAATCAGGCCGTCAGAAATCCAGTACAGGATCCAAGCAAACCAAATCGGGAAAATTAACGTCATCAGCCAAAAAAATAAGGCTTCAATACAGCCGATCAAAAAGCCAAATAGCGTAAAATATTGAATACTCTTCTTAAACCTGCTGGTAGCGTCCTTTATTTCATACGGAACTGGAATTCGAGTAAAAAACTGGGTCAGTAAAATCAACGACTTTATCATTAACGATCATCCTTAACTACTTCAATTTATGAATCCAAAACTGCTAATCTCGCAATTAATGCCAACTTGGGGAAAGCTTGTTCAAACTGTTGCTGCTGAATTGGCTTAATCGCGATCAGTACGACCGTTGCAGGTCCAGCAGACTGATTTTTATTAGGAACGCTCAAATCTGCAATCGCTTC
Source organism: Lentilactobacillus dabitei (assembly GCF_019061365.1). Lineage (GTDB taxonomy): Bacteria > Bacillota > Bacilli > Lactobacillales > Lactobacillaceae > Lentilactobacillus > Lentilactobacillus dabitei. Next base: position 51,514 of record NZ_JAHPPD010000003.1, read on the forward strand.
AATTTTAGCGTGATGGGTTTCGGCCATTTGAACCAGTTCATAGCGAACTCCGCGAGAGCCTACTGGTAACATATCCACAACAGCATCATTTGCCCTGATCTTTCGAACCAAATCGTATGAAAAAATTGTGGCTAAATGCTTTTTAACTTCCTCACCAACGTATGGGGTTCCAAGCTGATAAACGAGGGCTGCTCCAGAAAAGTGAATTGAAGCGACATTGATCTGATGAGCCTTGGCAACAACCGTAACCCCAATTGAGGTTGTCTGAGTCCGCATGTTGTCTTCCGTACTCCCATTCAGCGGGAGACCAGATAACCCTGCCTTTTTGAGCTCTTGGCGAATGCCCCAAATGACCCGCTCGCCAGTTGGCTGCAATTCATTGCCAATTGTATCGACAATCGTGATGGGATCCGCACCAAAACACATCAATTCCATCAGTGGTACTCGCACTGAATAAGCCGCTGTAATTGCTGGATCAATTAACACTTCGTCAAATTTTTTCTCCCCGATCCCAGCGCTACAATCACAGGCAATCACTAATGTGTTGTGCGCATCAAGTCTAACCAGGGAAAGATCTCGAAATTGTCCACCATCGCCATTCATTTGGTGTCTCTCCTTTCACGAAAAGTTGGTGCTAACCGCATGTAACGGTGCGCCTAACAATACCAAAGTCAAGTTAGCTATGGAGCCGCAAAAATGGGGCTCCCTTCACCCGTTTTGGCAGGGCAGCATAAATCACTTCACACACAATCAAATTGAGGATTGTCGCAATTGTCAGTGGCACAAAGTACACATAGACTGCTTGTTTTAACAAGGGATACATGAACACTAATTCAATTGGGACGTTAATTGCATAACCAACGATATCAGCAATCACCACCCCTTTAATGGCTTCTTTGCCAAGCTTTTGACGCAGCCAGCCAAAGACAAACATACAGATTCCCATTGCAACAGCGATGATCAAGTGAATCGGCAAGGTGAGTGGAAATCCCGCCAATGCAGCCGACACTAAGTGACCAAATATGCCAAGAAAGCCACCAAATACAGGTCCCAGCAAAATAGCCCCCAAAAATGCCGGTGCTGAATCAAATGCCACCGATCCCATAATCTTAACGTTGGCGCCAATAACACATAATGCCAACAACATCGCCGCCAAGACCATCCGTTTTAAACGATTTGAACGATTCATAAAATCCACTTCCTATCATTACTAAATAATTTCTAGTCCAAGAGAATCATAACATTAATTGTGAACCGTTCAACATGACTCACCGGATCAGTCAAGATTGTTGTACGCATTGAACAAAAGTGAGGTAATGGGAAGCGACAAACGGCTGATCCCGGCCATTTAAGCCAAAAAAATAATGCATTCCAAAACCAAAATGCATTACTTTTTCACTTAAATTCTGGGATCAAAACGCCTTTGGTCCCAATCTCTTGATCAAAATATACTATTTATTCTGATTTTTGATAATAATAGTTAATTTGTGCTTTTTTGCTGTTCGAGCTGAGATAAGAGTACATTTTCAAGGCCGTCTTACCGTTGTGCTGAACCTTCTTGAAATAAAGTGGACTGTTGACGTTGATGAGCGTCAACTTCCAATAACCGTGCTTGTTGACTTTGTTAGCGACTTTAAATAAGTAATTGCTATCCTTGGTATTCGCGTATTTATCAACGTTATCGTAGAAAGTAATTGCCTGATAGTTTTGGTTCGTGGCCTTGGCGGCTCCCTGCTTGAACGTGTACTTTGTCAGTCGATATTTTACCGCGCTCTTGCCAGTTGTGCCATCTGAATATTTGCCGTACCAAGTTCCTTGAAGTGCCTGGGGAACTGGATTAGCCATCGTCTTTGCATGAGCAGACTGAGCAGCAGGAACAATTGCTGCCAAGCCGGCCGTTACTCCGAGAATGGTAAGTGTCTTAGAAATTTGCATTAATCTATCCTTTCTTTTACAACCAAACGATTGGAAGTAGTCTAACAGAAATGAGCGATTCATGCAAAATTGATTCTATTGACGGTGCTGATCATTTTGTAAAAAGTCCGCTTTTTGCAAGGCCTCATCCTTTTCCTTTAAGGCTTCATCTTTTTCATTGAGGTTAAAGACTTGCCAGCAAATGAGGGCCACACTCCAGGTGATGATAAACAGGCCAACGAGCATAATGCCAAGGATATTGAAGTTCAATGCCTGTGCCCATTTGATAATAAAGAAATGGGAATGGATATCCGATCCAAAGGCCTGTAAAACATCGACGATGCCGACGAAGAACGCTGCGGTGACTGACAGGCCAGTGAGCGCTAAATTATAATACACCTTCCGATATGGTGAAGAGAACACCCAGCTGTAGGCAGTGCTCATGAATAAGCCATCACTGGAATCCATTAGGCACATCCCCGCCGTAAACAACAATGGGAATGAGAAAACAGCAAACCACGGAATGCCTTTACTGGTTGCAACCGCTGAAGTTGCCAAAACGGCGATTTGAGTGGCTGTGTCAAATCCCAACCCAAACAGGAAACCAACGCAGATAACCTGCCAATTGTGATTGATCAAATTAATACTCTTTTTGAAAAATCTAAAAATCTTCGTGTCAGTCGATTGATTTGCCTGCTCAACGTTGCCATTATTGATGGCTTTAAACGACTTCCAAATTCCGACTAAAATCACGAGGTTAATGGTTCCAAGCAGAATTAACATAAACCCGGCAAATAACGTGCCGAAGATGCCGCCAACGTTTTGTAGTGCGGGCAGCTTTGTCTTTGACCACTCGACAAAGAAAATCGTGATGAGGGCCATGATGATGACCACCAGCGAATGACCAAGTGAAAAGTAAAAACCGACCCCATGGGTATTTTTACCATCATTGACCAGCTTTCGAGTCATGTTGTCAATTGCAGAAATGTGATCAACATCAAAGGCGTGCTGAAGGCCAAACGTAAATGATAAAAACGCCATCCCCAATAACGCAGGGTATCGATTCAGATAAGAAAATACCAGTACCCAACCAACAACAAAAATTGCTAAAACATATCCACCAAACTTTGCAATATCCGGCTTAAGTGCGTAATGCACCATTGAACCATTTGTTGAACTTTCCAAAGCAATTCCTCCCTGATGACTGCGGTATTCAATCAGGATAAACAATCTGTCGATTATGGTCAGAAGCTGTTTTGATCGTTCATGGTGATTGTGTATACTTTTACAAGCGCACAAAGTATAGCACCAAAGAAAGCGCATTTATTAGCAAATTTTCGTTAAGTTGGCTGAAGGAAACGGAAAAATGTGACTATTTTAAGAGTGCGAAACCAAGCGGTTAATAATCGGAGTAGTTAACTACATATCCACCTCTCAACACTTGGCCAACTACTAGAGTTAATAATGACTCTTGGAGTTTGCTTCAAGTTACTTCGATCAGTCACAATGCCATCGTTCAAAGTGAGGACCACCTTTAATTGCCGTTGTTCATCCAGAAACTTTTGAATCTGCGGGGTCCCACTACCGTATGGGTATGTGAAGATCGGTGAACGATAGCCAATTTTTTCTTTCAGCACATCTTGGCTGGTGGCGTAATCGTGCTTGAAGCGGGTATAGTTGCGGGGAAGATTGAACACTGGGGTTCCATTATCCACTAAATAGTGCATTCGATTGGTATGAACACCAAATGTGACCAAGTTACCAGCACGCTTTTTCATCCGTAAAATTGCCGGCCAGGTTGCGAGCTTTGTGCCTTGCTTATACCACCCAGTATTTCCAGTAATAATTGAATCGGTGAACGGATAATGATGCTCCAATAATACCGGCAAGGCGTTGCCAATCATCGTTCGGTCAATATCATCGAAGGTAATCGTCACCATCTTTCCCCGAATTGGCTCATGCCGATCAATCTTTCTGATCAGCTCAGGCATGGAGATTACTTTAATGTGATGGTCTTGGAGATAATTCATCTGCTGCCTGAATTCTGGTAAATTAACATTAAAGTCATGAAACTGGCTATTTGGTGACACATCTTCATCAAATTTAACGATTCGGGTATTATCCAAGACTCGATGATAGCAAAAGACCATCACCCCATTCTTAATCTGCTGGTCGTGAGCTGAAATGGCATAACTAGGGCGATTACCCAGCTCATATTCGATGTTTCGATGGGTGCTGTATGCCAATAAACTCAAAAACAGCACAATAAATCCGGTTAGGGCCCACTTTCGTTGTGTTTTAGTCATGGTTTCTCGCCCTCCGTTCCAATCGTCGAATTCGCCACCAACCAAATGCAATCATTAAAATTGCGACAGCTAAAACCAACAATGCAAACGACGCGTATGCTCTAAAAGAAAGATTTAACACTAGGTAATCAGAAACCAGAGCATCCGAATAAGCGTTCAAAAGAAAACAAACATTAATATAGATGACATAGCCCGTAATAAGCCACAAGATGACTAAAATCAGTGCCCGCCTAACATTTGTTAAAAAGGATGACCGTTTGCGAATGATCAAACCTGAAGTTCGTTTGTTTGATTTCATTTTAAAGCCCCCTATCTGGGCTGCGCCAACTTCCAACGTGGCGTGGATCCAAGAAAAAAGAGCCAAGAGCGGTTAAACAGCTGACCAAGTTGATAAACCAATAAAAGATGACGTAGAGCGGTAATAATAACAAGTCATGCCAATTAATGAAATCAGATTTTCTTGAATCTGCATAGCCAATCAGAAATTGAACCAAGCTAATAAATAATAACAGAAATAAGATCACACCATCCATAATGAGATCACCGGTAAATAGGACTGTGATCAAATAAAATAACGTAACAAATGAACAGCTGATGGCCCATAGGTCGGTTAAAATCATATCCATGAGCAGCCATTGCTCACTCAAGCGCCCGGTCACAAACATCCCCCGGTTACGAAATAAGACTTCAAAGCCGCCCCGTGCCCAGCGTCTTCGCTGGTGGACCAGATCTTTAATGTGCTCGGGAACCAGAATCCAAGCTACCGATTGCGGACAATAAACAACCTGCCACTTATGATGATATAGACGCCAAGTCACATCAATATCTTCAGTAATCGCATCGGCATTCCACCAACCGGCATCTGCCAAAGCCGCTTTTCGATAAGCTACAACGACTCCAGAAACGGTCGTAATGTGGCCGGTCACAAATGCCTGACCGCGTTTGATAATATCGATAACCCCAACGTATTCTAACAACTCCAAGCGGCCTAATATGCTGGTTCGATTGCGAACAATCGGCTTGCCAGCAACGGCGCCAACGTGGGGATCGTTGTAAAATTGGGCGAGCATTGGCTTCAAAGCATCCTTGTCAACGTAACAATCTGCATCCAGACACAGGAGAAACTCGCCCTCAGCTAACTTGGCACCATTATTTAAGGCGTTGGCTTTCCCTTGATTTCTTTCAATATTAATGATCTTAACCGGAAATCGTTTCGTGTATTCCTCTGCCAGTTCGTGCATCACAGCGAGGGTGTCGTCGTCACTGCCATCGTTGATTAAAATGAGTTCTAATTTGGAATACGTGATATTGGCGACAGATTCGACAACTTTTTTCAGGGTGTCAGCCTCGTTATGTGCCGGGATCAACACCGAAACCAAATCATCAGGTTGGCCAGCATGAAAATTTATGAGTGGCACTCGTCGCTGCTGAATCGAAAAGAATACTGAGCCAATAATCCAAACGGTCGAAACAATCACTGGATATAAAATCACAAATGAACTAAGTGTGTTCATGATCTTCCCCCTTTTCTATCCCCTTCATTCAAGCCGGCTTCCGGGCCAGAACCAGAAATTCTTTGATAAATTGGTAACCGGCCTGATAAACTTTTTTATCTGAAATTGTGGCGACCGAATCTCCCCAAATTGAGGCACTGCTGCCAACAATCCCATTGAGTGATTTAAGCTTGGTGGCGTGGTCGGAATGCCAGAGCGTCGGCTTCCAGTATTGCTTCATATCCTTAGTCATATAGGCGACATTTTTAGGCGCCAGGTTGGCTTTAGTAATGTTGAAATACAAATAATAATCGTTGTAATTCAAAACTTTGAAATGGTGACTGATCAATTTCGGCATCGAGGCCCAGGCTTTTTTCCGTCGGGCTCCCAGGCTGCCTGACTGATCCGCCGTCCAATTCCAATAGGTGACTTGAATATGCTTATTGAGATCACCCAACTCACTGTTCAGGAACCCATCATTCCAAGCTTCGGGGATAAACCCAAGTTTTTCAACGTTGGTGCTGGTTGCATTTAAATATTTAACGTAGGCCGGATTTTTGGTGAGCTTATCAGTAAATTCATCCCCACCCAAATGGAACCGGGCGTTGTTTTGATTATCAAATTCCGTCCCAACTTCATTATCAATATTCTTAACAAAATCAATGCTGGCCTGATTCAAATGCAGCTCATCACCATAGCTCCTTGAATACCAGCTGAGTTGCCGGGCGAGTTTCGCCTTGCCATTAGCCTTCATCGTGTCAACCAACCCGTTGACGTGGGCTGGAGTATCAATTTCTGGAATCAACGTTACACCACGCTTCTGAGCAATATTAACTAAATAGCGAATCTGGGCCTTGCTGTAAAAGGCCTGCTTTGTCTGGTTATTGCGCCAAACGCCATCTTTTTTTGTCGCGTGATCCAAGGTCTGGCCAACCGTTTGATTTTCGATAGCAAAATCTCGATCGTCAGTCAGATGAAGTTGAACAAAATTGCCATGGTTCGCAGCCACCAAATTGATAAATTTGACTAACGTTGAAAGGTGATAGTGCCGCCGGGAAACGTCCAGAGTTAACCCGTTAAATTTGCCATTATTGTTTTGAGCCTTATCCTGACTCGACTTTCCTGCGGAACTACACCCCATCAATAACACGAGTAAAGGAACTAAAATTAACCACCGTTTAAATCGCATCTAAAAGCCCCCTATGTATCTGTCACATGATTGAAATATTTCTGTAATACGTTGAAGCAAACCTATCGTAACAAAAAACAATCTCAATGGAATCAACCAGCACTCAATTATAAGGATTATTAGAATGTCTTAAGAAACTCTGATCGATTATGACAAAAGTGTTAAAGAACCACTTCAAATAATGATATACAATTCCTTAATGTTGGGGGTTCTACTAACAATAAGCTATCTCAATTAAGTAAGTTGTTGATGCAGATGACAACGATCAATTATCCAAAAACTAGCCGGCCATTTCTGCGTATTTAACAATTAGAGGCTCAGCCAATGTTAACCACTTATTCAGAGTCTTATTGCCTTAGCTGACGGGATTGGCAACGGCAAAAGGACAAAATCTCAACTTTTGTGGATGATTAACCGTGCTTGGGCCGAAAAACTGCTAAAATGATTAATGGATATCATTAACCAAAGGAGAAAGAATCGAATGCCGACGTTAAATCAAATGAACCCCAATGTGCAACCCCCGTCCACTGCTGAAATGAAAGTTGCCGAAATCCTGACAACTCTTCGTTCGGAACGAATCAAACGAGGCATCTCCCAAACAGACCTTGCCGACCAGATTGGCATGAAGCAACCCCAGTTGGCAAGAATCGAACGTTTAGTCGCCACCCCCTCCTTAACGACCATTGAGCGATATGCCCATGGCCTTGGATTTGAAATTGGCTTATCACTGGTCAAGGGATTAAACAATTAATAAAGCAAATCACCTGCAATTACTATACGCAGGTGATTTATGGCACAACTAACTTAATCATCATACAAAAAATGTTCTGAAACTTTTCCATCGGCTTCAGAACATTTTTTTGATACCATTTATAAAATCATTTAGGACAATTATTCGTCCGCAACCCCATCGTAGGCAAAAAATAGCAGTCATCCATGTAGATCATCACAACCTGCCCAATTTTTAAAGAGAATTGTCAAGTTACTTTATCGCCGATTTTAACAACTCGGTAATTTGCGCCCGCAATTTTCCATCCCGATCAGGGGCATAAGCATACCGCTCATCAAACCAATGATCGGGGCTATATAACCACACCGGCTTTTTTAATCGTTCAGGCGGTTCACTCTGATATCGAGGAAATACGTGGGCGTGTAAGAAGTTATCGGTATTTCCTAAAATATCATAGTTAATTCGGATAGCTCCGGTTGCTTGTAGAACCGCATCACCTAGGAGACTCATGTCTGTCAAAAATAACGTCCGCTCAGAAATCGTCAGATCGTTCAATGAGGCCACTTCCCGCTTAGGCAATAAAACAGAATAACCAGGCAAAAATTGGGTGTCGCCAAATGCTGCGAATCCACCCGGCATTTCGCTCATTATCATGGGATTGGTTCCATTGATTGCTGAACCAATACGGTCATCTTGCCAATTAACCATTCTCAATCTCCTCTCAGCACTTTTTTAAAAGCTTGAATTTACACTTTAAGTGCAACACTAATTAAATAAAGAATGGCCCATGGCCAAATTTCTGTAAAATGATGTTTGC